>CAZFFW010000085.1:0-21710 GCA_964518125.1 uncultured Porifericola sp.
CCACAATTATTTAAATCAGCCCGGGCAAAACTCAAAAACTGGAAGCTTTCAGACAGTCAGATAGATAAAATATTAGAAAGTGGTACCCCTTCCGATGAATTTCCAATTACGGCAGACATTTCAGGCTATGTGTTGAGCAAAAATGTTAATGTGGGTGACTACATCAAGCGAGGAGAGCCTATTTATGAGATTGCAAATTTATCACGCGTATGGGTGCTGTTTGATGTGTATGAGTCGGATATGCCCTGGATAAATAAGGGAGACCAGGTGCGGTTTACAGTTCAATCACTCCCGGGCCAAACGTTTGAAAGCAAGATAAGCTTTTTAGATCCGGTAATTAATCCAAAAACCCGGGTAGCCAAAGCCCGGGTAGAAGTGCCCAACAAAGACAATCAGCTAAAACCTGAAATGTTTGCATCCGGTACGGTAGAAGCTACATTGCCGAAAAAGTCCAACAATGTTATCGTTCCGAAAACAGCCGTAATGTGGACGGGTAAACGCTCTGTAGTCTATGTGAAAAATACCTCCGGCAGTGGAGTAAGTTTCATGATGCGTGATGTAACGCTTGGGCCGGGTTTAGGTGACAGCTTTATTGTGGAGAGTGGCCTGGAGGAAGGTGAGGAAATAGCAGTCAATGGCACCTTCAGCATTGATGCAGCGGCTCAACTGGCAGGGAAACCGAGCATGATGAACCCTGAGGGTGGCCCGGCCATGACAGGCCATAATCATGGGGGTATGGAGATGTCGGCTTCTTCTTCAACCTCCACACCTGGGAAAAAAGCGGAAGTAAAATCTGTTTCAATCAACCAAAAAGCTAAAGATGCATTAAAGCCTCTTTATGAGAAATACCTGAATTTCAAGGATGCACTAGTAGCTGACAATTTAGCTGAGGCTCAGAGTGCGGCTAATGAGTTGAAAGCAAAACTGGATGCAGTGAAAATGTCAATTTTTACCGGAGCATCACATAATGCGTGGATGGACCATAGCAGTGATTTGAAAAATGCCTTGCAACACGTACAGCATTTGAAAGATATTGAGGCTGTGCGTAAAGCATTCCAACAGGTGTCTGAAGGGATGATTGATTTGACCAAAGCTTTCAACCCATTGGAGAAAACACTCTATGTGCAGTTCTGCCCTATGGCGGATAATAACAAAGGAGCTAACTGGCTAAGCACCGAAGAGGAGATTCGCAATCCGTATTTCGGAGAGGCCATGCTTACTTGTGGTGAAGTGAAATCAACAATCAAATGAAGGAATGCTGCAAAACGGGGGATGAAAAGCCCCCATCAAAATTAAAAATATGGTTTTCTCGGATCATCTGGGGAATCGTCATTCTTATAGTGGTTGTGATAGCCATTCTACAAATGTTTAACCTTTAAAAATCAATAAAATGAAAAATGTAATGAGAAAAAAGGCAGTTCTAATGATGGCTCTGGCTTTCGCAGCCTTCGGGGCCTTGGCACAACACGATCATGCAGGGCATGGTAAACAATCCGGTGGACAACAGATGGATCCAATGTTCAAAGATGAAGCGATGAGCAAAGCTTACGGCCATTATATTCACCTCAAAGAGGCATTGGTAGCATCTCAGCCGGATGAAGCTAAAGGGGCTGCTGATAAGCTTCAAAAGTCTTTGGCTTCCTTAGAGAATACCGAATCTGCACAGGCCGAAGCAGGTAAGGTAGCTTCGGCTCCTAACCTGGATGGCCAACGAAAAGCCTTTGCTGCATTGAGTAACGAAATGACAACATTGGTTAAAGCCAGTACACTCTCAATGGGTGAAATATACCTGGAGTACTGCCCGATGGCCAATGGAAACACCGGTGCTTTTTGGTTATCAAACCAAAAAGAAATCAAAAACCCATATTTTGGAGATAAGATGTTGAAGTGTGGGAGTGTGAAGGAAACAATTAATTAAAAATTAAGTCCTGCATGAATTGGAAGGAGTGGACTTTTAATCCTATACCTTTCTTTTCATGCAGAAACAAATCAGATGTATTGTGAAAACAAATGTCATTTTCAGTGTAGCATTCATGATAGGAATGCTCCTGGTAGCACAAGGCTTATTTGCTCAAGCAAGTAACAAGAATCAACGACAGCTTCATATTAATGCAAAGGGTGAGGTTTTAGATGATGGCGGTACAAAATTGGGGCACATCAGTAAAGAGGATATGGTCTTTGATAAAGAAGGGAAAAAGCTTGGCTTCATAAGGGGCGGGAAAGTTTACGATGCGGAAGGAAATTCACTCGGTAAAGCAAAAAAAGGCGGCCAATATTATAACAACGATGGAGTACTAATTCTTAAGACGAAACAATTGGGGGATAAATGTGAAATACTTGATCCGGAAGGGCACAAATTAGGTACCGTGCATAAAAACTACAAGCTTCATGCATGTGCGGCACACTGTTTCTTCAAAGAAAAGGCAATGAATAAGGAGGAGGATAAATAAAGCTAAGTCCTGTTGAAGAGTGGGTATATGAGACTGTATGCCCGTACAAACAGTCGGTCATCCACTCTTCCTGCAGGCACCAAATCTGCAAAATTAGTCCGGCATCTGCTAAGCTAATCTCTAGAATTAGGTCATAATTACTTTAGCAAAATGTTGAAATCACTTTTATGTCTCAGTTCTTCTTTGATTCTGCGCTTAGATGTCCTGTTTGTGGTGCAACACAGCTTCAAAAGTTACCCATGGATAAGGGTCAGCAGAGTTTTTATTGTAGGGAATGCGAAAGTGAAATTGTAACACCCACTGATCAGTGTTGTGTCTTTTGTGCATTTGGTTCCCACAAATGTTTGGTCAGTCAAGGATGGGAGGACTTATTACGAAGGCAATTGAAAGAAAAAATGAAAAACAAAGAGAGTAAAACAATACCTAAATTTATCCCTGCATTAGGTTATAATTTCCTGACAGGACTGTATGATACTACTATTAGCCTGACCATGCCGGAAAAGAAATTCAGGAAGTTGCTGATCAAAAAGCTAAATCCCCAACCTGATGAAAAGATTTTTGAATTTGGTTTTGGTACTGGGGCTAATCTTGTGTTAGCTACTCAAAAGTCCCCCAATTCTCATTTTCACGGATTGGACATTGACCCAAAGGTCAGTAGTATAGCTTTCGCCAAGCTCAGAGATAGAGATATATGTGTTGATCTTCGGCTCTATGACGGTGGCACTTTTCCTTATAATGATGCGGAATTTGACAAGGCCTATAGCTGTCTTGTGTTTCATCAGTTAGATGAGGTGGCCAAACTGGAAAGCTTGAAGGAGTTGCATCGTGTACTGAAGCCTGGAAGTAAACTTATTATTGGCGATTGGGGTAAGGCAAAAACTCAATGGATGCGAATAGCTTTCTACACTGTGCAGTTGCTGGACGGTTTCAAAACCACTACGGCTAAAGTAAAAGGTTTACTACCAGATTACATTAGGGAGGCTGGTTTCTCGGATGTGCGAGAGACGGCCTTTATCAATACCAGGATAGGGTCATTTTGCTATTATGAAGGAATTAAGAAATAACTAACAAGATAGAAGGTGTCGTGTATACAGGTAAGGTGCCCGTCTAATACTGAGTATATATAACAATAAATCTTTTCAATTATGGACAGACAATCAACAATAATACTTTCTGGATTTGGCCTTTTAATCATTGGAGGCCTTTTCTGGCAATTTTCTGATGTGTTTAACCGAATTCCGGTTGAAGTAAAGGAAAATGAGCAAATACCGAACGAACTGGTTTGTATGGTCAATGATGCCTTTATGGGCATAGAGCAAATTCCGGTTGAGGCGGAAGGTAAAACCTACTATGGCTGCTGCCAAATGTGCGTTGCCAAAATAAAAGAGAATACCGACAATGTGCGGTACACCATAGACCCTTATTCAGGAGAAAAGGTGGATAAAGCGGAGGCATTCATTGCTTTTAAACCGGGACAGCAAAGGGAAGTCCTGTATTTTTCTTCTGAAGGAAACTATAACGCTTATTTGGATAAGCATTAAGTATACCTTTAAATGTACCGGCTTAATTATTATATTTAAATATCCATTTCAGGTAAATGCTTCAATTTGTAAGAAATAAAAACCTTGTGATTGCTATACTGGTACTTTTTGTAAGTACCGGGGCTATTCGTATTGCCTGTGGCATGGGAAGTTGTTTCTGCATTGAAGAAGTAAGTTGCCCTCCATTAGCTGATGTTCATGAGGTTAAGCAGCATAACCACAATGAAGAAAGTGATTTATCAAAACCGCATAGAGGTAATGAAGATCATCATACAAAAAGTGATTCGGAAGATAAGGGAGGTTGCTGTCCAACACAAAAGTGCTGTGACTCAATAAGCCAAATTTACCTGTACAAAAAGGCTGTTGAATTTAGCCTGATTGACCTGGGCCAGAAAGAGTTGAAAGTATTTGTGAGCAATGAGTTGTGGACTGCTTACTCTACATACCTATTAAATACCAACCACTGGATTAAATGGATACGACTTAAAGCTCCCCCCTTTAAGAATATTAACATCCGAATCTTTATCCAGTCATTTTTGAATTAGCCTATCATTTCTACTTACTGAATTACCCGAAGTAGAGATACTTCTATTTCCGCTCTACTCTTAAGTTTAAAATAATGGTATGGCCCTCACGACTGCTTCAAAAGCATAAGGTGAGGCATATCGGAAATGTATTGGTGAATGAAAAAAAACAGGAATTATTATATCAGAAAAACACACCGTTACCTTGGCGTTATCATAGGTGTTCAGTTTTTATTCTGGACAATAAGCGGATTATACTTTAGCTGGACAGACATTGACGAGATCCACGGTGATCACTTTTTAAAACCGCCCCCCGAGCATGCCGTGTCCGGTCTAATTGGCCTGGATCAGATAGATTCAACCCTCGAGGTAAGCTCTTTAGTGCTCAAGTTCATTGATGGCGAGCCCTATTATTGGATTAATGAAACATATCTTATTCATGCCAGCACCGGTGACTTGAAGCATGATATTTCTAAGGATGAGGCAATTGCCATTGCTAATGAGCATGTAGCCGATCAGTTTAAGGTTGAAGAGGCACAGTACATAACTGAAGTTACCGATCATCACGAGTACAGAGAACGGCCTTTACCTGCCTGGGCGATTAGTTATCAGCAATCGCCTAATCTAATGGCCTACGTATCGGCTACAGATGGAAGTTTTCAACGGGTACGACATAGAAGCTGGCGGTGGTTTGATTTCTTATGGATGACGCATACCATGGATTATGAGAGCCGTGATGACTTTAATAATTGGCTTCTAAGATCATTTTCTGCATTCGGCTTACTGACGGTACTATCAGGATTCGTGTTATTTTACATTTCTTCACCTACAGTGAGCAAGGTCAAAAAACTTCCATACCGAAAAAATAAAGCTACTGTAAAATGACAACTACACTACATATAAAAAATATGGTTTGTCCCCGGTGTATAATGGTTGTAGAAAATGAATTAAAGGCGTTAGGTGCTGAGGTGCAAGCTGTAAAGCTGGGTTATGCCGAGGTTACATTGCCAGAGGCTATTACACTTCATATTGTAGATAATAAGCTCAAAGAATTTGGGTTTGAACTGCTATACGATGCAGACAGCATATTGGCAGAAGAAGCAAAAACAGCAGTGCTGGTTTACCTAAAGCATGTAGAACAGGAAGGTAAAAATGCGAAAAAGCTATCGGATTTTGTTTCTTCAGAAATTGGCAAGAATTACAATTATCTAAGCAAGATTTTTTCTAAGCAGACCGGGCATACACTGGAAAAATACTACATCCTTTTGCGGGTTGAAAAGGTAAAGGAGTTACTAGATTATGATCAGCTTAATGTGAGTGAAATTGCATTACAATTGGGCTATAGTAGTGTACACTATTTATCAAACCAGTTCAAGCGAATTACAGGGTTATCTATATCCGATTATAAAAAAAGATTAAGGATCAACAGAGGATTTTTGGATGACCTATGACTGAATTTTGTATAAAAAAGAAATCATTTTATACATTTTCAGGTCATTCAGTGGATATAATTTTATAAGCTCCTGAATATCAATACTATAAATACATAAATGAAATCCTTATGTACTCCGGGCTGCTTTTCCATGTGTAATTCCTGATACACTTTTTGGATACTCTTTCATTTTCAATTTTACAAAAGACTTTGTAAATCAAGCACTTACGTCATTTGGCTATCATTGGCAAGATTTTTTGAACTAGCCTCTTGTATTTGTTGATAATGCAAGAATTTCCGCATCAATATTAGAAAGATAAAATATCATACATCTAAAGTGAAGTTTCATAACTAAAACAGGGTTGATGTATGTTACTTCCTTAATAAAATCTAAAGATCAGAGAATCAACAAATTAAATATATGAAAATAAAAAATATACTAATTGTAGTATTACTGACCCTAGGCGCTTCATCGGTGTTGGCTCAAACTGACACGACAGTATATAATCTAACGATAAGACAAGAAACTGTCAATAAAGCTGGAAAAGAAACTATGGGAATGACTGTCAATGGCAGCATTCCAGGCCCCACTATTCGGTTTAAAGAAGGTGATTATGCCGTAATATATGTAAAAAATGAGATGGATGTGGAAACCTCTGTTCATTGGCATGGATTACTACTACCCAACTTTTATGACGGTGTGCCCTATTTAACTACTCCGCCTATAGAACCTGGTCAAACTCAAAAATACGAGTTTCCACTGATACAATCCGGTACTTACTGGTACCACTCCCATACCATGTTGCAAGAGCAAAGTGGGGTGTATGGTTCTATCATAATAGACCCGAAAGAAGGGGAAACTCTGGAATATGATAAGGAGTTAGTGATGGTGCTTTCTGATTGGACTAATCAAAAACCAATGAATGTGCTGCGCAATTTAAAGCGGGGTAACGAGTGGTATAATATCAAGAAAGGTACGGCAACTCCGCTCAATCAGGTCATTGCCCGTGGGGCCTTTGGTGCCCAGTTAAATTTCTGGAGACAAAGGATGGAAAGTGCTGACATTGCCGACATCTATTACCCTGCCTTTCTTAACAACGGGGAGGAAGTGCAGGAATATCCACAATTTGAGCCGGGAGAGAAGGTGCGTCTACGCATTATTAACGGAGCAGCCTCTTCGCAATTCTGGATGACCTTTGGTGGGGAAGCCCCCTTATTGGTAGCTGCCGATGGACTAAATGTAGTACCGGTGAGGCGCAATAAGACTTTTATTGGCATAGCTGAAACATATGATTTTATCGTCACTATTCCGAACGAGGGTAAGATTGAATTTAGAGCAATGGCCCAGGATGGGTCTGGTCATTCCCAGGCTTATCTCGGCAAAGGAAAAATTTTAGCTGCCCCCGTGGTAGAAAGGCCGGATAAGATCAAGATGATGCAACAAATGGCCAAAATGAATATGCGAATGGGAGCCCCCGCTATGAAATTCAACCCCAGTAATGAAGAACCCGATGAGATGATGAACAACTGGGGTATGCAGATGGATGGTGACATGAAAATGGAGGGTATGGATCATTCCAAAATGAATCATGACATGAACAACCAGCAGGAAACCCAAATGGAGGGCATTAAGCAAAACATGGATCATTCACAAATGGGCCATGAACAAGACATGGAAATGAAAGTATCAAAATCGGAAGACCAAATGGCTGGTATGAATATGTTCTCCGAATACAATTATGATTATTTGAAAGCTCCTGCCAGCACTGTAATTGATGACAATCAGCCGGTAAGAAACATCTTGCTCAACCTTACCGGTAACATGTGGCGCTACATCTGGAGCATGAACGGTGTCCCTTTGTCTGAGGCCGACATGATCAAGATTTCCAAAGGCGAAAAGGTGCGCATCACCTTCAATAACCTGACCATGATGCACCATCCCATGCACCTTCACGGCCATTTTTTCAGGGTAATCAATAAGCATGGTGATTATTCTCCTTTAAAGCACACAGTTAATGTACCGCCTATGCAAAAAACGGTAATTGAGTTTGATGCTAATGAAGATAGTGATTGGTTCCTGCACTGCCATGTACTCTATCACATGATTGGTGGTATGGCCAGAGCAGTAAGCTATGGCACAGAGCGTGATCCCCGATTGGAAAAATATCCGGCTGAGATTTTATTTGGGGAGGCCAATCATTTCTACAGCTGGGGCATGGCTGATGTCGCTTCACACATGACAGAAATCAACCTTGTGTCTTCTAACATAAGAAATCAGTTTAACCTAAATGCTGAAGTGGGTTATAATGAAAATATGGAAGCCGAATTCACCTATGAAAGATATCTCTATGACTATTTCAGGGTTTTTGCCGGGGTGAACGTAGAGAACGAAATTCAGAACAGCTTAGATGATCTTTCTGTCACGGCAATTGCCGGTATTAGGTTTTTCACTCCTTATATGTTCAACCTGGATGTAAGGATGGATAACAAATTACGGCCTGAAATCAGGGTAAGCCGGGAGATTATGATCTTCCCACGAACCGCCATATTTGGCAACTACGAATACCAGGCTGATTTCGGCTTGGTTAATAATTTGACAGAGGAAGGGAGTGATGAGCCTGTAGACTACAAAGGTGAAACTACATGGTCAGCCGGAGTGGAGTACTTTCTATCCAGAAATTTTTCCCTGATGGCCAGTTACGATAATCGCTTCGGAGCTGGGGGAGGCTTATCTGTCAGATTTTAAATAATAAGAACACACTATACTAAGTGGATAAATTAATAACCTAATCAAAATCAATTAAGATGCAAAACGAACAGAAACACGGCAACAATTACGCTAAATTTTTTGCAATGATTGCAACCGCAATGGTAGCAATGTTTTTTTTAATGTACACCCACTCTTACCAGATTATTGATCATTTCTGGTTTAGTGAAACAAGGCTTTTTATGACGCTGATTATGGCCGGATCCATGATTATCATCATGCTATTGTTTATGCTTAATATGTACAAGAAGCGTAGTGCCAATATCGCGATCATTACGTTGGGTGTTTTGCTCATTGCCGGTGGTATTGGACTGGTGAGAAGTCAGGTTACCGTCACAGGTGTTGACTACATGGAAGGTATGATTCCACATCATTCAATTGCTATTTTAACGAGTGAGCGTGCTCAAATAAAAGATGTACGAGTAAGGGAACTCGCTGACGAAATCATCAAAGCCCAACGCAGGGAAATCATGGAAATGCAATGGTTGATCAATGACATCAGAGAAAACGGTGTAGTAGAAACAGAAGAGGAAAAGAAAAACAGGCCTGTACCTAAGTTCGAGGGTAAACTTGATCAAGAAACCAGAAATCTGAATGAATAATCAGGTATCGAACTCTAATGTAACAATTGTTACAGAGTTTTTGTCGCTAAACCATTAAGCTATAACAGAACTAAAAAGTACATGTCATGAAATATTATCACGAAAAAAAACTGAAAAATATCAGCTTCGATGAGGCTATAGAAAGAGTTACTGATGCATTGAAAGAAGAAGGGTTCGGTATCCTTACTGAAATTGATGTGAAAGAGACACTGAAGAAAAAATTGGATGAAGATTTTCGCCCTTACAGAATTTTGGGTGCGTGCAATCCACCTTTCGCTCATAAAGCACTTCTGGCTGAAGATAAAATCGGAGCGATGTTGCCCTGTAACGTAATCGTTCAACAAAGTGATGATGGTATAGAGGTCGCAGCAGTGGATCCGGTTGCCTCCATGCAGGCGGTAGATAATAAGGAACTGGCTGAAATAGCCAAAGAAATACAGTCTAAGCTAAGGTCAGTGATTGAAAGTCTTTAATGAGAGTTTGAATTTAAAGAAACAGAAAAATGGAACAGTTATTATAAGGAAAGACCGCAATAATCACAGGAGCTTCATCAGGGATTGGTAAAAGTACTGCAGTACTTCTCGCCAAAAACGGTGCAAATATAGTAGTGGCGGATATTGATGAAAAACAGGGGAAAGCAGTAGTAGAAAAGCTGAAGACCCACGAGATAGAATCAATTTTTATCAAAGTTGATACATCCAATGCTGAAGATGTTTCTAATATGGTTAACGCCACAATGGACAAATTTGGAAGCCTGGATATTGCCGTAAACAATGCGGGTGTTGGAGGAGAAAGTGCATTGATCGGTGAATACAGTGTAGAGTCGTGGGATAAAACCATAGCCATTAATTTATCCGGTGTTTTTTATGGAATGAAGTACCAGATTCCGGCCATGCTTAAAAACGGTGGAGGTACTATTATTAATATGGCTTCAATCCTCGGACAAGTTGGTTTTGCCTCCAGTTGTGCCTATGTCGCTGCCAAACATGGGATAGTTGGACTCACCAAAAATGGCGCACTGGAATATGCCAAACAAGGGATCAGAGTCAATGCCATTGGTCCCGGATTTATCAAAACCCCGCTTTTGGAGAATAATCTGGATGATGAACAGATGGAACAAATTACCTCTCTTCATCCGCAGGGAAGACTGGGGGAACCAGATGAGATAGCTGAGCTTGTACTTTGGCTTGCAACCGAGAAGTCTTCTTTTGTCAATGGAGCATATTTACCTGCTGACGGAGGATACCTTGCCCAGTAGCATCTTTTTCCAAAAGCAGCTCAGGTATAGGCAATAATTTAAATACCTAAAACAGAAAACTATGAAAAATTCAATAAATCAATTTGTTAAAATACTCATCGTATTGTTTGTCACCTCACTTACAATCTCTTGCACCACGCAACAACATGACGAAAACCAGAATCATGGCGATATGATGGATGATGACCAAACCGAAATGATGGAAGGCGATAATGACCACATGCATGAGAACGAACAGTCTGACCAACATATGATGAATGATACGACTTCTATGGACATGAATAAAGAAATGGAACAATAGTACCATTTCAGGTAACACCAGGTTAAAAATTACAGCCGGGAAGCCTCGCAATTGCCTGGGGTTCCCGGTATTACATACAATTAAAACACTCAAATTATGATGTACGGATGGATTATCGGGGTGATACTCGTCATCGTTCTGATTGTCGTGCTAGGGAGAGGTGGTATCTTTCAAAAAGGAACCAATCAATCCAACCACGAAAGCTCTGCGCTGGAAATATTGAAAAACCGCTATGCCAAAGGAGAAATAAATAAAACCGAGTTTGAAGAAAGAAAAGCTGAACTGGAAAAGACCAATTAGATAGTGGGAAAATATAAGAAGAATAGCCTATCACTCACAGGAGCTATATCACTTGGTACCGGGGTTATGATTGGAGCAGCCATTTTTGCCCTGCTGGGGCAAGTGGCTGAATTATCCGGATCATTGTTTCCTATTGCCTTTCTGGTTGGAGCAATAATCGCTGGGTTTAGTGCATATGCTTACATAAAAATGTCAAATGCTTATCCTTCAGCCGGAGGGATAGCTATGTACTTGAAGAAAGCTTATGGTAAAGGTATCATTACGGCAGTGGCTGCTCTATTGATGGCTTTCGCCATGGTCATTAACCAGAGTTTGGTAGCCAGGACTTTTGGCTCTTATACCATGCAGTTATTTGATGGAAATCAACATGATTTTTGGATACCTTTACTGGGTGTAATTTTATTGATTATCACTTTTTTGATCAATATTTCAGGCAATAAGGTCATCGACAGAGTTTCTTTTGTGATGGCAATAGTCAAGGTTGGCGGTATAGCCATTTTTGCCATTGGAGGGCTTTGGGCAGCCGGTTTTTCATTTGGCGAAGTTGTTCCAAAAGAAATTTCAGGCAACTACTCCATCGGAAGTTATTTAGGTGCTCTTGCGCTTTCAATTCTGGCTTATGCAGGATTTACCACCATCACCAATAGTGGTGAAGAAATTGTGAAGCCTCACAAAAACGTAGGAAGAGCGATATGGATATCTCTCATTATCTGTACAATTGTCTATTTGCTGGTAGCATTCGCTGTATCGGTCAACCTTTCCGTTCCAAAAATAATAGAAACCAAAGACTACTCCCTGGCTGAAGCGGCCAGGCCTGCTTTTGGAAAATATGGCCTCTGGTTCACCGTAGGAATCGCCATCATTGCTACCGTATCAAGTGTTTTAGCCAATGTGTTCGCCATTTCCAGGATGACCGCCATGCTTACCGAAATGAAGTTGATACCTCATAGACATTTCGGGATGCCAGGTAACCTGCAACAGCATATGTTGACATATACCATAGTTATCGCTATCACCTTAACCATATTTTTTGATCTCAGTAGGATAGCTTCTTTAGGTGCGATTTTTTATTTAATCATGGACGTCATTATACAATGGGGCGTTTTTAAATATTTACGCAAAGAAATCAAGGCAAACGGAGCAATACTTTTGGCCACTATTGTGCTTGACCTAGTTGTTTTGGCGGCTTTTATATGGATGAAAGTGGAGAGTGACATGCTGCTCATTATTGTTTCGGCTGTTTTGCTATCACTGATTTTCATGGGGGAAAAGTGGTTTTTGAAAATGAGGAAAGATAAGGCTGAATTAAGTAAAAACTAAAACAAGAAAATTATGATGGATCAGGGATCAGGATTTGGGATGCACGGAGGTGGCTGGATGTGGCTCTTTTGGGGGCTGCTGCTAGTCGTGCTTGTGCTATTGATTATCTGGCTGATAAAGCAGATACGGAAATAATTTGAACCTAAAGAGATATGAAAAAACCTTTCGGAATAAACAGAAGAAAATTTCTTGCAGCGGCTGGAGCAGGTGCTGCAGTAACCATGATATGGCCTTTCTTTTCTTCATGTGACAGTAGACCCTCTACCACGGTAAAGCCCGAATTAAGTGAAGGGTTCAAGCCGGATGTAGACCTGGAATTGACTGCTACACAATCAAAAGCCTCAATACTAACTGGAAATAAAACAGAGGTTTGGGTCTTCGAGAGTACTTTACTAAAGGGAGATAAAAATACACTTCAAAAACTGGAAGGCAGCTATTTGGGGCCAATTATTAAAGTTCGGAAAGGGCAAAAAATACGCATCCGTTTCAAAAATAATTTGCCGGAAGAAACCATCGTACATTGGCACGGCATGCATGTACCGGAACAATATGATGGCCATCCCCAGGATGTGATCGGTAATGGTGAAACCTATATCTATGAATACGAAATAATGAACCGGGCCGGTACCTACTGGTTCCACCCACATCCGCATGGTCGCACCGGGCCACAAGTGTATAACGGACTGGCAGGCCTTTTACTGGTTACCGATGAGGAAGAGCAACAACTTAATTTACCCCAAAGAGAGTTTGATCTTCCGGTAGTGATTCAGGATCGCACTTTTGATGAAAACAATCAACTTGTTTATTTGAACAATGGGCAGATGGGCCGCATGACCGGTTTTGTAGGAAACCGGATATTGATTAACGGCAGCCCTGAGCAAACATTAAGCCTTAAAACCGGCTGCAAATACCGGTTGAGGTTACTGAATGGTTCCAACTCAAGGATTTATAAACTAGCCTGGGAAGATAGTAGTGCGGTGACTGTTTTCGGCATAGATGGAAGCTTACTAAGTACCCCCAAAGTTTTACCCTACCTCATGCTCGGCCCGGCAAAAAGAGCTGATGTTTGGCTGGATCTAACCAACAAACCTGAAGGCACTGAATTGACTATGAAAAACGTATCTTTCCCACTGGAAGTGATGTCTGGTGGCATGATGGGCGATGGTGGTATGATGATGGAAGGTGCTGAAAGTGATTTGCCACAGGGTAGCGAATATCCTGTGTTTACCGTACTTGCCAACAGTTCAGGGAGTAATGATTATACCTTACCACAGCAATTAGCTAGGCAGAATTACATTGATGCCTCAACTGCCCGATATTTAAATGCCCCGCGACAATTTACTTTCGCGATGGGTCACATGGAGTGGACGATCAACGGACGAACCTGGGAAACCACGGAAGTAGCTGATGAAGAGACCGTAAAGCTCGGAAGCACTGAAGTTTGGGAACTGATTAATGGCGGTAGTATGATGGGCAATGATGACGATGGTGGAGGCATGATGGACGGGCACGGTATGATGGGTGATGGCGGCATGATGGGAGGTGAGGATGGTATGATGAGCGGGGGAGGAGTGATGGGCAATATGATGCAGATGCCTCATCCGGTCCACATTCACCAGGTACAGTTTAATATACTGGAAAGGGATGTGGATGGCATGGATCCCGGGTTATGGGATGCCATAAAAGAAGGCTTTGTAGATGAAGGCTGGCATGATACGATATTACTGATGCCTGGGATGAAAGCAAAGGTTATCATGCAGTTCAAAGATTTTAAGGGCTTGTTTGTATATCACTGCCACAACCTTGAGCATGAGGATATGGGTATGATGCGGAATTTTAAAATCGTTTAAACAATGGATTTAAGCTTTGGTATTTTCGTTGTGCCGTTTATTGCCTTAACGTTGATTATAACGTTATTTATCCATTTTTTGAAGAAGGTAGCAGACAAGCGAAATTATAAGTATTTTATAGTTACTACAGCTATTGTAGCCTTTGTGCTAAACTTTGGTTGGGAGGTAGTTCAGGGTCCCTTATATGAAAATTTTGAATACGATTTTGAACATGTTTCTTTTTGTGCATTGGCCTCCATAGCGGATATGCTCATGGTGTTCGTTCTGCTCTTCTTATTTGGCCTTATTTACAACAACGTTTATTGGATTAAGCGTTTAAAATTTACCAGAACTTTAATATTAATCCTTACTGGTTTTCTAGGTGCTATTTTGGCGGAGTTGTGGCATACATGGCGAGGAGATTGGTCGTATGCTGATAAAATGCCAATGCTCCCTCTGGTTGAAGTAGGCATTTCACCGATCTTGCAGTTTTCTATTTTACCGTTGATCATATTTGTCATAAGCAGAAGAGCCTTAAAACCATGAGAAGTAGCAGTTGTGAAATGTACCATAAAACATGCAGAAGGATTTAGTCAAACAATTATCAATATGAAAGGGGATTATGAATTACAAGCAAAGAAAAATAAAGCATGGGGAGAAATCGGGTATGGAATTATGTGGCTTTTTGTAGTAGCACTGATTGAGGGAATATCCTACTCTAGAGGATTTGAGGGTATTTTTTATCACATCATAGCTATACCAGCCGCAATCGCGGCTGTTTATAAATTTGTAATTGGTATCAAGAAACTAAAAAATATTAAATAAAAACCGGCATGCCAGCGGTTGGCAAACAAGGCCGGAGCAAAATTAGGACACACAGGAGGATGACTAAATTTTATTGCTAGTCAGACACGTGTAAAATTTAAACGAGTGAAAAAAGGTAAAGCGATTATTTTAATGGGTATGCTTGTTTTGGCTCCAATGGCGGTATTTGCCCAGGAGGAATCAAAAAACATTGTAGATTTATGGGGAGAATCTGCCAAAACAGCCTTGGGCTTTTTCTGGAAATCCGGTTGGGCATTTGTTTTAGGCTATATGGTCAGTGGAGCTATTCAGGCCTTCGTCCCCAAAAAGAAACTCACCAGCCACATGGGGCAGAGCAATATCAAAAGCGTTTCACTTTCTACTTTTTTTGGTTCCATATCTTCCTCTTGTTCATTTGCTGCACTGGCAGCAGCAAGGTCACTGTTTTTGAAAGGTGCCCACTTTGTAAGTACGGTCGCCTTTATGTTTGCTTCAACCAACCTCGTAATTGAGTTGGGGATCCTCATTTTCATTTTTCTGGGTTGGCAGTTTATAGTAGCCGAAGTGATTGGTGGACTTATTCTTATAACAATTAGTTCAATTCTCATCAAGCTGACTTATCCGAAAAAGTGGATAAAAGAAGCCAGGGAAAAAGTGGAGGAAGAATCGGCTGAAGAGGAGGATTTTGACTGGAAGAAGCGCATAAAATCAAAAGAAGGCTGGTTTTTGGTGGGAAAAAAATTTGTGATGGAGTGGAAAATGGCCTGGGAAGACATTCTCATTGGCTTCACCATAGCAGGGTTTGTTTCTGTATTAGTGCCACAATCTTTCTGGGAAGCGATTTTTTTAAACGGTATGCAGGGAGAATTACCTGATTTCGTGATACGGTTGGAAAATGCTTTGGTAGCACCATTTGTAGCGGCAGCCACTTTCATTGGCTCTATGGGTAACATACCACTTGCCACTGTGCTCAATGAAAACGGTATTCTCTTTGCCGGCCTGATGGGGTTCATTTATTCCGATTTGATGGTGCCGCCTTTGGTGAATATGAATAGAAAATACTATGGGACGAGAGTGGCCTTTTATATTGCCGGGATCATGTACGTGAGTATTGTGATTACTGCTTTGATACTTAACTATAGTTTTGATTTATTGGGCGTGTTACCCGAAGGCAGCAGGAAGGTCGCAGAGGTAACGCAGTTCAAGATCGATTACACCTTCTGGTTCAATATTGTTTTCGCATTATTTACAGCCCTGATGTTGTTTTTCAATTTCAAAACAAAAGAAATGGATTCAGGCGGTGGAGGTCATGATCATGATCATGGGGATGATGGGGTTTCCTTTAAAAGAATAATAGTTTATGCGTTTGCCCTGATCGTGGCTGTAGGATTGATTATCTACTTATTATTTTAGGTGCCTGTATGAATTGGTCATTATTCATAGCATCAGTTTTATTACTATTTACAGTAGCCTATGACTTTTTCTTTACTGTTATATCAATCAATGGAGCAGGCCTGGTTTCCTCGAGACTTTCAGGCTGGATTTCAGAACTTTTTTTAAATCTTAACAAAGCTGTGAATGGTAGAAAAGTGCTAAACTACTGTGGGGTATCGATAATACTATCACTTATCATATGGTGGATTGGAGGGCTATGGTTAGGATTTTATCTATTGATACTATCTGACGAGCGCTCAGTGGTTACTGCTTCCACAGGAATTGCAGCTGATGTATCAGACAAGTTTTACTACAGTGGTTATGTGCTTTCAACCATGGGCAATGGTGATTTTGTGCCTGGATCGCCTTGCTGGCAAATAGTAATAGCCGTTTTTTCGTTTTCAGGCTTTATTTTCATTACCACTGCAATGACCTATCTTATTTCGGTATCATCAGCAGTCATCCATAAACGATCTCTCAGCCTTTACATAAATGAGATTATGACGCTAAATGAGGAAGATAGAATAAACTGTTTGTATGAAAATGCAGCAGAGATAAGAAATATGATCAATCGTCACAATCAGAATCATTTTGCATATCCAGTGGTACATTACTTTTTTAGTACGGATAAAAAAACTTCCTTTTCAATCGGCTTATGGAAATTAAACACTTTGCTCACTTCCATTCAAAATGACTCAGGACACCCATCACACAAGGTGATGCCTCTCATTAGGTCTATTGATAACTATTTGTCCACAATGAGTGAAGCTTTTATTCCTAAAAATGAGGGAAATCCTGGTAAAAATGATGATGGGAGTGATTTAAAAAAACTGCAGGTAATTAAATTATTAAATAGTGATGGTTGGTACGCAGCAAAAAAAGAAATATTATGAAAAACTACGACACACTTTCCGAAGCGTTGAATGATCTTAAGACAAGAGGTTATTCAAACGATTTTAATCTCAAACCACATTGTATTGAATGCCCGGCCCATAAACTCGAGCTACACCCTCAACAGTTTGAAGTAAAAGAAGTATATCGGTTTGAAGGCATGAGCAATCCTGATGATAATTCTATTCTTTACGCTATTGAGTCAAAAGATGGGTTAAAAGGGGTGTTGGTAGATGCCTATGGAGTATATGCAGAAGCATTGACCGAAGAAATGATCAGAAAACTGAAAGTGATCAGGTAAACAGATTGCCGGTATATGGTAGTGAATTTTATACATATTTGATGAGATTTTGTAAAGGTGTTTCATCTAAAGAGCGATAGATTTATTGTTTTATCAGAACACACTAATATGAAAAAAATTTGGATAACATTATATCTTGTAGTTTCAGTTTTCACCCTCTCTGCGCATGAAGGGGAGAAACATAACAAAAGTGAAAAACAGGATTCAGTGAACTCAGAACAGGTTGTAGATAATATACATCAAGATCAAGCACATGAAGACAATCATGCTGACCATGAAGACAAAAAAGTAACAGCCGATTTTGATGATTTCCCAAATCTACATCCTCTGATGGTACATTTCCCCATCGTATTGTTATTGGTGGGAGCCGTATTAGCCATTGCTAATGTATTCTTTCTCAAAAAGGAAATTGATTGGGTGATCACCGGGCTTATTTTTGTGGGGGCATTAGGTGCTTACCTATCAGGGAGAACCTTTCATCCCCATACCCATGATCTTACCGAGCATGCTAAGCAAGTACTGGCACAACATGATAGATGGGCCGATTGGACAATTTACCTGAGCATTGCAGGATTCATTGCTCAGATAGTAAGCCAGTTCGTTTTTAAGCAAAAAAGGTGGGCAGTAGCGATAGTTGCCCTGATACTTTGTGCAACAGCGTATACCGTGTCGCGTACCGGTCATTATGGGGCTCAGTTAGTACATATTGAAGCTGTAGGGCCACAGGGACAATACCTCGAATCAGGAGAAAGTCACTCGCACTGATAATTATTAAATTATAACATTGATTTTAATCATGTTTTCAACCAATATCTATCATTTGACTTACAACTGATTTTTACGAGCTTTATGCAATAATTGTCACGCAAGGCCATGATAAAGAGATTGCATAAACGAAAAGAATACATAGTGATCCTGTTGCTTACAGGATTCATTAGTGTTTTTGTATGTGATGCTCTTTGCGATTTTGGGGTGATCTCTTGGGGGAATTACCCTGCAGTTGTTAATAAAACGGATCCTCATCCAAAAAAAGCGCATGACCATGATCATCACGATACTAATACAGATCATCACCACGATAACAAGCATAGCCATGATGGTAACGAGGAGGATGAGTGTTGTGATGAAGTGGTGAATAACCTCTATGCCTCATTAATTAAATATGAGCTAAAGCAAATACCGGTTGAGACTCCCATCTTTCATGTGCTTTATCAGGTTTATGCTGTAGATTTTGAAGTAGAATACTTTAATCAGCAATTACTCCCGTTTTTATATACAAATCTGCCGCCACCTCTTAGTGGTAACCATATTCGTATTTTTATTCAATCCTTCCTCAATTAGCATTCATCTGTTAGGCTGATCGTAAAGTTTGCAATACTCTATTCCGCAAGCTTATCAGCCTAGTTATATTATTTTCAATAATTCTTAACAAATTTTTCTGCGCGGAGCAAGCAATATGTTGCCGGCTTTAAATTATTGTTGAAACCATTCATTTGGTAATGAGCAATAAGAATTTGATTAGCTAGTACCTCTTCGCAATCACTGAAATTAATTCAGGATCAGAAAAGTTTAATCCTTATAACAGATGAAAACATTTAATCTAAATATCAAAAACATGGTATGCCCAAGATGTATTCTGGTCATACAGAACGAACTAGAGTCATTGGGAGCATTCATCTCTACAATTCGGCTTGGACATGCCACTATACAAGTACCTGAGTCCGTAACAAAAAGCATTATAGCAGACAGGTTAAATTCTTATGGCTTTGAGCTCCTTGAAGACAAAGAGCAAATCCTCATGGAACAGATAAAGCTGGGCATCCAACACTATATAGAAAAGCTGGAGAATTCCTCCAAAGAGGCTATGTTGTCCGATTTTCTTGCCCACGAGATAGGTAAAAACTACAATTTTCTCAGCAAGCTCTTTTCAAAAAGCGAAGGGGTCACCATAGAAACCTACTATATCAACAAAAGAGTTGACAGAGTAAAAGAGCTAATAAAGTATGACGAACTCAACCTAAGCGAAATCGCAGTTAAGCTTGGATACAGTTCCGTACATTATCTATCCAGCCAGTTTAAGCGTGTAACCGGTCTTTCGGTCTCTGATTATAAAGAAATGATGCGAAACGAGAACCGGTATTATAAGAGCTTGTCCGAAGCACTGCATGATCTCAGAGAAAAAGGCTATACCTATAATTTTAGTAAGAAAAATGACTGCCTGGAGTGTAAAGACCTATGCGCGAGCTTTCAGATTGAAGATTTAAATATTTCAGAATTCTATCGGTTTGACGAAAACGAAGATGCAGCAGGTAAATCTGTGATCTACGGAATAGAGACACCGGATGGCTTGAAAGGGCTTCTTATAGATAACAGCAGCCATAGAAATAAAAAAATATTTAAAAAGCTTTCCAGTAAGGTGAATAAAAAGCAGAAATAAAAAAGAGGTTGATGGCCATCTGCAAAATATCATACATCAAAGACAAGATTTCAAAAATAGAGAGCGTGACAATCTGCTAATTTTGAATAGTGCAAATCAGTAATGGTTTGATACGATCATTTAACGATATTTCAAAATTTAAAAAATACATATTATGCATTGGTTTGAAGGACACTATTGGGGTATGCACATTATCTGGTGGGTAATCTGGGTGATTTTTATCATTTGGATTTTTGCTACACCGTGGGACATACCCGGACAAAGAACAAAAAAGGAGACACCATTAGACCTTTTAAAAAAGAGGTACGCCAAAGGAGAAATCAGTAAGGAAGAGTATGAAGACATAAAAAGGACTTTGCAAAAATGAAAGAGATAAAAGCTTTCGTCAGGCCGGACCGATTATCAGATATCGTAAATCATTTACGGGAAGAAGGAATTTCCGGTCTAACTGTTTTTGAAGGGGAGGGAACTGGGCATTATACTGATGAGCGTAAAAATTTTCCGTCTTTGAGACACCCATTTTCTCACTCCAAAATTGAAAAGCTAGAAGTAGTAATACCCGACCAGAAGGTGGACAAAGCAATGGAGATCATTCATAAATATGGAAAAACGGCTCATTCCGGAGATGGCATCATTTATATAACAGAGGTAATGGACATGGTGAAAGTTAAAACTTTAGAAACCGACTTGGAGAACAGAGACTTATGAAAAATATTTTAGTTCCAACCGACTTTTCAGAAACAGCTAACCGGGCTGCGGATATTGCCATTGCCATAGCAGAGAAATCAGGTGCGGAGATTCATTTTTTACATCTGCAGATCACGCCTGTGCCGTGGGTCAAACTTGATAAGGAGAAGGAGCAGCGATTTCCTGAGACCCTAAAAGAAATAGGCCATGCAAAGGACGCCCTCAATAAACTGGTAAAGAAAGCGGAAACGAAAGGTTTGAAAGCCGAACAGTTCCTCGTGTTTGATGTAGGTAGAGAGGAAATTATCAAACATATTCCCTTTCATCATCACGATTTTGTCGTGATGGGTTCGCACGGTGCATCCGGTGCAAAAGAATTGTTTGTCGGATCCAATGCTCAAAAGGTACTTAGAGACGCTACCGTTCCCGTCTTGATCATCAAAGAAAAGTCTAAATGGCCCGTTAAAAATGTAGTTTTCGCATCCAACTTTGAAGAAGATGTGATAGAACCGTTCCGTACTGTAGTGAATTTTGCCGATCTCAACGAATCAAACATTCACCTTCTTTACGTCAATGTGCCATTTTCATTTGAGGAGACGGACAGAAGCCTTGAGAAAATGCATGCTTTTCATGAAACCTGTCCTCGCGGAGGAACCTGCACAACCAACATCTACAACTCATTAAATGAAGAACGCGGCATTCTAAAGTTTTCCGAATCTGTAAATGCTGATCTTATTGCATTAACTACGCATGGTAGGTCCGGTTTTTTTAACCTGATAGGAAAGAGTATTACCGAAAACCTGGCAAACCATGCCGATATACCTATACTAAG
>CAZFFW010000086.1:0-20243 GCA_964518125.1 uncultured Porifericola sp.
TGTCGCCAAATGATTCAAATATATTCTGGGGTACAATATCCACCAGGGGCTGCAGTGGTCCGGCCTCTCTCACATCCTCTGCCACATTCTGCCGGGCTTCCACATCTCCGCTGTACAGGGCAATCAGGTTTTCTCGGGTAGATTCGGGTAGTTGCTTACCGGGTTTGACGATATTGACCAGCACCAGGCCGATGGTAACGGCAATGGCAGTGGTCAGCAGGTAGATGCCGATGGTTTTGCCACCCATACGGGAAAGCTTGGAGATATCACCCAGGTTGGAGATGCCGACTATAAGGGAGGCTAGCACCAGGGGGACGGCGATCATCTTCAGGGCATTGACGAAGATGGTACCAAAAGGCTTGATGTATTTGGCAGTAAATGTTGGATCCCAGCCAAACTGTATGCTTAGAATTCCATAAATAAGCCCCAGTACGAGCCCAAGCAGGATCTGGGTATGTAAAGGTATTTTTTTCATAAAGCTGTGTAGCGTAGACTATTTCTTGCCTGTAGAAAATTATAGGCTGTAAAAATGCAAAATCAAAAGGGGAAATGCTAACGGTCAGCAGTTTAGCTCCCGCTTGTTATACTACGCAGTCTAATTCCGCTTTCTTAAGGTTTGACCAGCAAAATCCGGGTGCAGCTTTGCCTTCTTATTCAAAGCGTGTGCTTTCATTCAGCAAATAAAAATCCGCGATCACCAGGGCGGCCATGGCTTCCACGATGGGTACGGCCCGGGGCACGACGCAGGGGTCATGCCGTCCTTTGCCGGAAACGACTACAGTTTCACCGGCTTCATTGAGGCTTTCCTGGTCCTGCATAAGCGTGGCTACCGGCTTGAAGGCTACCCGGAAGTAGATATCCTCACCATTGGAGATGCCTCCCTGAATACCTCCTGAGTGGTTGGTACGGGTACGCACCTTTTCACC
The DNA here is from genome assembly GCA_964518125.1 of uncultured Porifericola sp. GTDB lineage: Bacteria > Bacteroidota > Bacteroidia > Cytophagales > Cyclobacteriaceae > Catalinimonas. The sequence goes on from CAZFFW010000086.1 coordinate 927, forward strand.
TTCTTTATAAATTTCATCGTTATGGGCTGAGCCATGTAGCTTCACGCCCTCAAAGCCGCTCCCGTACTCGAAGCCCTTGACGGCATTGATGCCCAGCATGGCAGACCCAAGGGTAGCATGTAACTTGTTGAAAACAGGCTCTCCCAGCCCGACAGGTACGCCTTTGATTACACAACTGACGATGCCGCCTATGGTATCCCGGTTCTTGCGGGTCTGGTCTATGAGCTCGATCATCTGCTCCGCTACCTCGGGGTCAGGGCAGCGCACTATATTTTCCTCCGTACGGCTGAGGTCCAGTTCCTGGTAGGGCTTATCAAGGGTTAATGCTCCTACCTGCGACACATAAGCTTTGATGTCTATGCCCTTATGCTGCAGCAACTGCTTGGCCACGGCACCAGCTGCGACGCGGGCGGCGGTTTCACGAGCCGAACTCCGACCCCCGCCACGGTAGTCGCGTATGCCGTATTTGACCTGGTAGGTATAGTCGGCATGAGAGGGGCGGAATTTGTCAGCGATATGAGAATAATCCTTGCTTCGCTGGTCTTCATTAGGAATGAGGATCATGAGAGGCGTACCGGTAGTCTTTCCATCAAATACGCCCGACTGTATGAAGAAGGTGTCGCTTTCCTTTCGCTGGGTGGTGATTTTGGACTGGCCTGGCTTGCGGCGGTCCATCTCCTGCTGTATCATGACTTCGTCCAGCGGCAAACCGGCCGGGCATCCGTCGATGATGACGCCAATAGACTTACCATGCGATTCGCCAAAAGTGGTGATCCTGAATAGTGTTCCGAAAGTATTGCTCATGCCTCTTTTCTCAGAAATAGTAATCCAAACAAAGGTAGTGGCTGTGGGCTAATGCCCAAATTTATTTCTTAAAGACTACCACGGCAGTCAGTACCAGCATGCCGAGGATCAGCACGTTAGCCAGTATCTTCATCCAATGATCATCTCCAAGGCCCCGGAGTTGGTTATCAGCATTCTCTACTTTATCGTAAAAAGTGCCCACATTCTGGGAGCTGATATAATCGTTTTTGCGGCTCCTGCCACTGACGTTGATACTGACATCTGATTTCAGGGTATCGTATTGCCTGGTGTCGGGGTTAAAATACACCCACTGGAAATAGTCGCCCAGTTGATAAGTTCCGGGTTCGTTGGGCACCGCGTAGTAAGAAAAAGCCTTGGAACCTCTTACGCGGTTGTTACGGCGGCTGATGTTCTGTTCTATGCTGGGGGCATAAACATCAAAGGCATCGTCTTCCGCTACCATAGGCTTCTCGATAGCAGAAATATTGCCCTCGCCTACAATCGTAAAAGTATAGTTAAAACTATTGCCGGTAGTAAGCTCCTGATCGCCAATCTGCTCTTCCAGGCGATAGTCGCCTACGGCTACTGTCTCCTTGAGCGGATGGGGAGGTAGATCTTTGACGACCACCCTTTTGGGCTGGCTGTAGAAGGTTTTAAAATCCTCCTGGCGGCGTCGGCCGAAGAAGGAAGGGTTCTTGGCAACTTTATACTTGATCATCTTGAGCCCAACTTCCGGAAACCGGATGGTCTCTTTGTTGAGTGGATAGAAGGTCGCCTGGTAAATCTTATACTGTGTGTAGCTTTCACCTCCTATGGATACGGGCTTACCGTTGATGTTTTCTATGTTAAAATTCTCCTCCCAGGCATTGGAGGGTCTTACTGCCTTCAGGATATCAGTCAGCTGTTTACCCAGGTCATAGAACTGCAGGGGGGCCTGGTTCTTTTCGGAGACATAAAAAGCCAGGGTAGTGGTGAATCCCTCTCCCAGAAAAACGGTATCCTTATCAGTAGACAGGGCCAGGAAGGCATCGTCCTTCACATCCACAAACTCCTGCGCCTGCCGGTCCTGGTTAAAGAAGCTGTCAAAAGGGTCGTCAAAGTCCAGCGGGCTGCTGCTTCGGCTATTCTGCCGGGACGGCCCCACCGTGATGGTGGTGCCAGATGAGCTTACCTGCGTATCATTGATGTTCATACGAAAAGAAGGAAGCTGAAAAGACCCTTCGCGCGTGGGCAGGTAAGTTTGTGTCACACTCTGGGAAGAAGATACCTGCCCGTTGACAATATTGGTGGAAGAAGAGGTGGAGATACCTGCCTTTTCAAAACCCGGTATCTCCGGAAAGTCATCATACTTGCGCAGGCGGTCATCTTGTATTTTTACGGTAATGGTGAACTGCTCATTGAGACCGATATCGTTTGGCCCCAGTTCAACCGAAATTTCCTGGGCAAGGGCAGGTAAACTACTTAAAAGTGCAAAAAAACCTAATAATAAAGCACATTGATATCTCATAAGAAAGAATTTTATTAGCTGAGCAGGGCTTAAAATACTGTTTGCAATTTAAGTCTGTGGTTTTTATATTTATAACAATTCCGTAGATAAGACGTATTTGCGACCCACAAAATTTTGCTTATGGACTAAAGTTCTACATTACTGTTGATACTTTTTTAACCCGAAAACCAGCTAAATATGCAAATTTACAACAAGCAAGTAAATGCCAAACGTATTCATGCAAAATTAGACTACGTAAAAACAATACTTGCTAAGGTTAGCTTTGACCAGTCTCTCTTCAAAAAAGAGCTGAAAAAAGCTGTTCCTGTTTTACTCCCTCACGAGGTAGATAGCCTCAGGGAGTGGTGTTATCAGCGTTTTGGCAAAATGTATGCTTCTGAACTGAACGAATGTTTTTTGCATGACTGTCGACATTCGTCTTTAGGATTCTGATTTTTTTCACTGCCGCAGTTTATTTTTCTGCGGCTTTTTTATGGGCAGCCACAAAGGAAATGTTCCTTTTCAGCCCCTCAAATTTAGTCCTTTTTACAGCTGATTTCTTAAAGAGCCTGCCAAATACTTCCTCTGTCATTTCTTCCCAGTCGCCTGTTTTCATTCCACCAAGTTCCGGGTGAGGAAGGAAAGCTTCCTCCTGATGCGGCCGGGCGTGCCGGTTCCAGGGGCATACATCCTGGCAAATATCACAACCAAAGATCCAGTTGTCAAACTTGCCCCGGGCATATGCCGGTATTTCTTCCTTTAGCTCTATAGTATAATAGGAGATACACTTACTGCCGTCCACCACATAAGGCGCTACAATCGCTTCGGTGGGGCAGGCGTCAATACAACGGGTACAGGTGCCGCAATAATCTCTGATGGGGCCATCAGGCTCCAGGTCCAGGTCTATCAGGAGTTCGGCCAGGAAAAAAAAGCTGCCCCGCTGTTTGGTCAGGAGCAGGCTGTTTTTCCCGATCCAGCCCAGCCCGCTTTTCTGTGCCCAGGCCCGCTCCATCACGGGTGCCGAGTCGACAAACACCCTACCCTGTATATCGCCGATTTCCTCCCTTAAGGCTTCCATCAGCGACCTGAGCTTACTTTTAATCACGAAGTGATAATCCTGCCCGTAGGCATATTTGGAGATTTTGTAATTGTCGCTGCGGCTCAGATCTTTTTCCGGAAAATAGTTGTAAAGGAGTGTAACGACCGAGCGGGTACCTTCTACCAGCAGTCGGGGGTCCAGGCGCTTGTCAAAATGATTGGCCATATAGTGCATCTGCCCTTGCATCTGCCGGCTGAGCCACTGCTCCAGCTTGGGTGCCTCATCTTCCAGGAAATCAGCTTTGGCGATACCGCAGAAATCAAATCCCAGGCTTTTGGCCTTGGCCTTGACGATCTGAGCCCTTTTTTCCCTTAGCTGATTAGACATGCTTATTCTTTTTGCAGATTAATGACAGAGGCATGAATTAAGTTCCTCCCTCAATTGATGAATATGAAGATAAATAGGCAGTATCTGCGGATTATTTTTTGAAAATTGTCTGCTTAATGTTATTTAAGGGTAGATTAACTGCTACTGGTATTTTTTGATTGACTCAATTTTTAAGACAAATAACCTATGGAAACCCGGGACCGATTAGAATTGCAACAGGAATTTGAGCATTGCGACATTTTTACGGTAGAAAATAAAGCGGTACTGATTATTAAGGCTACGAGCAATTACATTCCGATTGAGGAGTTTAAAGAGGTATTTGCTCAAGCAACCTCACTGATCGATACCCTGCATATCGAGAAAATCATATTTGACAAAAGAAGGATGCGGGTTTTTCACCAGCCCTCTATGGAGTGGTATTATGTACAATGGAAAGAAGAACTGCTGAATAAAGGTATCAAAACTCACCGCAAACTCCTGCCTGATGATGAGGTATTTCAGAAAAGTGTAGAGCTGGGCAAAGCTAAAATTAACGAAAAATATCCTGATTTAAGGCTAAAGGAGATGGATATCCAATACTACGATGACCTGCAGGAAGCAATTGATCGTTAAGAGAATTTTATCAGTTTGTGCCCTAAAATTTAATTTTTTACTATATGCCAATCTATTATTTTTAATTTTGAAATAAAACCAGCTTTATGTTTAATCATGCTAAAAATTGAAATACATCCAAACACTACAGTGATTTTTCTGTTCTATTAATATACGTTCTCAAAAGATTTTTTAAACTAAAACCAAAAATAACTTATGAAGTATTTAAGTATATTATTTACACTGATTTTTACAGCAGGCATCGCAACTGCACAGGATACCGAGGTAATCATGAAAGAAAGACCAGGTGCTGATCTCGATACTTACGAGTCATATGCATTTGGAAATAATTTTATCAACATTGAGGATAATGAGTGGTACTCTTTTGGTACACTGAACAGCAAGATGGTACAGAATGCCATCGTACATGAGTTTGACACTTACGGATATGATCTGAAGAGTGAGAATCCCGATGTATTGGTAAACTATATGATTTTTGATAGTGAATACAATGATAAGTATGGCTATTATAAAGATCCTTATACTGTAGACCAGGAAGTGGGACAAGAAAATATTCTTGCTCAGTTAGAAGATGGTAGCCTGGTAGTCAGCATGGTAGATCCTGATGATGGTAAGTCTGTATGGATTGGTTATGCACCTGATGCCATTGATCCCGATGATAACCTGAGACAACAGCAGATAGATATCAGAAATGCAGTAGCTGATATTCTCGAAACATATATGGCGACTGCCAATTTTGACGAATATGGTAAGTAATACCATATCAGCAACAGGAATATAAAAAAAGAGCCGGCATTAAGTTGTCGGCTCTTTTTTTGTTTAGTGGTCAAACAGGGTGCCGGCCCTGCCGGGAGGAATCAGTTTCAGGTGCTTATAGGCTAGTTCAGTAGCCTCCCTGCCCCGGGCAGTCCTTTTGATATAGCCCTCTTTGATCAGAAAAGGCTCATATACTTCCTCTATCGTCTCGGCTTCTTCTCCGCAGGCGGTAGCGATGGTACTCAGCCCTACCGGCCCACCCTTAAATTTCTCAATGATCGTTGACAGAATACGGTTATCCATATCATCCAGCCCGTCATAATCTACATCCAGCGCCTTGAGCGCCATTTCTGCAATGGCTTTGGTGATGATTCCCTTTCCTTTGATCTCAGCGAAGTCACGGGTACGCCTCAGTAAAGTATTGGCGATACGGGGAGTACCCCGGCTTCGGCGTGCGATCTCAAATGCGGCATCTTCATCTATGGGGGTGTTCAATATATCGGCCGATCGCTTTACGATGCTCTGCAACAATCCGGCATCATAATACTCCAGGCGTGCGTTGATCCCAAAACGCGCCCGCAGTGGCGAGGTGAGCAGTCCGGAACGGGTAGTGGCTCCGATCAGCGTAAAGGGGTTCAGGCTGATCTGTACCGTCCGGGCATTGGGTCCCGAATCCAGCATGATGTCGATCTTATAATCTTCCATGGCGGAGTACAGATACTCTTCCACGATGGGGTTCAGGCGGTGGATCTCGTCAATAAACAACACATCCCCTCCTTCCAGGTTGGTCAGCAGGCCGGCCAGGTCGCCGGGCTTATCCAGTACCGGTCCGGAAGTTATCTTGATCTGTGCACTCAACTCGTGGGCAATGATGTGCGAGAGGGTGGTTTTGCCCAGGCCGGGAGGTCCATGCAGCAGAACATGGTCCAGTTGGTCACCCCGCTTCTTGGCAGCCAGTACAAAGACCTTCAGGTTTTCTATGATTTTGTGCTGTCCGGTAAAATCCCCGAAACTGTAGGGGCGCAGTGCTTTCTCCAGTTCCCGTTCTCCCGGGCTCAGGTGATCAGAATCGCCTCTCAGGTGTTCTTCTCTCATATATCAGAATTCATGCAACCCCTTGCCAGAGTTGGTTGTTAACAAACAAAGTGTAAGGCAGCAGGATACTACGGGCAATAAAATTATACGATCTCCCCCGCTTATCGTGTGCGGCTAATCCACAAATTAAACTAATTTTGCGCCCTTGAATCAACCTTACGCAAGAATAACGTTTTCAGCAGGAGAATAACTCATTTTCAACCTATGAATTCTTACCAGAAAAAAAATATCATATACTCTGCCGTACTTCTTTCCCTGGTAGCGATTGTGTGGCTCTACCGGAATTCGCAGGGAGAGGCAGGAGAAACAGACAGTCGGCAGATATCCATCAGCGGCCAAACGATGGGTACGGTATACAATGTCAAGTACCTGGATGAGCAGGACAGGAACTTTAAAAGCAGTATAGATTCCCTGCTGGAGGTGTTTAACCAGTCGCTGAACCATTATCTGCCGGAGTCGGAAATATCCCGTTTCAACCGGAATGATACGCTTTTCTATGAGCTTCCTTATTTCTATCCGGTACTGGAGGCCAGCCGGGAAGTAGTAAACGTCACTGATGGCGCTTTCGACCCTACGGTAGCACCGCTGGTAAATGCCTGGGGCTTTGGGCCTGAAGGGGGCGAACTGCCCGATAGCATTGCGGTAGATTCTCTGCTGGACCTGGTAGGTTTTGACAAGATCGTGTTTAATACCCAGTATGTGACCAAAACGCAGCCTGACATACAGCTCAATTTCAGTGCGATTGCCAAAGGATATGGCGTGGATGTGGTCGCTGACTACCTGAGCGAGCAGGGGGTTGAGCATATGATGGTGGAGATCGGGGGCGAAATTGTCTGCAGAGGCGTCAACAGCCGGGGCGAAGTGTGGAAAATTGGTATTGATGACCCAGTGAGTAACGGTAACATGACGGCAGCCATTGCCATCAATAACCGGGCTATCGCCACTTCCGGCGACTACCGCAACTACTATATCCGCGACGGCAAAAAGTATTCTCATACCCTCAACCCCCGTACAGGCTACCCGGTAGAGCATTCAGTGCTGAGCGTCTCCATCATCGCAGATGACTGTATGACGGCCGATGCCTATGCTACTGCTTTCATGGTTCTAGGGCTGGAGAAAAGCCTGCAAGTGCTGGAAGCGCAGCCTTCCCTGGATGCCCTGATCATTTATGATGATAATGGTGAGATCCAAACCTATCAGACAGCAGGAGTGGAAGAAAATTTGCTGGACCTTTGAATGCTTAGTAATTTTAACCCTTTGGGCTTGAGCGAATCCGGAGACAGTGTCTCCTGACTCCCTTCCGGCCCATTTATTTAAACCAGAAAATATTGAAGAACCAGGAATACAAGGTTTTAGGACTTATGTCAGGCACGTCGCTGGATGGGCTGGACATTGCTTACTGTTATTTTGCCCTTACAGATGAAGGATGGCGCTTTGAGATCATCGCGGCCGATACTTTTCCTTATGATGAGCACTGGCAGAAGCGTCTTCAGCACATCACAGAAGTTAGCGGAGAAGCGCTGATGCAGACACATCAGGAACTGGGGGTGTTGATGGGTAAAGCAGTTAATCGCTTTATGCGGAAGCATCATGTAGACCCGGAGTTTGTGGCTACCCACGGGCATACGGTATTTCACCAGCCGGAAAATGGTTTTACCCTGCAGATCGGCAGTAGCTTTGCCATGCATGCTGCCAGTGGTAAGCCGGTGATCAGTAATTTTCGTGATATGGACCTGGCATTGGGTGGACAGGGAGCACCGCTGGTGCCTATCGGGGACCGCCTGCTGTTCGGAAAGTATGACTATTGCCTCAATATAGGCGGTATCGCCAACATTTCTGCGGAAGTAGGGGATAAACGCCTGGCATATGATATCAGCCCGGCCAATATGGTGCTCAATCATTTTGCCCAGAAGGCAGGAAAGGCCTATGATGCCGGAGGGGCTATGGCGGCCGCTGGACAGGTGCAGGAAGACCTGCTTGATCAGTTGGATTCGCTCCCTTACTACCGCGCACCTTTTCCCAAGTCGCTGGGCTATGAGTGGGTGCTGGCCAACGTGATACGTCCTCTGGAGAAAGAAAACATCTCTACTGAAGATATGCTGGCTACGCTGACGCATCATGTGGCCCGGCAGGTTGCCGGAAATGTACACCTGTTGCAGGAAGAAAGTGGCGTTCTTCCTGAGGACGCTACGCTACTGACTACCGGAGGCGGGGCGTTCAACGAATACCTGATCCAGTGTATCAGGCAGTACAGCCGGGATACTTTTCGGGTGGTGCTGCCCAACGAACTGATCATTTCTTATAAGGAGGCGCTGATTTTTGCCTTTCTGGGAGTACTGAGAGTCAGAAATGAAGTAAATTGCCTGAGCTCTGTCACCGGAGCTTCAAAAGACCATAGTGCGGGTATTATTTATGGAGACTAATCGTAGCAGGGAAAGTTTTTTTCAGTACAAACGTCTGACAATTGCTGGCATAGGAAGGTTTCAATTTTCTGACCTTATGCCACACAAGTTGCGATACCTGTTCGCCTGCCTCTTATTTTTTTCCTGCCTGCTGTCGCTGCAGGCACAGACCCTGGACCGGGATACCGCAGCATTTGAACCTGTGGGCAAAAGCTCCCGGTTAAATATTGGGATCAGGGCAGGCGGGACACTGGCCGGGGTGTTTGAGCCAAATGATGTATTAACCAGACCTAATCCCCGCCTTGAGCAGCTTACCGGCATAAGCGGTGGGCTGACCATACAGTGGTATGCCAAACCAAACTTCAGCCTGCAGTTTGGGGCGCAGTATACAGAAAAGGGATGGCAGGAGATATTTCTGGACCAGAGTGGGCCTGAACCAGAGTTTACCGACAGCCTGTTCTTCGAGCAGCGGCTCAACTATGTGGATGTCCCCATCATGGCCCATGGGTATGTGGGTAACGGAAACGTGCGGGTGTACCTGGAGGCAGGCCTGTTTCTGAGCTACCTGATTTCGCACAGTAGTTCACAGGAGCAGAGTATCACCGATGAGCAGGTAGAGTACCGGTTTGTAGAGGGGCGGGATAATCGCTTCAACGTAGGTATCGTGGCCGGAGCGGGCTTTGAGGTCGTCACCACGATTGGCATGTTTCAGTTGGGTGGCCGTTATAGTCTGGGCTTTACCAGTGTACTGGACAAAAACATCACGCCGGTACCCAATCCGCTGCTAGCCAATGCTATTCCGATCACACTGGGGTACTTTATTATGATCAAATAAGCAGGAGCCTGCTAAGGGGCCTTTGGCACGAAGCTGAGTACGGACAGTTCCTCTTCCTGCAGCATTTCCTGCGCAATTTCCTGCAGTTTTCGGGCGTCAATGGTGCCAATCTTCTCATACAGACTTTCCAGCGTTTCCATTTCGTACTCGTCAAGGATGCTGCGGGCCATGGTCAGCATGATGTGCTGGTTATTTTCGCTGCTCATGGCAAGTTGACCCATCAGTTGCTCCTTGGCCCGGTGCAGCTGCATACTTCCCAGTGGCACCTCCCGCAGCTTTTTGATCTCTTTCATGATATAGCCGGTGGCTTTCTCAAGCTGACGGGGTTCGGTACCAAAGTAGATGGAAAACATACCGGTATCGGTAAACGACTGATATTCTGCATCTACAGAATACACCAGGCCGTGTTTCTCGCGAAGGGACAGGTTCAGGCGGGTATTCATGCCCGGGCCGCCCAGCAGGTTGGTCAGCATGAAAAAAGGCAGACTGTTGTCGTGCTGTACCGGATAGGCATCCCGACCGATGGCACACTGGGCCTGGGTCAGCGTACGCTTTACACGGATTTGTTTGGGCTGGTACTCACCAAAAGGCACCCGTTGCCGGCTGGAATGCCGTACAGGTATGTCCTTCAGGTACTTTTCCGCCAGCTTGATTACTTTTTTCATGGGTAAATTACCAACACAGGTAAAGACCAGTTTCCTGGTATCAAGGTTTTCCTGCACGAATTGTTTGAAATCTTCCCGGTGGAAGCGACGGATACTTTCTTTGGTGCCCAGGATATTCATGCCCAGCGGATGCTGGCCAAAGACCACTTCATCAAAATCGTCCTGAATGGCATCTTCGGGAGAGTCGTAGTACATAGACATCTCTTCCAAAATCACATTACGCTCCCGCTCAATCTGCTTTTCCGGAAATACCGAATCAAAGGTGATGTCGGTCAGCAGTTCTACCGCACTCTCAAAGTGGCGGTCCAGCACCGAGGCGTAGAAGCAGATTTTTTCTTTGGTGGTGTAGGCATTCAGTTCGCCGCCTACTGAGTCCAGGCGGTTAAGGATGTGAAAAGCTTTGCGTTTTTTGGTGCCTTTGAAAGCCATATGCTCCCAGAAATGGGCGATGCCATGCTGGTCGGGCTTTTCGTCGCGGCTGCCGATATCCAGCACAAATCCACAATGAACGACTTTGGTATGGGTAATTTCTTTATGTGCTACCCTGATCCCGTTGGGCAGGGTATGTAGTTCGTATTCTGCCATGTTGCTTATCTGATCTTTGCCTCCTGCCGGATCTATGTTTTCACCGGATTGTGAGGAGAGGAGGTTGCAAAAATAACAGTTTTGAGGACAAACTTAGTTTGGAATGGGAAAGCTTATTTGTGCTTAGTATTTAAAAAACTTCTCCATGTGTGCGTTTCATGATCTGCCGGGTCAGCAGTTTACTGTTTTGCATCAGCCCTACGCCAAATTCGGATAAGCGCGCGCTGCCAAAAAGCTGCTGCACCTTCCTGCCAACCCACAGCCGTCGGGCAAACATCTGCCGCCATGCCTGCGCATAGGCCTGCTCCAGCCTTCTGCGCTGAAAGCCAGCGGGCGAGTAGTGTTGTATGATCAACTCAGAGAGAATTTTGGCAGAATGGATCGCCATCGCCATGCCGTTGCCACAAAGCGGGGTGATCAGTCCGGCGGTATCGCCTGCCATCAGGATATGCTGCTCCACCGGCAGCTTGGGGGCAAAAGATATTTCGTTGATCACTTCCGGCTTTTCAAAGAGGAACTCGGATTCGGCAAAAATCCGCTTCAGGTGGGGATTTTCGCAGAGTACGGCTTGTTCCATGGCTTCTATGCTGCCATGCCGGCGCAAATCTTCCCGGCTACCCAGGTAGCACATATTGTAGCGTCCGTCTTCTACCCGGCTGATACCGCAGTAGCCACCCCGGAAATTGTGCAGGGCGATCATATCCTCCGGAAAGTCTGTCCTCAAATGATATTTAACACCGATATAGGGTGAGCGCTGCGTGGTAAACTTTCGCTGAAGCTGTTTATCCAGCCGACTCCTTTTGCCATAGGCTCCGATTACCAGCCGGCTACTAAGTAGTTGGTTGTTGGACAGCAGAAGTTGAAAGCGCTCTCCCTGAAATTCTGTGTCACGGACGGCAGTGTTGGTAAGTACTTCGGCTCCGGCTTCCAAAGCTTTCCGGTAAAGAAAATGATCCAGGGCATATCGGCTGATGCCAAAAGCACCCAGGTCCAGGGGCATGATGCTGCTTTTGCCCGACACTGAGCTGAGCATAAACGTATGAATCTGGGCAGGTGCCAATGCCCCAGGAAAAAGGTCATGGCTACGCAGGAAAGGCAGTACCTCATTGGAAATGTACTCACCGCAGACTTTATGGTGCGGATACTCTTTTTTCTCAACCAGCGTTACCTGTAACCCGGCCCGCGAAAGCAGAATGGCGTTTACCAGTCCCGCCAGCCCCCCACCAATGATGATGACATCTTTCAAGTTTATGGTGTTATGGTGCGATAGTGTTGAGGTATTAGAGTACGATGGTGTGATAGTTTTTTGCAAAAAATTGTTTCCAGCTCAAAACTATCACACCCAGAACTACAACACTAATTAATCACGCAGAGATTTCTTTTTCCTCTTTTTTCTTTTCTTCCTCACGTTCTTTCTTGGCTATTTCCCGCTGTACTTCTTCAAAACGGATAATTCGCTTGGCCATACCCGGAAAGATAAAGCCATGGAAGGGGTACACCGACCACCAGTAAGCTCTGCCTGCCAGTCCGTGGGGGCGATAGGTAGCGGTCTGGAGCAGGTAGTTTTGTCCTTCTTCCTCTATCACCCGAAATTCTAGCCAGGCTTCGCCAGGGAGTTTCATTTCCGCATACAGCAGCAAGCGTCCTTCAGCCTTATCTGCGACCAGCACCCGCCAGAAGTCCAGCGCATCGCCGGGTACCAGCTCATTGCGGCTGCGGCGACCCCGGCGCAGGCCTACGCCTCCTACCATCTGGTCTAAAAATCCACGGACTTTCCAGAGAAAACCCAGATAATACCAGCCTCTTTCGCCGCCTATGCTCCAGATATTATTGATCACCTGTTCCTTGGGCTTGTCAAATGGGATCTTTCGTACGTCGGTACTTACGCCATGCTCGGGTACCTGCACATTTTCCAGCAAATTGATATCAACCCTTGAGCTGTTGAGAGAGTCTTTCCAACTAGAGACCACCTCGTTCTGCCTGATGCGCTGGAAAGCTCTTTGTACCGCTTCACGGTATGTGTAAAGGTCTATTTGCACAATTTCATCTATACCCTTATGTTCTACGGTCACCTCATTTTTCATACTATCTACCAGCCCCCGGGCCAGTTTGAAAGATGTGCTGGTGACAAAGTACAGCCACAGTGACGAGAGGCGGGGCGAAAGTACCGGTACGGAGATAATGTAGCGCCTCAGCTTACGCACTTCGGCAAACTGCAGCAGCATCTGTTTGTAATTGAGCACTTCCGGTCCTCCGATGTCAAACACGCGGTTGTAGGTTTTTTCCTGCAGCAGCACGCCATCCAGGTATTGCAGTACATTGCGGAGTGCAATAGGCTGGCTCTTGGTACTGACCCATTTAGGGGCAATCATGACCGGCAGTTTCTCTACCAGGTCACGGATGATCTCAAAAGAAGCCCCACCCGAGCCAATGATGATCCCTGCCCGGAGTACCGTAGTGGGTACAGGGCTTTTCATCAGGATATCTTCTACATTTTTGCGGGAGCGCAGATGCTTGGAAAGTTTATCATCATTGACGATACCACTCAGGTAGACTACCTGCTGGCAGTTTGTCTTACTGACGGCATCTACGAAGTTGTGAGCTGCCTGTGCCTCAAGTTTTTCATAATCTGCCGAAGCCCCGATAGAGTGCACCAGGTAGTAGGCGGCGTCCAGGTCCTCAGGCATATCCTGTAAGGTCTCTTCCTTCAGCAGGTCCGCTTCAAAATAAGTGATGCTGTCTTCTATGGCTTCATCCACTTTCATGCGTCGCTTGTCTCTGACCAGGCATACGACATGGTGGCCGTTGCGTACCAGTACCGGTAGCAGGCGCATCCCGATGTAGCCATTGGCACCCGTTAATAATATCTTCATGTTGATTGGTTTATCTTCTTATGACACTCAAAAGAATAACCCGCTGACAGCCAATCTGTTCAGATAGCGAAAGTTCTTATTTTTGCTGCATAAATACGCCGTCGTAGTGGCTTCCCATGTAAGCACCCCAGCGTAGCGGTCCATTGCAGGGGATGGTGGTAGAGAGGCGATGGATACGTAAACCATCAAAGGTATTGGCATGATGGGCTGACGCACTGTGTACATATACGATGTCCAGCATGCCGTCCCGATCCATATCTCCTATCCAGGGAGTAGAGGAAGTATTACTGCCCTCTACCGGTTCTGTGATTCGGATCACTTCTCCGGAGCTAAAATCAATGACTACCAGGATGACATACAGCAGTTTTTGATTTAGTTCATTGTAACTGTGGATGTTCACGGTAAGTAATACGTCATCAAGGCCATCTTCAGTAAAGTCAAAAATCACAGGCGAACTGGTCTGGTAATATCCCAGTGAATCCCGAAACTGGATTTGCCCATTGCTGCCGCTTACCATATACTGCCGGTTCCAGGTCAGGTCAGGCCAGGAGCCCTGGGCATAGGAGAGCATAAAATCGGGGATGCTGTCCGCATCAAAATAGCCGATTCCTAAAGAACTATATGCCTCAGTATTGGCTATACTCAACTCAGTGAGGGGCTCCAGTGTCACCCCGTCGTATACCAGCAGGCGCCCGTCTACGGCATTGGCCGCTATGTCTGCTACCTTATCATGGTTAACGTCTACCCAAACCGGGGGAGCGATAAAACCTTTATCCGGGCTATCAGCCAGTTTGTGGGCTGCAGATAGGTCACCCTTCAACACATCTGATAGCCGACAAACGTACAGGCTACCGCCAACGGTTTCTCCACCGGTGCCAAGTATGATACGGTAGTCACTGCTATCGGGCAGGGGCAGGCAGGCCACCGACATATAGGTTTCTTTGTTATCAGGCATCATAGCGGAGGCAATAAGGCTGCCATTGCTGGAGCTCAGTAAAAGCAGTCTACCGGGTGGGCGATTGGTATCGTATGCTGCGGCCATGACATCGCCACCATTGGTGATAAGAATATCCTGCAGGCCATCGCCATCCTGATCTGAGACTATCTGGGGATTGTAAAAATTGAACCACTTTTCTTTTGCAGGGGGAAAAAACTTCCAGATCAGTTCTCCGGTCTTACCATTGATAGCCTGCAGCTCTGCTGACCTGCCACCAATCAGTACATCCTGTGTACCGTCCCGGTTGATATCAAGTAAAGACGCTGACCCAAATACCTGATCGTTGGCGGATCGCTTCCAGAGCATGCTGCCATCGGCGCCGTCCAGGGCAAATATGGCGGTATCACATGCCTGAAACTCTTCTCGACCTGCTCCCAGGATAATGTCTCCCACTCCGTCATTATTTAAGTCTGTTACCCTGGGTGAAGAAAAGGTGCCTATTCCGGGCAGCAGAACTGACCAGCTCTGCTGGGCTGATAGCTGAAAGCCACAAGTCGTAAGCCCACACAGGAGCAGCATAAAATACCGGATAAACATTAGTAAAGGGGTCTCGTTGGCAGTAGGATACAGCTTCCGGCCACACCGGTTGCTCCCCCCTCAAGATACTTTTTTTACCGGAACAAGTTATGCATAGCTATCGCAAATTTCTCGCTACCAGAAAGCAATCACCAGGCAGGCAGTAAGGGCCAGCAGTATGGCAGAATGTACGCGATAGTCTTTGTACCAAGCTAGATCAGTAGCGGTAGAGGCACCCACCGGGCGATACTGCCAGGTTAGTCCTTTAACCTTCTCTATCGGTGGGGCTGTAGCAGCCATGCTGAAGGCATAGAAAAGAAAGGCGCAGAAAATGGTGTTCAGTCCCGCCACGATGGTATAGTGGATGGTAATGTAGCCCAGTTTGGTGACCAGGAAAATGATAGCCGAGACCGAATGGCCGACGATCAGAGTACGCAAAGCGCCCTTACCGTTGCCCCTTGCCCAGAACAGCCCCACGATAAAAATGGCTACGACTGGTGGTACAATGTAGGAGAATGCTTCCTGTATGTATTTAAATAATCCCCCCGCATAAGCAATCAGCGGCGCCACTACAGCAGCGATGACCATAAAAACCAGCGTAGCGATACGACCATATCTGGCAGTTTCTGTGTCAGTAAGGTTGGGTCGCTTAGCCTTGACAAAATCCAGTACCACCAGGGTAGAACTGGAGTTAAGTGCCGAGTCTATGCTGGACATGATCGCGGCGACCAGCCCGGCCAGTACCAGCCCGGTGACGCCCGTAGGCAGCAGATTAGCCACCATGGTAGGAAATACCAGGTCAGGATTTTCCAGCTCGGGAAAAAGACTAAGGGCAAAAGCTCCCGGCAATACCATGATGAACAGTACAGGCAGCTTGAGCAGGCCGCCCAGCATGGCGCCCCAGCGGGCGTGCTGCAGGTTTTTGGCACCCAATACCCGCTGTACAATGTACTGATTGGTACACCAGTAGTAGAAACCCAGCACCGGTGCGCCGATCAGCGTCCCCAGCCAGGGCAGGGTGGGGTCATCTATGGGTTTGATCACCGAAAGGTTCCCCTCGGGAATAGCGGCAGTGGCTTGCTCCCAGGAGAAGTCAAAACGGCTGAAAACGATATACGACAGTATGCTGGTGCCGATGATCAGCACGATGGCCTGCAGCACATCCGTATAAACCACCGCCGCCAGTCCGCCGGCTGCTGTATACAGTCCGGCAAAAACCGCCAGCACCATACAGGTCTGCCAGATCACCAGGTCGGGAATAAATACTTTAAGCACCAGCGCCCCGGCGAAGAGCCCGCCAGCAGTATCTACCAGTATGCTCAGGAATATGGTGATGACTGAAAAATATTTGCGGCACTGCGCATTGAACCGGAGTTCCAGAAACTCAGGTATGGTAGAAATACGGGAGTTGATGTAAAAAGGAATAAAGTAAATAGCCATAAACACCAGCAGCAGGGTAGTGATCCATTCGTAGTTGGATACCGAAATACCGGTAGCATAAGCCTGCCCGGAAAGTCCGATGAGGGTGGTGCTGGAAATATTGGAGGCAAAAAGGGAGAATCCGATTGCACCCCAGCCCAGGCTTCTGCCTGCCAGGAAAAGGTCGCCGCCGCTTTTGGTCCTACGGGCGACAACTAAACCAATGATGAAAACAATAGCAAAATAAGCAATGATGATGATGAGATCTATACTGCTAATCTGGAAGTTTTCCACGAATTATTTTGTGTTAATGGTAATAAGTGTGTAAATATTCGCTATGCTGTTGAAAAAAATGAAATTCTATATTAAGGTAAAATGTTTTTTTATCCAAACGGGGAGCTTATAGGAAGCTTTTTTCTACAGATGGGGCGTCCTTTTTTTCCCGCTTGCCGCAGTGGGGATTCCCTTGCCTTCAGTTAAATAAAGTGTAGATTTATGCTTAAATTTTTTTAGAATATGACCAGATACACCAACCTGATGATTGCCTGCCTTGTCGCGGGAGCATGTACTTCCTCGCCACAGAACGAAACTTCAGAAACTACTACCGATGTACCTCCTGCCGAAGGAGCGGCCTATCCGTCTGCCGGAAGCATAGAGCGCCTGTCAGGCAAGATGGATGCACTGATCCCGGAGGATGCGCAACTGGAAATTCTGGCTGAAGGCTACGAATGGTCCGAGGGCCCCGTTTGGGTGCCGCAGGGCGATTATGTGCTTTTCTCAGATATCCCACCCAACAGCATTTTCAAGTGGAAGGAAGGCGATGGTGCATCCCTTTACCTCAAGCCATCCGGCTTCGGTGGTGAGGACTTTCAGGGTCGGGAGCCCGGTTCCAACGGACTGGTGCTGGATGAGCAGGGCCGGCTGGTACTTTGCCAACACGGTGACCGCCGCATTGCCCGTATGACCGCCCCCCTGGATAATCCTGCTCCTGAGTTTGAAACCATCGTGGATAATTACCAGGGCAAGCGGCTCAACAGCCCCAATGACCTGACTTACCACAGCAATGGCGACCTGTATTTTACCGATCCTCCTTATGGCCTGCCCGGAGGAGCAGACAGCGAGGCCAAAGAACTGGATTTCCAGGGTGTCTACCGCTATTCAGAGGCAAATGATGCGTTGACATTGCTGACCGATGAACTGAGCCGCCCCAATGGTATCGGGCTCTCCCCGGACGAAAGGACTCTGTACGTGGCTAACTCTGACCCAAAGCGGGCCATCTGGATGGCTTATGACGTGATGGAGGATGGTAATGTATCTAACGGTCGTGTATTTTATGATGCTACCGAAAAAACAGGACAGGAGAAGGGGCTGCCTGATGGCTTCGCCGTACACAGCAGCGGCCATATTTTCGCTACCGGTCCCGGTGGCGTATGGATTTTCTCTCCTGAAGGGGAGCACCTGGGAACTCTGAAAACCGGACAGGCTACCGCCAACTGCACCTTCAACGCTGACGAGTCTATGCTCTATATCACGGCGGATATGTACCTGATGCGGGTACCGGTAAAGCAGGCTGGAATATAAAACCTTTGGAAAATGCCAACCTATATCGCCCTGCTGAGAGGGATCAACGTCAGTGGGCAGAAGAAGATAAAAATGGCCGATCTGCAGAAGTTGCTGGAAGCGGCCGGTCTACAGCAGGTAAAGACCTACATCCAGAGCGGAAATATCATCTTCTCACATGCATCGGATGCCCCGGAAATTGAGCAAATGATTGAGCAGCAGATAGAGGCACATTACGGATTTGCGGTAAAAACGATCGTCAGAACGCCGGAAGAACTGAGGCAGATGCTCGAGCACAACCCCTTTGCTGATGAGGATGTCAAACTACAGTATTTTGTGCTACTGGCAGAGGTTCCGGCCGATAATGCGGTCGAAAAGTTAAAAACCTTTGACTACCAGCCTGAAGCCTATGCGCTAAAGGGAAAAACGGTTTATTTCTTTGTCCCGAATGGTTACGGAAAGGCGAAGATGAACAATAACTTCTTTGAGCAGAAGCTGAAGGTAGCGGCCACTACCCGTAACTGGAAGACCATCAGCAAACTGCTGGAAATAAGTGAAGCGTACTAAGCCCTACTTCAGCGGATATGCTCAGAAGTATGCATCAACGTGCCTATTCACGTACTGAAATGCAGACGCTGGTAGCCTGGAGCAGCAGGACGGCTTACAATGGGAAGTGGGCAAAGTCAGATCAGGTGCTGTACCTGCTGGGGTATCCGAAAGAAAGCTGAAGCAAAAAATCTATCCTGCTACATGCTCGATCACCTGCACCCTGCTCTGGTCAAAGCCGATATGGTCCCGCAGTTTTTCGCTGCGTTCATAGGGCTGGTTGTAATGCCAGGCGGCATTTTCCATGTCTTTACCTTCAATGTGTATGCTGAAATATTCCGTATCTCCCTTCAGGGGGCAGTGGGTAGTTTTGTCCGTACCTTTCAGCGAATCGGTAAGCACATCGGCTTTGGGAAAATAATAGACAGGATCGTAAAGGTCAAAGCCGGCTTCCTGCACCTTTAAAGCATTATGGGAAGCGGCAATCTCTCTACCGTTGATGCTGGCGGTCACTTTTACGCCCGGCTGTTTGATACGCATAAAATGGCGGGCGTCGTCCGGATTGTGTATGGCGTTCTTGACTAAAGTTACTTTTTCTTCCATATCAGTCTTTGTTTTTAGTCAGAACATGGAAAGGGGAGGGGAATGTTTTGGCATAGACCAATTGATATGCGATGATCGAGTTTGTAAGCTAGGTTTTCTTGACGTTTTACAATCTCCCGGCAAGGCTTTCTTCGTTT
>CAZFFW010000086.1:20343-21411 GCA_964518125.1 uncultured Porifericola sp.
AAAAAACTTATGGATGTGCCTCTGAGCATCTACCTGGTAGTAAGTAGTCGGGTTATAGGAAATTGCTGCTAAGACTTCGTCAATGCGATCTAGATATTCAACACAGGCTTGCTTACCCCAATGCTGCTCAAGGTATTTTAGTTGTTGCGCTACATCTTGTTCTGCTAAAGGCGACCAGACGATCTGCCGGTCTGATTGACTCATAAGTGATACCCTTTTCTAAACTTAGCCATGACTTCGGCATGAGGTTTACCCTGGCCCTGATCCAGTTGTGCCAGCCCTTTTTCTATAGCGGCTTTCTCATCATCCGACAAGGTATTCCAGGGAATGGCATCAGGATCAGCCAAGTGGGTAATCATGCCATAGAGCTTTTGTAGCTCACTTTCAGGTAGTTGATCCACCATTCTAAAGATGTCAAGTTTTAGCTCTGCTACTCCCATAGTTGCTGTTTTTCCCTAAAGATAACGATTTTATAATGGCATAGATTTTCTTTGAAGCAGGGAATAAGGTTCTATTCAGATCTTTTTATTACGATGCATCCACCAGGATGATTTGCCAGTAAGCAGGCGGATAGGAGATTAATTCGCACAGGTTGCGATTTATCGCTTTTGTCCAAATGTTTTTCTCACCGCTTCATAAAGCGGATACTCTTTTTCTGCTCTCCCTTTTGCAGCGTCAGGAAGTATACACCCTGGCTGGCATCCGCCAGGTCATACTGGCTGGTCCCCAGAACGATAGGTTCTTCCAGCATCTTCTGTCCAATGATATTAAAGATGCTCAGGGTCCCGCCTAGCCAGCGATCCTCAGTAATCTCCACTGTAAACGGACCTGTCGTAGGGTTGGGATAAATATTGACTTTAGGTTGGGATACAATTTCCTCCTGAGAAGATGTAATGTAGTCAGTTGCATCGGTATTGTTCAGGGTGTCCTGCACGCGCACTGTCATATCGCGGGTTACGTAGCCCATTTTTAGCCACTCTCCACCTACTTTGCGCCACTCGTTGACCCGCAGGGCCAGCGTAAAATTACCCCCCAGGTTGGGCGCATCCCACACCAGTTCACCCTGCT
>CAZFFW010000087.1:0-19763 GCA_964518125.1 uncultured Porifericola sp.
CTGATGAACGCCCACTGCCTGGCCACTTTCAAAAACTGGCTGACGGCCAACGATTGTTACGTCTTCACCATGAACGGCTTCCCTTACGGCGGCTTCCACCGGCAGCGCGTCAAGGACGAAGTACACCAGCCCGACTGGACGACGCAGGAACGCCTGGACTATACGCAGAAGCTCTTCATCCTGCTGGCCGAACTCCTGCCTGAAGGCATGGAGGGCGGCATTTCCACTTCTCCGGTTTCTTACAAATACTGGCACAAAGATAAAGCAGCCCTAGCCACAGCCATGAAAAAGGGCGTAGAAAACCTGGTACAAGTCGCCTTGCAGCTACACGATATCAAAAGTTCTACCGGGCAGCTTTTGCACCTGGACATAGAGCCGGAACCCGATGGCCTGCTGGAGGATACGCAGACTACGCTTGATTTTTATCAAAAGTGGCTGATCCCCATGGGTAAAGAAATTTTACAGGCAGAAAAAAGCATGTCTGCCGATGAAGCAGAAGCCTGTCTGAGAGCGCATATTCAACTCTGCTACGATGTCTGTCACTTTGCGGTGATGAACGAAGCCCCGGAAGAGGTGCTACAAAAGTTTGAGGCAGCCGACATCCGCATCGGTAAGGTACAGATCAGTGCGGCCCTCAAGGCACTATTGCCCGAAGGAAACCGACAGGCGAAAGAAGCGGCTTTCCGACAGTTTGCCGAGTCTACCTACCTGCACCAGGTGGTCGCTATTGATCAAAACGGAAACCGAAAACAGTACCCCGACCTGCCGGAAGCTTTGAAAGAAATTGACCAGCCGGAAGTCAAAGAGTGGCGCACCCACTTCCATGTGCCTGTTTTCCTGGAGAATTATGGCGAATTACAATCCACGCAGGATGATGTAATCAAGACGCTGAACTACCTGAAAACCCACCATTTAACAAATCACCTGGAAGTAGAAACCTACACCTGGGAAGTATTGCCCGAAGACATTCGCCTGGAACTGACCGACTCCATCGTGCGCGAGCTGCAGTGGGTGAGAGAAAATATGAAAGAAGCATGAAATCGGTATTAACAATTTATGCTCTAACTTTCACAACAAATGAGCATGAATTGTTAATCAAAGATTCCATGTGGCCTTTGAAAATCAATCATAGACACATGAAAAAGACCGTCGTACTCAATGTTGTAGCCCTCTCGCCCCGCCTCATCGGGGAGCACACCCCTTTCCTGAAAAACTGGCGTGACAAGGGAAAGCAGATATCCATAGAGCCACCCATCCCGGCCGTGACCTGCTCCTCGCAGTACACCTACCTTACCGGCAAGTGGCCTACCCAGCACGGCATCGTGGGCAATGGCTGGTACTTTAAAGATGAGTGCGAGATCAAATTCTGGCGGCAGTCCAACCACCTGGTGCAGGCGCCTAAGATCTGGGAAACGGCTAAACAGGCTGATCCCAATTTTACCTGCGCCAATATGTTCTGGTGGTACAATATGTATTCCAGCGCCGACTACTCCGTCACCCCCCGTCCGCTCTACCCTTCCGACGGCCGCAAGCTGCCCGATATCTACAGCCATCCGATGGACATGCGGGATCGTCTTCAGAAAGAATTAGGGCAGTTTCCGCTCTTTAGTTTCTGGGGACCCAATGCCAACATCACTTCCACCCGCTGGATCGCCGAAAGTTGCAAGAAGGTAGAAGAATGGCACAATCCAACGCTCACGCTCATCTACCTACCCCACCTGGACTACAACCTGCAGCGCAGAGGCATTGACTTCTCCAAAATCTCCCAGGATTTGCGGGACATTGACGACGTCTGCCGCGACCTGATCACTTTCTACGAAGCCCGCGGCGCACAGGTCATGCTGCTCTCCGAATACGGTATCACCGATGTGAATCATCCGGTGCACATCAACCGGGCCTTGCGGGAGAAGGGTTATATCACCATCAAAGACGAACTGGGACTGGAGCGCCTGGATGCCGGGGCCAGCCGTGCCTTTGCCGTGGCCGATCATCAGCTGGCGCATGTGTATGTGAATGATAAATCTATTTTACCGGAAGTAAAAAAGCTGCTGGAAGCATTGCCCGGTGTAGAAAAAGTGCTGGACGAAGAGGGTAAAAAGCAGCATCACATCGCCCATGAGCGGGCGGGCGATTTTGTGGTAGTAGCTGATAAAGATTCCTGGTTTACCTACTACTACTGGCTGGACGATGCCAAAGCCCCTGACTTTGCCCGCACCGTAGACATCCACCAGAAGCCCGGCTACGACCCGGTAGAAACCTTTGCCGACCCCGATATCAAGCTCCTGAAGGCCAAAATCGGGCTGAAGCTGCTGAAGAAAAAACTGGGCTTCCGCTACCTCATGGACGTCATCCCGCTGGATGCTACCCTGGTCAAAGGCTCCCATGGTAGACTAGCGGAATCTGCAGAAGACCGCCCCCTGCTCATCAGCCAAAACCCGGAGCTAATGCCTGCCGATAGCATAGAAGCGCCGCAGGTGTTCGAGGTGATGATGCGGCATTTGGAGAAAAAATAAATCTTTTTGGCATTTTATTTCCTGATAAATTTTTCATTTAACAGATCGCTGGATAATTTGCGAACTGTTAGGCATTACTCCTATTGCTAATACTTTTTCAACCTCATTCCTTACTCGTCCATTAATAATGGTGTCGGCTTAATTTTTTATCCACTAATCTCTCATTTCTTATGTTAAAATCTTTACTTGAAAAACCAGTATGGTTTTGCCTGCTATTCATTTCCTTTGAGGTGATAGCGCAAAATCCGATCAGCTTTACCATTCAGGGTAATGTTGTAGATACTTATGATGAGCCCCTGGTGGGTGCCACCGTACAACTGGTCGGCAGCAGCCTGGGTACAGTCACCGATGTGAACGGTGACTACCAGCTTACCTTTAGCCGCCAGCCAGGTACGTATCAGTTGGCATTTAACTTTGTAGGCCATGAACGGGTAACTGAAACCGTTACATTAGACGCCAGCAATACCCAGCTCACTGTCAACCAGACCCTTGATCTTGACCTGATCGGACTGAGCGAAGTAGTGGTAACCGGCACCTCGGTAGCCACCAGCAAGAAACAGCTGGGTAATGCCATCTCAACAGTATCTGGAGAGAAAGTATCTGAGGTCGGAGCTATTTCCGTAGACCAGGCCCTGGCCGGTAAGGTGGCTGGTGCACTGGTACAGCAAAACTCAGGAAGTCCGGCCGGTGGTATTTCCATCAGGCTGCGCGGGGTAAGTACGCTGGCCGGTTCATCTGACCCGCTCTACATCGTAGACGGAGTCATCATCAGCAACAGCTCATCTGAACTGGTAGATTTGGGCGGTAGTGCGCAGAACCGCCTGGTAGACATCAACCCCAACGATATAGCGCGTATTGAGGTAATCAAAGGTGCGGCTGCAGCAGCCATCTACGGCTCAAGAGCAAACAACGGAGTAGTGCAGATCTTCACCAAAAGAGGGGCACAAGGCGCACCCAAAGTGACCTTCAGTACTTCTCTGAGAGTCAATGAGCTCCGGAAGAAAATTGAGATTAACGATGCCCCCTTTGTCTTTACCAACCCTACCGATTTGGCTGATCAGCAAACTACCCCGGTAGAACGCTACGACTACCAGGAAGACATCTTTCGTACCGGCTATGGTACCGATAGCTACCTGAGCGTAACAGGTGGAAATAATAATACCAAGTATTTTGTTTCTGGCTCTTACTTTTTAAACCAGGGAATTGTTAAAAACGCTGATTACAAGCGCTACAACGGAAGAATTCGCCTGGACCAGATACTGAACGACTGGGCAAGTTTTTCTTTCGGTGCCAATTACGCACTGAGCCGTAGTAACGATGTACCCAATGGGGGTATCAGTGCCGCTTACGGAGCCCTGACCGGCTTTAGCTTTTCAAACAACGTTACGCCGCTAATAGATGAGGAAACCGGTTTGTACAATAATACCAACGCTAATGCCAATCCGCTGGAGGTAATTGAAGCATATAAGTTTAATAATGAAACAAATCGTTTCATCGGAGACTTCCAGCTCAACCTGACACCCGCCGAGGGCCTAACAGTTGATTATGTACTGGGCATAGATACTTATTCTTCGGTAGGGCTGGGTTTTATTCCTGAGCCTAATACAACTGCTAATTATCCTACCGGTTTCTCTCGTCGTTCTGACCGTAACTTCTTTCAGATGAACAACGATTTGAATATTGGTTACCAGGTTCAGCTTGCGCCCGGTATTCAATCAACTACCGCGCTGGGTGGAACGATACAGTATGAGCAGGTAGAAAACATTGCGCTACAGAGTACCGACCTGCCTCCTTTTGTGGAAACTGCTGCTTCCGGTACGCTGGATGCCCGGGGCGAGTCCCGCTTTGAGACAGTAGTACAGGGAGCCTTTCTGCAGGAAACCATCGGTATTCTGGACAAAATCTTCCTGACTGGTGCCATTCGGGTAGATGCTTCCAATCTTTTTGCCGAGGAAGAACGCACCCAGTTTTACCCCAAAGTAAGTGGTTCTTATGTGCTTTCTGAAGAAGACTTCTTTCAGTCAGCTTTTGGAGAAAGCTTTAACCTGCTCAAGTTTCGCAGTTCCTACGGAGAGGCCGGAAACCTGACCGGTATCGGTACTTTTGAGCGCTTTACCAACCTGAATCCTGTAGCACTGGATGGAATTACCGGCCTGCTTCCCTCTTCCCAACGAGGTACGCTGGGTGTACGACCAGAGCGTCAGAAGGAGTTTGAAGCCGGAGTGGATATTGGTATGTTTAATAATCGTCTTGGCGTAGAGTTTACCTACTACACCAAAAATGTGGAAGATCTGCTGCTCAACCGTACTTTGGCCCCTACCACCGGCTTTACCAGCACCCGTCAGAACGTAGGTACCCTGGAAAACGAAGGCTTTGAAGTACTGGTAAGAGGCGTGCCGGTACAGACCGAAAATTTCCTATGGTCAGTGACCGGTACTTTCAGCCGCAATACCAATGTAGTAAATGGCATAGAAGAAGACTTTATCCTGCTGCCCAGTTCGTTTGGGCAGTCCGCCGTACTGAACAACGAATCTGTGGGCGTATTCTACACCACCTACCTGGCGCGGAATCCTGATGGCAGCCTCCTTCTGGCTCCTAACGGGCTGCCCCAGCGCGAGCGCGTAGGACGTGAGGAAGGGCAGCCTAGTGGTGCCCTGGACGAGAAAGTGATCGGTAATCCTAATCCCGAATTTTTCTGGTCAATCATTAATGAAATAGACTATCGTAAGTTCAGCTTCCGGGTACAGTTTGATGCTGTGCAGAATTTTGATGTATTCAACTTTACCAACCGTCTGTTGTCTTTCTATCCTTTTGGCGGTGGGCAGTTGTACGAAGACGAGCTGACCGGAGCGCTGCCCAAGGGCTACAATGCCGCTACCTTCAGCGCCTTTGACCGCTTCGTAGAAGATGGATCTTTCGTAAAACTGCGCGAAATTTCCATTGCCTATAATGCACGTCCCGAAGCACTGGGAATCAGTAACCTGAGGCTGAGCCTGGTGGGCAGAAACCTACTCTCTTTTGACAACTACAGCGGTTGGGACCCTGAAACCAATGCCGCCGGACAAAGCAACACCACCCGTGGTTTTGACTTCAACGAGGTGCCTATCCCCCGTACGTATTCTTTCCAGGTAACTGCAACATTCTAAAAATTGAACACTATGAAATCTAAAATATATCTCTTTATATTGTTCTTTTCGCTGGTATCGGCCTGCGAGATGGATATTCCCAACCCGAATGCTGCTACCGAAGAGGACGCACTGAATAGCCGCCGAGGTTTGCTGGCCCTTTCTGCAGGTATGCGGCAGTACTATTCTACCGCGGCCCTGAGCCGGATCATCATTACGCCTGGCGTTACTGCCCGTGAGTTGGGCGCTTATACTACGTTCGTCAACTATCTGAACCTGGAAGTGGGTGGCGAAGCTATTGAAAACGATAATTCCCTGACCAGCGGTATCTGGTCGCGGCTCTACCGGGTGATCAACATTGCCGAGCAGATCATTGCCAATACCGATGAGGAGGTGATACAGGAAGCCGGTACTCGGGCTGGGGTGATTGCCCATGCCCACTTTTTCAAAGCAGTAGCCCTGGGTTACCTGACACAGAGTTTTGAGGAAGTGCCACTAGGCACTGATCCTGAAGGAAATGCCACCTTTGCTGCGCGTTCTGAAGTGCTTGCCGAGGTAATCAGCTTGCTTACTGACGCTCGCCAATTGCTTTCCCAGAATCCGCCACCCGACTCGTTTTACAGTCTGGTTGGGCCTACCCTGGACCTGCCCAATATGGTAGACGCTTACCTGAGCCGTTACCATCTGATAGCTGGTAACTACCAGCAGGCCATTGACGCAGCCAATGCGGTGGATTTAAGTGCTATCTCTTACTTTGTCTACGACAGCGAAAACCCTAACCCAGTCTGGGAGCTGGCAGTAAATAGTAACGACTTCCGCCCGCTGGATAATTTTGGGCTGGATGCTGAACAGGTAGAGGAGGGAGATGCCCGGGTAGATTTCTTCCTGGTACCAGCTGATACTACTTCGGCGGAACTAAGACTGCCGGTAGAAGACCTGAGCGGTTATTTCAGCGACAGGACTACCGCTATCCCGGTTTATCTGCCCGGAGAAGTGCTGCTCAACAAAGCTGAAGCCCAGGCGAGGCTGGGTAACCTGGAGGATGCCATTGAAACACTCAACCAGGTGCGTACCAAGACCGATGATCCTACCGGGGTCAATGCTGCTCTCACACCCTACGATGGGCCGGTGACAGAAGCTGCCGTGCTGGAAGATATCTACGTAAACCGGGCCATTGAGCTGTTCCTGACCGGCTCCCGGCTGGAAGACAGCCGCCGCTTTGGCCGCCCGGGCCCAGGTAGCGCGGACCCGAGCCGCACCCGGAATTTCTATCCTTACCCGGATACGGAAAGGTCCAATAACCCCAACACTCCTGCCGACCCGGCAGTATGATGGATTAAGGGCATAAAAGAAAAAAGGGAAGTATCCAACGGATGCTTCCCTTTTTTCATGGTTAAAACGTCACTTCTCTGCGTTTTCCCAAGCTACTCCAGGTCTACGCTGATCAGGTTATCATCAGGTATCCGGTCTATCAGTTTGTTGTAAGGATCAATGCCGGCTTTGGCGGGAAGTTTGTCCACCCTGATTTCCAGGCTGTGTTCTCCTGCCTTAAGCTTGTGCTTCTTCAGGTAAATGGGATTGGTTATGGTGCGTCCGTTTTCGTCGGTGCCGTCAGCAGCAAAGATGCCGATGTCGATATAATCCCCATCGTATTCGGCGGCGGTCTCCATCCCGAGGCTGTCGGCATAGAGCTTGGCGGTCTGTATATCCAGCTTTACCAAGTAGGTACTATCGGGCTGCAGGCTGGCGCTTACGCTTTCGGTTTTGTTTTCGTACAGGGTTATTTTGTGCCAGGTATCTTCCAGGTAATACTGCAGGCTATCCGGCGTCACTGCTTTGAGGTGGCGGTAGAGGTCGCTGCTGCCGGGGTAAGGAGGGGCTTCACGCAGGGCAAACTCATCCCGAAAGGCCCGCATGGCACTGTCGATAGGCTGCTCGCCTATGTAGTCGCGCAGGGCATAGAGGATGAGACTGCCTTTGTTGTACCACTGGTAGGGCCGGTTGCAGTTGATGAAGGTGTTTTCCTTCTTGCTTTCGTTGGCACGGCCCCGCAGGTAGCCATCCAATTCGTCTTTCAGAAATCGCTTCATATTGTCCTTTCCATATTTGCGCTCGCTAAGTACCAGGGCAGAATATTCGGCCAGTGATTCGGAAATCAGGTTAGAACCCCGGGTATAGTTCGGTGTTATCTGATGCCCCCACCACTGGTGCGCCAGCTCGTGGGCGGTCACGTAGTAAGTGTAGTCAAAGCTGTTGGGGTCGCTCAGGTCGGCCAGCCAGCCGAAGCTTTCGGAAAAAGGGACGGTATTGGGAAACGACTGGGCAAAGCCGGCGTAGCGTGGAAACTCCAGCAGGCGCATCTGCCGAAACTGGAAATTGCCATAGGTATCAGAGAAATACTCCAGCCCGTCTTTGTAAGCGGCCGTGAAGCGATCCAGGTTATAATCATGACCGGGATGGTAAAAAATCTCAATAGCCACTTGCTGTCCGCTCGGGAGAGTGACTTTATCAGCATATACATCATACCTGGCAGAAACGATATTGAAGAATGCCTGTATGGGTGTATCCTGCACATAGTGGTAGTATTTGCGGTCGCCTTCGGTCCATTCTTTCTGGATATAGCCCGGCGCAATGGCCATCTGGTCCGGCACGGTGCTGATCACTGCTTCAAAGTTGATCAGGTCAGCTTCGTCCGAGAAAAGTAGTGTACGCTGACCATAAGGATCACCGTGAGGAGGCAGTTCATAATCTTTTTCAGGTAAGCCGTGCTCTCGCCTATCTTCATCGCTGCTGATTTCTGCCTGGGCGCTGTAGCCGATTTCGGGCAAGCCTCCGCCTACAAAAGTACCGTTGTACACCACCTCCCGGCTCATCCCTCCGTTGGCAAATCCCTTGTTTTCTATGCTGCTTTTTACCTGTACAGTGAGGGTATCACCAGGCATCAGGGTGTAAGGCAGCTTGTATATTTTGTACCACTCTCGCTCCGGCGCTTCACCAAAGACCTGAAACTTGGCTCTTTTGTATTTCAGCGGAAAGCGGTAGCTCAGCGGCTTTCCCTCATACAAAAGCTCAAAACTGCTCAGTTGTAAGCCGTTCAGGTGTAAAGAATCAATAGGTTCTGAGGTCTTATTGACCATCACTACGCTTGCGTCAAAAAAAGCATCGCGCTCGTAAGGGTAAAGGTCGGCTTTCAGCTTAATATCGGTGATCTTAGGCTGCGCCATAAATTCATACTGCTTCAGTTGCTTTTCGTAGGCAGCCTGTCGCTCGGTTTGCTCATCGCTGGTAATGTACTGGTTGGTGTATACTACATTCTGGTAAATAAAGGCCCCCACTCCCAGGGCAAGTATCAGGCAGACATAACCGACTAATGTGGTTTTGCTCAGTAGCCTGGTTTTGGCGGTGCGCCAGCGGTTGCTGAAGCTACTTTCGGTGCCCCGTCCATAAAATGTTGAAAAGAACAGGATCAGAAAAATACCGAAGAGCGTCCAGTACAGGTTGAACCAAAACAATGGCTCACCAAAATGGCCCAGTCCGTTCATCTCTGACCAGCGGAAGTCGGGCTTGTATGAATAAAAGAAGAGGTTGAAATTGTAACTGGCGAAGCTGCGCAGCACGATCATGACCAGCCACAGGCCGATACTCACCGCATGGCCCGCAAATTTATTGTTGACGAGCAGGTGCACCGCAAATACCAGCATCACCATCTGCAGATAGTCGGGAAATACGATCAGGTAACTATCTATCAGGTAAGTGGAGAGGTTATAATTAAAATAACCTTTGAAGGTCTGGACGAGTATGCCGATCAGGATGGGCAGGCTGGCCAGCAATAAGCTGACAAAAGCCATCCCCAGGAACTTTGAGCCGATCATCACGCTGTCTTTGACCGGAAAAGTATCGTTGATGGTAGCATAGCCGGTTGACTTATCGCGGTGCAGGGTTTCTCCGGTAAAGAATACCAGGATGATAAACACGAATACGTTATAGTCGTAGCCTTTGTATTCCATCAGCACCGAAGTCACGGGCTGCGAGGATACTCCATAGGTAGTTTGCCCGATCCAGAAGTCAAGGATCAGAAACACCAGGCCACCCAGCAGGATAGACCGGAAGTACACATCATTGACCACATTACTGACTTCTATCCTGGTCAGGGTCTTCAGGCTGTTCCACTGGTAGCCGCCGGCATAGCTGGTAGTGACGGGCTTTGTTTCCTGGGCGACAAAAGCAGGTTCTGCCTGCGCAGCCTTGCTTTTCTTCTGTTGCGGCTGGAAGAAATAGGTAAAGTTAAAGCGGAAATAAGCTGCCACGAAGAACACGATACCCATGCCTATCCAGAGCAGGCGGTTGTATAGCAGGTTACCTTCCACGGCCAGCAGAAAGTTATTTTGTTCAAAAGGGGTAAGGTAACGCGTCTGGTAGCTGAAGGTATTCAGTCCAAAAGGATCAATAATCTGCACCAGGTCCTTATTTTCTATGTCCTGCGACAGGAAGTTGGCCAGCAGGTAGGCGATAAATACAATAATACCCCCGGAGTAGATGGATTTGATATTTCTGGTAAAAATGATCAGGGCAAAAAACAGGGCTGCGGCAAACCACAGGTTGGGCAGCATCAGGGTAAACCAGGGGTGAAAATAATTGGCCAGCGTATTGGGGCCGTAGCGCATGGCTTCTGTCCAGCCGGTGACCGGCCCGATGATACTACCGATGAAAATGCCCAGCACCACCCCCAGCGAAATAAACAGGAGAGTGACAAAAGAGCCCCAGAAGCGGCCCATGAAGTAGGAAGCCTTGCTGATAGGGTAGCTAAACAGGAAGGTGCCGGTCTTGTGCTCCAGGTCGCGGTAGAGTGGAACGCCCATCACGGCGGAAGCCAGCATAATGGCAAAGAGCGAAATGAGCAGCTGCAAGTTTGCGATCACTACCGGGGCATTGTGGTAAACTTTCTCAGAAGCTGGTGTACTGCCCGAAGCAATGAGCAGGGTGCCCACCAGGGTGAGCAATCCGCAGCAAGCCAACTATCGTCAGCAGGGCAAAGTATATATAGGTAGCCGGCCTGCTGAACCTGTACCTGAGTTCAAAAGTGAAGATATTCCAGAACATGGCGGAGGCTTAAAGGGTGATAGGATCTACTTTGCTGGAAATATGGCTGAAGTACACATCTTCCAGATCAGCCTGTACGGGCTCAAAACCATTGCTCGGGGCGCTGTCGCTTTCTACCCGGAGGCTTAGCCGGCCTTCAATCAGTTTGGTGGAGATTACCCGGTAGTCGGCCTGGTAGCTGGGCAGGTTTTCTTTCTGTATGGCTTTCTGGTAAATCCTGCCTTCCAGCAGGGCAATGCCTTCCTTGGGTTTGCCCTGCATGAGTAGCTCACCGGCACAGATAATGGCCATGTTAGAACAAAGCGTACTGACATCTTCTACGATGTGGGTAGAAAGGATCACGATGGTGTTCTCCCCGATCTCACTGAGTAGGTTGTAGAAGCGGTTTCTTTCAGAAGGGTCAAGACCGGCGGTAGGCTCATCCACGATGATGAGCGAAGGATTCCCCACCAGGGCCTGGGCGATGCCGAAGCGCTGCCGCATTCCTCCGGAATAGGTGCCCAGGTTTTTTTTGCGATGGCTATAAAGGTTTACCTTGTTCAGCAGGGATTCTACCAGCTGCTTTCTCTCTTTTTTGTTACCTACGCCCTTCATCTGCGCGATGTGGTCGAGCATCACTTCGGCATTGATGCGCGGGTAAAGGCCAAAATCCTGGGGCAGGTAGCCTAGTTTTTCACGAATGGCCTGCTTGTTACTGCTGACGTCCTGGCCATCCAGCGTGATGGAGCCGGAGTCGGCATCCTGCAGGGTGGCAATGGTACGCATGAGGGTGGATTTGCCTGCGCCATTGGGGCCCAGCAGGCCAAACATGCCCTGCTGAATGTTCAGGGAGATGTTGTTGAGGGCCTTGGTGCCATTGGCATAGGTTTTTGAGAGATTCTGAATACGAAGTTCCATGAGGCTATGATGGGTTTAGGGTAATGTACTGTTCAATGGTGCTACAGACGGTATAGCATGATCGGCGTCAAAGAGCATCCATCTCTTCTCTGTCATTTTAGGGCTTAGATGCATATCGTTAAGTATATGTTGCATCGATGACGGAAATATTACATAAAGTAAGGATATTTTTTGATAAGGGTGGCAAAAAGAGGCAGGATAAGCATAGGGTTTATCCTGCTGGTTAGCCTAGAACTGACCTCTCATCCTCGCCTGTTGCCAGTCAGTTCAAACCCTTGGGTGATAAATGGGTTTACTCAAAATTGATTCTCCTTTTTTTAACATCATATATTTTTTCAGCATCACCAGCCATGAAGCCCAGCCAGCGATACCGTACCCGCCAGAAAAGTAGTAAACGATCTCTGCGTCCTGACCACCGACAGCGGGAGAAAGTGCAAAAGCGCAGGCTTCGGCAAAAACGGCTTAGACGGCGCAATACTGCCGAGGGGGCCAACCGGCAGCTGAGTAAGTTCCGGCAGGCTTCCATCATCGCGGTGGCTTTTACCATGCTGCTGCTGCTCATTTTCCCTGAAGAAGAGCTACAGGCGCAGGAGGCAGATACTGCGACTGAGCAGGTAGTCCAGGAGGAGGATACCCTTACCGAACAGTCGGTCGAGGAGATCGGGCAGGCAGCTACTGATGAGGCACTTACTACCCTGCAGGAGCTGTGGCTGGGCTTTTACAACAACCTGCCCAAGCTCTTGATCGCCATAGCAGCCCTCCTGATCGCCTGGCTGCTGCTGCGGCTGTTCCGGCCGCTGCTTCGTAAGTTTACGCAGCACTGGCGCACCTCCAGTGCCATCCTGGCAGTGTTCTCTATTTCGGTATGGCTGCTGGCCGCTGGTGTGGCGCTTAGTGTGCTGGCCGGAGATATTCGTGCTTTGGTCGGCTCGGTGGGTCTGGTGGGCCTGGCCCTTTCCTGGGCATTGCAGACGCCTATCGAAAGTTTTACCGGCTGGCTGCTCAACTCTTTTAAGGGTTACTACAGCGTAGGCGACCGTATTTCGGTTGGTGAAGTCTTTGGCGATGTATATAAAATTGACCCGCTGACTACCACGGTTTGGGAGATCGGATCGCCCGAAAGAGGGGGGGCGGTGCAGGCTGAACAACCCACCGGAAGGCTGCTGACTTTTCCCAACAATGAGATCCTGACCGGTACCGTCACCAACCTGACGCGGGATTTTCCCTATGTCTGGGACGAACTGGCAGTACCCATTGCCAATGAGTCGGACCTGCCCCTGGCGCTGCAGGTACTGGAGCAGCTTTCGCACAAGCTGCTGTCGGAGCCAATGCGCCAGCCTGCTGAGGAGTACGCTACCATTCTGAAAAAATCAAACCTGGACCATAAGCTGTCCCGGGAACCCGAGCTTTATGTATCGGCTACCGATTCGTGGATTGAGATCAGCATACGCTACCTGGTGGGTGCCCGCAGCCGCCGCGTCTGGAAAAGCCGCCTGCAGCAGGCTATCATTGCCGAGTTGAACAAAGCGGATTACCGGGGTAAAATTATTCCAGTCTATCCTCGTCAGCAGTACCAGGTCATTGATGATGTAGGCGTGCCGGTAAAGAAGGGGAAAGATGAAAGACTGGAAGATTAACTGACTGCAAATGGCAGGTGATATAAATGCTGTGAGCTGATGAAGCTGAAATAAGGCTTAAGGACTCCATTCTGATTTATAGTTAATTATTCGGAACACCTGCCTCATATCACAGTTGTCTTATAAAGAAACCGTCAGGATAGATGATTTATCCCGATCGGCTTTTTTTTCTCTTCAAAAAGCTTATATATAAGCTTCTCACCAAATTTTTAAACTAGTTATGGCAAATTGTTTTGCACTTTTAGGTTGGAGTCTACCTGTCATCGAGAGCATGCAAAAACTCAACAAACCCTATGTAGTCGTTTCCTTCCCTGATTTTGAATCATACGCAAAGGAGCATGACATCCCCTTCGTTTCCTATCAGTTTGACGAATGGAGCGACACTTCCAACTCCCTTGACCTGGCCGAGAAACTGAAACCCTATAACGCTGATGTCGCTGTACCCCTCTTTGAAGAAACCGTAGAATGGGCCGGGGCACTTAATTCTCTCTATCGCGGCGACCCCCGCGTACTCAACCGGGCTTTCCTCTTTCGTAACAAGGCCATGATGAAGCGCAAGGCCCTCATTGGCGGGCTGAAAGTAGGCTTCTTTGAAGAAGTCTACAACCGCGAAAATGTGCGGCAGTTTATGAAGCGCCTCAATGAAGCCAACCTGCAGGTGTCCGGAGAAGAGGATAGCTGGGTACATATCAAACCTTTTGCGGCAGCCGGAACGGTGGGCCACCGCCTGTTGCGTTCTATGAGCGATATTGACGAAAAAGTAAAGGATGAGGACTTTCCCTGTATGGCTGAAAGTCACCTGAGCGGGCGAGAGTTCTCCTGCGAAGCTTTTATCCACAAAGGCAAGATCCGCTTCCTCAACATCACCGAATATGTAAAACTGGGCTACTCTAATTTTATTCCCGAAGGTCATTACCTGGAGAGCAAGCGCGAGCTGATCCACAAGCATGTACAAAAGCTGGTGGATATTTTCGGCATTGAATTCGGTATGATTCACCCCGAGTGGTTCCTGACTGAAGATGATGAGATGAACTTTGGCGAAGTGGCCTGCCGTATTCCCGGCGGACACATCCTGGAACTGGCTTCCAAGGCCTATGATTTTGATGCGCTGGGAGCCTTTGTACTCTGCCACGATCCCAATATCAGCGAAGAAGAGCTGGATGCTGTCTTCCCTCCCAAAGGACACAAGCCCAAAACCTACTATGGCAATGTGATGATCTATCCGCGCAAAGATAGTATCTCCAAACTGGAAATTCCTGATGAACTGACGGAAGAACCCTATTTCATTGACCATAACCTGGTGCCACCCTTAAGCACCCAAAAAATAAATTCTCGTGAAGGCTACGGCAACCACTTCGGCTCTATCAATTTCGGCGGAGAAGATCCCGACCGCATGACGGAACTGCTGAAGCATTACGAGAACGTAGACTTTTATTTATAATAACGGATTTTAAATCACCGAATGACTCAAACTATTTTAACAGAGCGTAGCAGGGATAACTTTCAGGAATCTTACCAGGAATTCAGGAAAGCCACGGAATTGACGAGAGCGGATAAAGCAGGAAAGCTGCTAAGCCAGATAGATGCGCTCAGCCTGACACCGGAAGGTGTGGCATACCTTTATGACAGTATAGGCGGGATGGTGAAAGCCGGTATTTTTAAGGCTTCGCCCTGGAATGAACCCGACCGCCTGGTGCCTACGCTGGTCAAAGGCACTTTGAAAAGCGGACATCCTAACTCAACTATTGAACTGCTGAGTGAGCTTCGCATGCTGGCGCTTGCCAAAGGAGATATGAAATCTCCCAAGATAAAAGCTGCCGAAGCCGGAGCTTTCCTGGAAGAGGTGCTGGTGCATAACCTGGAGTTCGTTTTCCAGGAGCCTACCGAAGAGACGAGGCTCATCATGAGCGAGCGGGAGCAGAAGAAAGTACAAAACCTCTTCAGCTTTCTGCTGAACAACTCCCGCCTGGAAGGCATCAAAGAGAAGCTGGCTGAGGAGATCACCATCGTCTGCGAGCAGCGGCCGGTGGTCACCCGACCCGCCCGCGAGATCATCCGCATGGTGAAGGATAAAGCATCGCTGACTGATGCATCAGACAGTGATCGTGTGCTAAAAATGTACGTGGATGAGTTGTACGCACCTACTCCGGCGGCAGCTCAGCACCAGGACCTGGACGCCTATGAAGCCTTTCTGAAAGAAGCTTCGCCAGAAACTTTGGCAAAGGAAGCCACGGAAATCGGGCAGAAGATGCGGGCCCACGGCCTGGTAAGTACGCATCATGCCAGCCTGCTGCTGTACCTGATCGCGCAGGAAAAAGACGAGCTGGTACCCGCCGCACTCCGGCTAAGTGATACCGGAGAGGCCGAATGGTTTCGCCACCAAAAGTTCGTCCGTAAGCTGATCCGCGAGGTGGTACACCCCTGGAACGCCCAGTGTATTTATGGCTTCGCCAAAATGCTGGAAAAGGGACTCTTCTCCCGGCAGGCAGTACGAGCCGGCTTGGATAACATCCGCAGGATCAGGCTGAACAGCAAGTCCGAAGAGGCCATACTGCAGTCTATCGTGCATCAGCACCCGGATGTGAAGGCCCTGCAGTACCTCATCGGGGCACTGATCCGCATCCTGGGTCAGCCGCTGGGCGTAGGGCAGGGAAATAATCCTACCTGCCAGTCGGCCCGGGGCATCAGCATGTGGAGCCAGCATGCGCCGGCCAAGCTGATCAACCTGGTGATCACTGCGGCCACACAGGATAACCTGGCTTTTCGTTTTGAAGGCTTCGAACTGGAATCCAGCCTGCTGGGCAAGGGCCTGGTCAACCAGCTGGACTACAACCTGGATGCGGTATCGGTGCTCCTGGTGCCCAAGCTGGATAAGATTTATAACGAAATGATGCGGCTGGCCACCGGCCGGGGCGAAGACCCGCATAAGTGGGTGAACCCGGCGCTTTACGGGCAGTGGATACAGGTGGGCTTTGCCTCAGTGTACAACTACCTGCTCAATGCCATCCACGATTTCAAAGGATTTCAGCGCATCTTCTACGCCTCCTGCCACCCTGATTACAATGGTGGCCATCGCCTGGTGTATCCCAATCCGGTAGGGATTTACATCACTTCCTCAAGAGGTGATATGATCGGTTTTCATGCTGTTTCCCTGCTGCGGGTACGCCAGGATCCGCAGGGTGAAATGCGAGCCTATTTCCTCAACCCCAACAACGAAGGCCGACAGGACTGGGGGCAGGGCATCCGGCCCTCGGTGTACGAACATGGTGAAAAACATGGAGAGTCGTCACTTCCTTTTTACCAGTTTGCTGCAAGGGTATATGCCTTTCATTACAACAGCCTGGAAGCCCGAAACTGGGCAGAAAAAGTACCGGCACAGGAAATCAAAAAAGTAGAAAAGCTGGCCCGAGATAGCTGGGGCCGTGCCTATGTCTGGAATGAAACCCCAAAACAATGGTAAAACATTCGTCAAGAATACAATTAAATCAGGCAGCTCTTAAAAACAATATCAACTTCATCAAAAAGAAAACCGGGCCAGATGTCCGGTTTTCTTCCGTTGTCAAGGCCAACGCCTACGGGCATGGCATACGGCAGTTTGTACCCATGGCTGAAGCCTGCGGGGTACGGCATTTTTCGGTAGCCTCCGCCTTTGAGGCCGAAGAGGTGCTGGAGAGCCTCACTAAAGACTCCGGCATCATGATCATGGGGATATTGTACGAAGAGGATATTCCCTGGGCTATTGAGAATGAGATTGAGTTCTATGTCTACAATTTTGAAAGGCTTCCCAAAACGTTGGAAGCGGCCAAAAAAGCAGGCAAAAAAGCCCTGGTGCACCTGGAGGTAGAAACCGGTGCCAACCGCACCGGCCTGCAGGCAGAGGAGTTTCCCCGTGCTTTGGAATTTATGAAAGAGCACCGCGAGCACCTGACTTTTGAAGGACTCTGCACCCACTTTGGCGGGGCTGAGAGCCTGTCCAACCAGTTTAAGATTGACCGGCAGCACACCCGCTACAGGGAATTCCTGCAGCTTTGCAAAGCCAAAAATCATCTGCCTAACTACCGCCACATTGCCTGCTCAGCCGCCGCCCTGGCCATGAAAGATACCGTTTATGATATGGTGCGGGTGGGTGTGGCGCAGTACGGCTTCTGGCCCAGTCCGGATATTTATTTTCTGCATCTGCAGGAGGTAGACAAACCATCTGACCAGCCGCTCAAGCGTATCTTCACCTGGAAAACAGACATCATGGACATACGGCATGTGCAGGCCGGGGAGTTTATCGGCTATGGTACGGCTTACCAGGCCACGCAGGATATGGAGGTGGCGGTCATGCCGCTGGGCTATTCCAATGGCTATCCGCGCGCCCTCTCTAATCGCGGCCATGTGCTCATCAGGGGGAAGAAGGCACCCATTGTCGGGCTCATCAACATGAACCTGTTTATGGTAGACATTTCGCATATTCCCGGTACCGAGGTGGGCGACGAAGTGGTGCTGGTAGGGCGGCAGAAGAACAATGTGATCAATGTGCAGTCATTTACCAACTTTACCCAGCTGGTCAACAATGAGATGATGAGTCGGCTACCCGCGGCCATTCCCCGGGAAGTGGTGAAGTAAATGCAGATCCTGGATGGAGTAAGCTGTATAAAACTGGAAATTTAATTTTATCCACAAATAAATTTCACTTTATATTATAATAAAAGTAATAAAGTGCAAATTTAAGATAAAAAAAGTGCAATTAATGGAATGGTTTCTGTCTCTTTGTTGATAAAAAAGCAGATAGAAATTATGACTAAGTACTGGAAAATAGGGATACTGACCGGCATGCTGTTCATTCCCTGGGGTTGTGAATTTAATGAATGTGGAGATTTTGAGCAGACCTACCTCAATATTCAGGGAATAGAGGCAAATAACGTAAGGCTGATAGAAGACGGCTTTAGCGTGATGGAAAACCTGGACGCAGAGGCGCGCATCACCTACCACCTCTACGGGATACAACTGTTGCCCCAGGCGGCAGAGGTAGTATTGGATAAAGCGGTAAGTACCGGTAGTTTGGTCTCTGCAGCTTATGCCTGCTCACCACCACCGGCCCAGCCCAGTGAAGAAATTGCCGAGATTGCCATATTCAGCAATGCCAGCTACGGGCAGGCCAATAGCAGCCGTATGGTTGCTGCGGGCGATACGCTGAATGCGGTTTTTTCTATTTACGATACCTACAGCGGACGAATTGTAGGCCTGCCTGATTTTTTGATAGACGATGACCTGGGTGCTTCAGACCAGCGGATTATTCTCAGACCGGAAGTAGCTCCGGCAGAAGCACAAACGCATGCGTTTACCGTACATTATCGCCTGGAAAATGGTGAGTTTTATGAAGTAACGCTACCACCGGTTGTCCTGCTTCCCTAAACAACAGGCATGCTGAGAGGTTAAGTAAGTAGAAATCATTTTTTGAACTCAAATACTTTAACTATGGCTGATACAAGCATTAAGAAGATAGATTCCAAGCATTCTCCGGAAATGAAGAACGGAGAAAAATTTTTGGCCTCAGGCACACAGGTGTCAATGCGGATGTGGGAAGACGAGCAACCTAGCGATAATAAGGAGCCGCATAGCCGTCCTTATGAAACAGTAGGCTTTGTGTTAAAGGGTAAGGCTGAACTGCACTCTGAAGGGCAGGTAGTGACCTTAGAGCCCGGTGACTCCTACATGGTACCCAAGAATGCTAAGCATACTTATAAAATACTGGAACCCTTTACGGCAGTAGAGGCTACCTCGCCACCTTCGCAGGTACACGGTAGAGAAAATTGATTATTGATACCATAAAACTAACGCCCCTGAACCACTGCAGGGGCGTTTTTGTATATTGATGTCCCAGCCCCATTTTGTATTCGGTTTTGGCTCCCTGGTAAAGGAAGCGGGTCTCAGAAAATTTCTTAGACGTAATGCCAACAGACCTGTAGAATCCTGCATTTGCCAACTGCAGGGATATCGCCGCTGCTGGAACGTAGCCATGGACAATACGCAGAATTTGCACTCCTACAAATATTACCTTGATCTGGGCACAGGTTATCGACCGGAAGTTTATGTGACCTTTCTCAATATTCGTTCAGCAGTCGGATATGAAATTACAGGAATACTGTTCCAGGTGACAGAAGAAGAATTACAAATGCTGGATGCAAGGGAAAGAAATTATACCAGAAAAGAGGTAAGCAGTGCAATCAGCCTCCCTTCGGCGGGGAAAGTCTGGGTATATGAAGGAACAAAAGCAGCCAGAGAAAGATACGCCTATGGCCTCGGAGAAAGTAGAGCCTGCGTACAGGCAGATTATTTCCACTATGTGCATGATTGCTTCCTGCAGTTAGGGAAGCCTCACGTCCAGGCCTATCTTGACAGTACCGATCCTCCGGAAGTACCGATCCGTAAGCTGAAGAGAATAGACCTTTGAATTAACTTCTCTTTCTAAAGAAGCTAAACAGGCTGGACTTTTTCACTACATT
>CAZFFW010000087.1:19863-21297 GCA_964518125.1 uncultured Porifericola sp.
TGAATTAACTTCTCTTTCTAAAGAAGCTAAACAGGCTGGACTTTTTCACTACATTTTTTTTTGGTTGCGGTAGTGTCACACAGTGCAGTCCTCCTCCTTTATGATTTAGTTCTAGTGCATTAACTGCCCAGACTTCACGAGTCGGAAATACCTGCCTGAAAATAGACATGGCTTCCTCGTCTTTTTGCCGGATATAATCTGCGGCACCCTCTGTATGATAAGTAGGAATAATCACGGAATGGTTGGTAATGACGAAATTCAGGTAGCTGGTCACCGGCGTATAAAGTATCTCAACATTATCCCGTTGGGAAGCCGTAAAGATCACCGGCGCCTGTGGTACTCTTATGATTTTGAAAGGGTTTCCGTCCTGATCGGTAGCATTTTTGAGTATGTGGTAGTTTTCATCCAGCCTTTCGTGCACCAGCCGGTAAAAAGGATGCCTCTCCATATCTTCGTCACTTACCTCAGCCAGTAGTAAGGTATTGGCATCTACAAAGCGGCAGAATTCATCCACATGCCAGTTGGTACCGTAGCCGTAAATATTATCCATCAAGGGGCCATAACCCATAAAGTCATCCTGAGGAATACCCCGCTTTAGCCAGATAAAATGCTTCTGTCCGAAATGTAGGCGATACTCTTCTTCAATCTCTGCTTTGCTGAGACCAGGGTTAATTTCTTTCTCATAGCCTTCTATCAGCAGGATAGTGCCTTTTCCGTTTACTTCCCGGCCTCCACCTACACTTTGGAGCCGACTTTTGTAGAACTGAATTTTCATGCGTAAGGAAAAACTTTCAGCGAAGTTCTGGTAATCAGTGTACTCCTGGTGGGGATAACCAAAGCCCACCACCCGGGCATTACCCTTCGTATCTTTCATAAAGGAGGGACCGTAGTCACGTATCCAGATATTGTCTTTTTCCAGGCTAAAGGGGCTTAAAGTCACCTTCTCCAGTTCGGCACCGCTTCCCAGCAGTTGGGCCGCTACTTCCCCCGGCCGGTGGTACTTTTCATTATAAAACAGGGTCACCTGATCTTGCATTGAAATACGGGCAATGAGGGGGATGAGCGTATTTTTGTGCTGTTCGTTCCAGCATATCATGGTGCTTTCCTGCTCATCAAAATCGGTAAAA
This sequence comes from uncultured Porifericola sp., assembly GCA_964518125.1. GTDB lineage: Bacteria > Bacteroidota > Bacteroidia > Cytophagales > Cyclobacteriaceae > Catalinimonas. The sequence continues at coordinate 20,991 of CAZFFW010000087.1, forward strand.
GAAGCCCATTCCTCAGAGGAGGGGGTGCAGGCAAAAATAATAACCAGTATCAGAACCGATAGCAGGCCAGCCTTCCTGGCAGACAGACTGATTTTTAAGAAGTTAACGATCATAGGCATCACCTGCGGATAAGCAGACGATAGCTATATACGCAAAATTTGTTGCTGAGTGCATAGGCTACACCGGGTAGTCACCATATGTTAGACTAAAGGCCAATTTAAGTGGACTATTGTTTTTTCTTAATCGCCAATCGCCCACAGGTGGAGTTGCCAGCCAGCATTCCTTTTTTTGCTTTTCCTATCAGGCT
>CAZFFW010000088.1:0-21163 GCA_964518125.1 uncultured Porifericola sp.
GGGAAAATTAAAATAAAAAGACCGGCATAAGCCGGTCTTCCCATAGTAAATTTTTCAAAAAGTATGCAACCTCCCACACAGGTGATGGCTCGACTCTGGAACAACTCACTCATTCACGTTTTCCAGGGACTACATTCTTCTGTCCGGTCAGGTCTTCACCGGGTACTACCTCCTGGCTTATTGCCTCGGGCAACTTGGCGGGGGGCATACCCAATACGGGGTTAGACGACATAAAACCAAATGGCATCAAAGTCACTGCTACCGTGTGTTGGTTCATGATGGGCCATTCCTCAGGGCGCACCACGTGGGTCACTCCGGCAACATACCAGCTGACCAAATCTGTGTTTTCCAGGCTCCGGTTTTGCGCTGTCCAGGCTGGCAGGCCCTCGCCTGTCTGGTTGCTGGCAGGAAACTCACCCGCAGCATACAGCTCATCAGGTTGATAGGGCGTAGCCCAGAAGTGGTGATAGAGCACTGGGGCACGCTTGTAAAGAGATGAGTTTTTGGAGGCCAGCGGCGTAATGCCCGCACTGGGGTGCAGCATATAAGAGGAAGGGTGGCCAAATTTGTTTTTTACCATGTGGTTCATCACCATCCACATACGGCTGCTGGAAGCCTGGGCGTCTCTCTGCGCTTCCTGCTCAGTCTTGAACATGGTCATTTTACCCACCAGTGAGTTGCCGTAAGGGTTATCAGGGCCTACCGGTACAGGCACTGAATTCATTTCGCCCACAGAATTATTCTGGCCATCTACATCCAGGTCAAAACGGTACACAAACCAGTGCTGGTGGTTATTGGCTTCCACATGCGGCTCTACGATCGTACCATAGTAGCTACCCTCATAGGCTTCATCGCCTGTATTGGCTACATCGGCCACCCGCTCTACTGCACGGATATGCGCAATACCATTAAGCTCTGTTTCTACCTTGATGTTACCATCTTCCTTGAATATCCATTTAAAACCATAGTCGTAGTTTCCGGCAGTGATGTAATACTTGATAGCCAGGTCTGTCGCTCTACGGGCGTACTTCTGGTGGCGCCAAAGCACACCGCCAAACTCCTCAAATACTGCGACGGAACTGTCGGCATGAATAGGGCTGCCATAGTCGTCGTGCAGGGTGACAGGCAGGTAAGTAGCGTTTTCAGGAGCATCAGCTCCGGCAGTGAGCGGCCGTGCCACATCCTGGAACAGCCTGAATTCACCCACATCAAAGTAATTGTTGGAGGCGTTCATCAGGTCGGGAGAGCCATAGTTTACAATCATTTCCGACAATCCGCCACGGTACAGGATATAACGCCATTTGTCCTGGGCATGGTCAAAATACTGCACATCATACACGACGAGGCCTGTGCGGTTGTCCACCCCAAAGCGGAATTTCCAGAAAGGTGAGATCACCTGATTGCCCTCTATGCGGTAATTGGTACCTTCGGGCTGCGAGATCACTACCGGCTTGGGTGCTTCCAGGTTTATTTTGATGGAGTCACCGTTGAAATAGTTAACCGCTACAGGCTCTGACCAGCCGCGGCCTGTATCTACGACTTTGAGCACCTTCTTATCAGTAATATCTACATAGGCGTAGATGCCGCCGATGGGCACATTATCATATTTTTTGTTCTTGTACACTGGAGAAAGGATTTTTTCGCGATTACCCAGCGGAGCAAGGCCCATGTCGGCAGCGAAGTTGCCATAGCCGGCTTTGACAGAATCAGGGTTGATGCCCCTTTTCTCCAGTGCGGCTACCCACTCCGGATTACCCTCTACGATTTCTGCCACAATAGAATCCGCCTTGAAACTGCCCACAGGCTGCTTGTCTGCTATTTTTTCGTAAACCAGCAGCTTCTGTGTCTTCAGGTCAAAAACCGCTTTGTTCAACTCATTGCTGTTGTAATCATAGATATGCGCGTAAGCTTCCCGCCGGAAAGTCTGTCCCGGCTTATAGGCCAGCACTTCCTCTTTGGGAGGCTCTTTCAGGTTGATGATGCTGTACAAAATACTGCTGTCGTTGGTAACCTTGTTTTCTTTGAGCAGTATCTGCTTTACCAGCTTGATCTCATTGGTATCCAGGGGGTCCAGCGGATGTTTGTACTGCATGGCCGTCTGCTGAGCAGCTGCCGGCAGGGCCAGTAGTAGCAGGCCGAGCAGGGTGAATAAGTGGGTTGTTCTGAATAATTTCCTCATAATAAAGAAAAGTTTAGGTTGAAAGAGTGAATATTTTTTTTTGTGATGAATGTTTTTCATGGTAAAATTTTAGCTTTTGGCTACTGATCCCACCAGACGCGGGTGCTCATGACATCGGGCCCCTGGCGTGAGATTGCCTCTTCGTAGTTGTTGCGGTTCAGGCTGATCTCAGACAGCGGATAACCTTTGCGACGGGGAATATCCCTGCCGGCGGCGGCATCAGGGGCAGGCATCAGCTCGGGATAATCCAGGCGCCGCCATTCAGCCCAGGCTTCCATGCCCTGCGTATAGAGCGCGAGCCACTTCTGTTCACCGATAGATTTGCGGAAGTTGGTAGCGTCGTAGGCTACTTCGGGCTGTGCCAGGTAAGCTTCCAGTTGGTCAGCAGGAGCGCCCCACTGCTCAAAGGAAGCTGCCACTGCCTGCTCATACAAAGCGGCAGCATCTTCGGAAGTCCAGCCCCGGGCGGCGGCTTCGGCCTTCAGAAAAAGGACTTCGGAATAAGACTGCAGTATCGCCGGGAAGGTAGGTGTCGTAATCTGGTCAGACGGCAGCGACACTTCCTCATTCCTGATACTGCCGGCAATGGCCGCATTCACGCCAAAGGGCATCCCGATAAATTCTCCAAAAGCGTCCGCTTCCTTGGCAAAATGGGGTAGCCGGGGATCTTCCAGCGCCATCAGCCGGTCTATCATGGTGTTGGATACTGCCAGGGTAATGGTTTCCAGATAAAACTCATTATACCAGGGATTGACAAAAGGCACCTGCTCATTATAGTTAAAGAGGGCATTTTCATCGTTAGCTTCAAATACTCCCTTACCCAGGGCATCGGTGACTACCTCGCGGGCAAAGTCAGGCCGGACCTCACTCAGGCGCATCCCCAGCCGGAGGCGCAGCGACTGGGCAAAGCGTTTCCACATGGCCATGTCACCTCCGTAAATCAGGTCGCCCTCCACCATCCCGGCGCCTTCGTTGATCTGTTCCCAGGCCTCATCCAGTTCCAGTATGAGGTCGTTATAAATCTGCTCCTGCGCATCATAAACCGGCGTCACATTCTCTGCTCCCTGCAGGGTCTGGCTGTAGGGAATATCGCCCCAGATGTCCGTCAGGTTATGAAAAGCCCAGGCCTTCATGATACGGGCTATACCGATCTGGTTTTCGTTTGGTCCGGAAAACGCGGCTCGGTCGGCGGTTTCAGGATCGGTATTCAGGTTGATCACTTCCTGTATGTCACGCAATCCCTTAAAATATACCGGCGTAAAATCGTATTCTATCTGCACATAGCGGTCGGTATCAGTATAGAGTGTGGAAGTCCACTGTTGCATGTAGCGCATACCCAGCAGGTTCAGTTTGAAAGACTCATTGTATATCCCGAAAAACTCTTCCATCAGATTGGTCTGCGCTCCCGAAAGGATATAGGAAGTCGGAATCTGGGTGGGGTTGTTGGGGTCCTGGTTCATTTCCTCAAAACCATCATCACAGGCTGAGGTAATCACTGCCAGGAGAATCGCCAGTGAAAGTGAAAATATATAATTTTTGTTCATGGTGAAATTCATTTTACAGTGGGCAGATTAGAGTTTGATATTCAGGTTAAAGCCAATGGAGCGTGTGCTGGGCAGTTGGGAATTTTCCAGGCCCTGTACATTACCCGAGCCCAAGGTGGTTTCCGGGTCTACGTGGGGCACCTTGGTGTAGAGCAGCGCCAGGTTTCTGCCAACCAGGCTGAGCGTCACGCTGCTGACGGGCAGGTTCTCAAACAAGCGGCTGGGAAAGGCGTAGCCAAAGCGTACTTCGCGCAGCTTGACAAAGCTGGCGTCAAAGACACTGTATTCGTCTATCCCGGTAATGTCCTTGAAGTAGTCTACCGCTTCTACATAGCGGGTATTCTGCTCGCCGCTTTCGGTGACTCCCTCAGCACGGATGCCGCCGCCTTCTCCGACAGGATTACGCATGGGGTTGCCCAGGTCATTCAGCCCTACCGTTTCGGTGGTCAGGCCGGAATATACGCCTACCGAGCGGGTACCGACAAAAAGGTCTCCGCCTTTCTGGAAATCTACCAGCGTACTCAGATTAAAGCCTTTATAAGAAAAGGTATTGCTGATACCTCCGGTATAATCAGCCATCACATTACCCAGCACTTTGCCAAATTCCCGGATAAAATAGCCTTCGTTATCTACCAGTCTTTCTCCGTTCTCATTGACCGCAAAGCCGTCGCCAATGATGGTTCCGTAAGGCTCGCCTACCCGTGCGTTGACCGTCACACGGCGGTTGGCCAGCTGGAAATTATCCTGTCCATCGGCCAGGCTCACTACTTCGTTGATATTACGGGCCAGGTTGAGGGAGATGTCCCACACAAAACCAGCCTGGGTTTCTACAGGTACACCACTCAGCATCAGCTCAAAGCCCCGGTTGGTCATTTCACCGGCATTGACGATGTTAAACTCATTACCGGAAGTACCCGATACCGGCAGTTGGATGATCTGGTTGGTGGCAATGCTGTTGTAGTAGGTCGCATCCAATGAAATACGTCCGTTGAGAAACTGCATATCCATACCCACTTCGTAGGAGGTAGTGATCTCAGGCTTCAGGTCAGCATTATTAAGCGTATTGGGAACGGTAAAGAGCGGAGCGCTGCCAAAAGAACCAAAAGGCTGGTAAATCTGGTACAGGCGGTAAGGGTCGGTGTCGTTACCCACCCGGGCCCAGCCGGCTCTGATCTTGCCAAATGAGAGAAAGTTCCCTCCATCAAACAGCTCCGAAAACACGAAGCTTGACGCAAAAGCCGGATAGAGGTATGAATTGTTGTCTACCGGCAGGGTAGATGACCAGTCGTTACGCAGAGAGGCATCCAGGTAAATCAGGTCCTGGTAGCCAATATTGACACTTCCGTAAAAACTATTCACCTCCCGCTCCTGCGAAATATCTGTAATGTTAGGCCGGTCTTTGGAGGCCTCCAGTGTATAAAAGTCTGGAACGCTGAGGCCGCCATTGGTTTTACCATAGTTGCGGTACAGCTTCTGCACCCGTCGGTTGGCCCCCAGGTTGGCAGTGACAGATACATCCTCTCCGAAGAAACGGCGATTGTACTGGGCGAGAAACTCGTAGTTGTTTTCAGCGACCTTACGCACATCTTCTGCATAAGAACTGATGTTGACGTGCCCCACAGGCGTCCAGGCTTCGCGGCGGTCATCGTAGAAGTCGGTCCGGGCCCATCCGGTCAGCTTCAGGTAATCATTGACCTGGTAAGAGAGGGAAACATTGCCAAATACCCGCTCCCGGATGTCCTGGTTGGAGGCATTCTGTAGCTCCCAGTAAGGGTTATTCCAGTAAAAAGGTGTCAGGTTCTCAGGACCGGAGAGGTTCCACAGCCGCTGCCTGCCGTCGGGGGTAGTGGTCTGTCTCATACGGTCCAGGTCCAGCTGCCGCTGAAACCAGGTATTGAAAGAGGATTGCACACTCTGTGCGCCGTCACCGATATAGTCGCCGGTAACGGGACGGCCACTGACATGCGAGTTGATGTAATTAATACGGACGCTGGTGCTTAGCTTATCGGTAATCCTGGCATCTCCGCTGAAGCTTACCGTATTCCGGTTGAGTTCACTGAAGGGAAAAACGCCCTTCTGGTCCAGGTTGGTGTAGGATAGGCGGAAGCTGGCATCTTCATTACCAGCACTCAGGGCTACGTTGTTAGAGAGGTTCACGCCTGTTTCATAAAAATCCCGGATGTTATTGGGATTGGCCACCCAGGGACGCATTTCTCCGAATTCGGGTGAGCCAGGATAGAAGCTGTCCCAATGCCTGACCATGCGCCCATCCAGGCGAGGCCCCCAGCTTTCGTCGGCCTGGGTAGCCACCATCGGCTGGCCGTTGTACATATCAAACGCCTGCTTGTAGCCGCCTCCGTATTCGTTCTGGTAGTCGGGCAGGATAAAGACTTCGCTGAAGGTAGTGTTGGAGTTGATGCTGACCCCTATTCCCCGGCTGTCCTGCCCGCTTTTGGTCGTGATCAGGATCACCCCATTGGCCGCCCGGGAGCCGTAGAGCGCAGCGGCACTGGGCCCCTTGAGGATGGAGATGGAGGCAATATCGTCCGGGTTGAGATCCTGGGCGGCGTTTCCGTAGTCTATTCCGCCATTCGCCTCCTGGGTATCCGCACTATTGAAGTTAGAATTGTCAATCGGAGTGCCGTCCACGACGAATAGTGGCTGGTTATTACCGGAAACCGAACTGGCTCCACGAATCAGGATGCGCGAAGAGCCGCCGATATTTCCGGAAGCACCAGCGATCTGCACCCCTGCCACCTTTCCCTGCAGGGAATTGACGATGTTGGTCTCACGGGCTTCGTCCAGACCCTGGGTATTGATCTCCTGTACGGAGTAGCCGAGGGAGCGCTCCTCTCTTTTGATCCCCAGGGCCGTGACCACTACTTCCGACAGTTGCTGCGCATCAGTGAGCAGTTCCACATTGACAGTGGAGCGGTTCCCGATGCCTACTTCCTGGGTAATATACCCGATAAAGGAAAATACCAGTATTTCGGCTTCCTCACTGATATTGAGGTTGTACTTACCCTCTATGTCGGTAACCGTACCGGTAGAGGTCCCTTTGATGATGACGTTGACCCCCGGCAGTGGCTCACCCGCATCTCCGGATACCTGCCCGCTGATGCTTTGGGCCAGGGTGGTTTGTGCAATAAAAAACGTACAGGAAATTAGCAGAAGCCACCTGCTTCTGAACTCATAAAACAAGCAGTAAATGATTTTTTTCATTACTTTAGCATTTAGGTTGACGTGAAACAATAAACCCCTGCTTTCTATGGAAACATAGATGTGTTTGCGCACAGCAGGGAAAAGCTCAACTCAAGCCAGAAACGGTACCAGCGTTTCTGGCTTTTTTGTTATCTCCATAATATCCGGACTTTAGCAGGACAGGAAGCAATGTGTTTCCTGCATGCGTGCCCCGGGAATTACTTCTTCATAAAAATTCAGATAAATGTGTGACCATTGATATGCCACCAGGCCTGATTGTCTGTAACAATTGCTCAGAGGCCCGTGCAGTAGATGATGCATCTCATATCAAAAAATCCAGTATGGTGTAGGGTTTTACTGACTTTTGTCATAAACAATATTAGGCGATAGATTTATCATATCAAATAAAATTTTGTTATTGTTTATGATAACAGAAAATAAATTTGCCTTAGACAAAAAAGCACCTTTTTTGTTTTGAAATGTATAAAAAGATGGCTTTTTCTATTTCTGCTGTTACAAATTTTTTATCCTCTGAGGAAAAGATATTTCCAAAGGTTGCAAATGGGATAAGCGTTTTATACCCGCTCACAACAGCATAGCAAAGCTGTTTAGCAGTAAAATGCAGGCAAATGAGATTAATCCCTGTCCTTCCGGATAGTGCTTTGCATCAGTAGTGAGCGCCAGAAAAATACATTTTTGTTTAAAAAACCTTAACAAATCATATTTTATTTGGCTATTATAGCTTATGGCAGATAGTTATATTTACCAAGTGGCCAAATACAATACCACGCCTGTCCCTCTTATTATTCTTTAGCTACGCTATGAACAACCAAGACTACGACCTGCACAACTGTGAGTTGGAGCCTATTCAGATACCTAACAAAATTCAGCCCTTCGGATTTTTGCTGGCGGTTCATCCGGTAAACCTTGAAATCCTGCAGTGCAGTGAGAACGTAGGAGCATTTTTGCCATTTAGCGCAGGCGAGCTTTTGGGTAAATCGCTGAAGGACCTTTTACGCAAAGCTGATTACCAGCGTATTTTCAAAGCCTTATCCGGTCAGAACATTGAGACGGTCAATCCCATGTCGCTGTTTTTTGTAGTGGATCAGCAGGAAATCGCCTACGATACCGTGGTCCATTTATCCGATGAAATGCTGGTGCTGGAGTTTGAGTTTCCCCAGGAGGACAAAATGAGCTATGCAGAGTTTTATCATAGCGCCAACCGGGTGATTGAAGGTTTTCAGCAAAGTGACAACCTGGGGGAACTCTGCCATATTGCTGCCGAAAAAATACGGGATCTGACTGGCTACGACCGGGTCATGATCTACCGCTTTGATCATGAGTGGAACGGGGAGGTAATCGCTGAAAGTAAAGAAAGCCACCTGAACCCCTTTCTTAACCTGCATTTTCCCTCCACAGATATTCCTCCCCAGGCCCGGCAACTGTACCTGAAGAACTGGACCCGTATCATAGAAGACGTTGATTATAAGCCATCTGAGGTCATCCCGGCCATCAATCCCAAAACAAACCAGTTTCTGGACCTTTCTTTCTCTTTCCTGCGCAGTGTTTCGCCCCTGCATATAGAATATCTACAGAATATGGGCGTGCGCGCTACTCTGACGATCTCTATCATCCACGATGACCAGCTCTGGGGCCTGGTGGCATGCCACCACTACAGCCCCCGCTGGATCGACTTTAACAAAAGAAAGTCTGCCGAATTTATCGGAAAAATATTCTCCTACTACCTGCACCAGAAAGCTGAAAAAGAAGACCTGCAGTTTGCCACCCATATCAAAGAAAATGAAGCCCAGCTGATCAAACAGCTGGCCGGCGCCGAAAGAATAGAGCAGGCCCTCTGCCAGCAGCAAATGACCCTGCTGGACATCAACAGTGCCAGCGGTGCGGTAATAGTCTACGACAACAGCTACCACAGCGTAGGCACCCTGCCGGACGAAAATTTTGTGGCAAACCTTATCACCTGGCTTCCGCAGCAGATGCGCAACGGATACTATAGTACTGACAGCCTGGGTAACGAAATGCCACAAGCAGCCAGCTACTCAGATACTGCCAGTGGTATACTGGCGATCAGCCTGGGCAAAAGTTCAGCAGGCTTTGTTATCTGGTTTAAGCCGGAACGCATACAGACCGTTAACTGGGGAGGCAACCCTACAGAAAAATATGCTTCAGCCGGGGTGCGCCTGTCGCCCCGTAAGTCTTTTGAAAAATGGGAGCAGGTAGTCAAACTCCGGGCTACTCCCTGGCAGGCAAATGAGGTAGAGGTAGCTCGCAGCCTTCGTGTCAACCTGCTGGAGGTAATGGCCACCCGCTCTGCCCAGCTCCGCAGGCAGAATGAGGAGCTTCAGCAACGTGTAGAGGCACAAACTAAAACCCTCAAAGACACAAACCAGCACCTGAGATCTACCCTGGCCCAGCTGGGCCATCAGCATAAGCAGCTCAAAGACATAGCTTACCTGCAGTCACACAAAGTCCGAAGCCCGGTGGCTACACTAATGGGTCTGGTACAGCTGATCGACGAAAAAGAAATGGGCCCTGACAACAAACAGCTGATCAATTATATTAAAAGCACTACCTTGCAACTGGATAAGGTTATAAGAAAGATCATCAGAAAAATATACGAATGAATATTCTGGAAAAAGTAAAAACCGCAACCCGGGAACGGCATGATGAAATGGAAGCTGTTGCGTTTTCAGATAAAATCGCTGCCCAGAGCTTAAGCCTGCAGGAGTATAAAGCACTGATCCTCGGGCATTACGTATTTCACCGTGAGACTGAAGCAAAGCTGCTGAAACTCACAGCGCTGCAAACGCTGGATGAACTTAAGGTCAGCGAGCGGATGAAGTCCGGGCTTTTGCTGGCCGACCTGCAGCAACTGCAGCTGGAGCCTTACCTCTTTTCTTTTCAGCCAGGCTTACAGCTCAGCCATCCGGCACAGGCGCTGGGATGCATGTACGTGATGGAGGGAGCCACCCTGGGCGGGAGTGTGATCCGGCGCTCTCTGGTCAAAATACCGGAAATTGCGCGAAGCGGTGCTTTGCACTATTACGGCTGCTACGGAGATCAGACCGGCAGCCGGTGGAAGCAGTTCAAACAGGTGGTGGAGCAGCGGGTGGTATCCGATGAAGAGCAGCAGCAATTCCTGCAAAGTGCCGACGACACTTTTGAGCAATATGCCGCCTGCATGAAAACCGCCGTACAACAGCTATCAGCAGAAACAATCAGGACATGAACGCCCATGAGCAAGCCCGTCTCCTGCTGGATGAGCTACCGGCTCACAGCGATCCGATATACCTGCAAAAACTGCAAAGGCTGGGCGTACGAGGAAAAAAAATGCTGGGCATCCCTATGCCTTTACTGCGTCGGATTGCCAGGGAGCACCCCAGGGATCATCAGGTAGCAGCACAACTCTGGAAAAGCGGCCTGCACGAAGCCCGTATCCTGGCCACCATGCTGGATAGCAAAGAAGCCGTAACCGAAATTCAAATGGAGAAGTGGGTGCAGGATTTTGACTCCTGGGATCTCTGCGACCAGGCCTGTAGCAACCTGTTTTGCCGCACCCCTTTCGCCTACGATAAGGCACTGCTGTGGAGCGAGCGTTATGAGGAGTTTGTCAAGCGGGCAGGCTTTGTGATGATGGCAGAGTTGTCCATCCACGACAAAACTGCGGAAGATGCCCAACTGGCCGCATTTTTTCCTATCATAGAAAGAGAAGCTTACGACGATCGTAATTTTGTCAAGAAAGCAATAAGCTGGGCCCTGCGGCAGATCGGTAAGCGCAATGCTACGTTACACGCCATGGCACTACTCATTGCAGAACGGCTGGCAGTGCATGAAATATCCTCCGCCCGCTGGGTAGGCAAAGATGCGCTGAAGGAATTACAGCAAGAAAAAGTGATCCAGCGACTGAAGTAAGCCCGGTGCATCCCTTATCCTGAGGTTTTCGTAGATATGATCACACCAAAATTAACCAAACCACCTTTGGTAGTGAAAACCAAACCTGAAGGGCTGCTTTTAGGCGTGATACTGGCCCCGGTGCTCTATGCGCTCTGGATTTATCCCAGCCTGCCCGAGCAGATACCAGTGCATTTCGACATGCGTGGAACGCCTGATCGCTATGCCGACAAGAGCCTCTTTTATTTTATCATTTTGCCTATTGCCAATGTTTTGCTCTATTACCTCATCAGGTACCTGGCACCGCTGGACCGGCAAAAGAAAATCGTTGACAGATTTTCGTTCTACCTGTTTCGTCTGTCGCTGGCGGGATGCCTGAGCGTACTGGCCTGGCTGATCACTTATCAGATGGTAAATCCCGGATCTGACCTGCGCCTGGAGGCATGGATGTATAGCGGCATGACTATCCTGCTGGGTTTTTTAAGCTACCAGATGGCCTGTCTGGGTCCCACAGCAATAAACTCACCGCTATCCACGGAAATGCAGCGGCCGGAAGTATGGAAAAAAGTAAGAATGGATACGGGCAGAATAATTCCCTTCAGTTCGCTCCTGGTCATCACCCTGGTCTGGGTGCTTCCTTCGGATATGGCAATGCTTGTATTTTTTATCTACATCATCAGCGTCTCTCTTTTTCCCTTGCTATATGCCTATTCAGTTTCAGGAAAAATGACATCCTCAAAAAAATAGCTTCGAATATCGCCTAAGCGCAGGGCAGGAATTGATAAAATTTAAAAATTACCGTAAATTATTTCTGTCAATTTGTAGCATTTACAATTATATTCGTCTATCCGGACCTTCTGCCTACCGGAGAAGACGATCCACATAACCTGATCAGCCATGAGATACACTACCATACTCTGCGTTTTTTTCTTATTTACCCTGCATGTACCCCATCTTTCCGCTCAGGGCCTTCGGGTCAGCGACAACCAGCGTTATCTGCAAAATGAAGACGGTACGCCTTTCTTCTGGCTGGGAGATACCGCCTGGGAGTTATTCCACCGCCTGGACCGTGGAGAAGCCATCAGCTACCTGGAAAATCGTGCCGACAAAGGCTTTACGGTAATACAGGCAGTAGTACTGGCTGAACTGGACGGGCTAAACACCCCCAACCCTTATGGTGACACACCGCTCATCAATAATGATCCCACCCAACCTAATGAGGCTTACTTTGAACATGTGGATTTTATCGTCAGTAAAGCTGCCGCCCTGGGGCTCCATATCGGTATGCTGCCTACCTGGGGCGATAAGTTCAACAAGCGCTGGGGTGTAGGCCCGGAGGTTTTTACGCCGGAGAACGCCCGCGCCTTTGGCGAATTTCTCGGCAAACGCTACAAAGACCAGCCTATCGTCTGGATACTGGGCGGTGACCGTATTCCTGAAGAAGATGAGGACTTTGCCATCATCCGGGCTATGGCACAGGGGCTGGAGACCGGTGATGGTGGCCGCCACCTGATGACCTACCATCCTATGGGCAACCGTAATTCTGCTGAGTTTTTTCATAAGGATGCCTGGCTGGATTTCAATATGTTCCAGTCTGGCCATGGTGAAAAGAATAACCCCAACTATAACATGACTGCTCAAAATTACCAGCTTGAGCCAGTGAAGCCTACCCTGGATGGTGAACCCAACTACGAGGACCACCCCATCAACTGGAAACCGGAGAATGGCTGGTTTGACGAGAGCGATGTACGGCAGGCGGCCTACTGGTCAATGCTGGCAGGAGCCTTTGGCCATACTTATGGCGATCATAATATCTGGCAGATGTGGGAGCCAGGCAGAGAAGCGGTCTCATCAGCCCGTACCCCCTGGCAGGAAGCGATGGACCACCCCGGCGCTTTCCAGATGGGCTATATGCGGCAGCTATTTGAATCCCGGGATTTTACCGCCCTCAAGCCCGACCCATCACTGATTGTTGCCGCAGACGGAGATGCTACTATACAGGCCGCCCGCTCAGAGAATTTTTTAATGGTCTACCTGCGCGCGCACGAACAGGTAGAAATAGACCCGCAGAAACTCACGGCCAAAAAGATCAATGTATGGTGGTTTGATCCCCGCACTGGCGACAGCGTCAGTCTGGGCAAATTCAAAAACAACTCCACCTATTCTTTCCGCACACCCAACGACCAGAAAGACTGGGTGCTGGTGATAGACGATGCCGGGCAGGAGTATGAAGCTCCGGGTCAGGTGCTGCTGGGTATGAATGATTAAGGCAGAGCGGTAGCCGCTTACTTTTCACTAAGCAAGCGGGCTGCCTGCGCTTTGTCCACAAACTCTTCCTTCAGTAATGCATACACCAGTTCGTCCACGGTTTTGCCATTTTTGGTAACACTTTTCCGGAGGCGGGCTTCCAGCCGATAGCCTGCTTTTTCCAGCACACGTCCCGAGGCAGTGTTGTACTCGAAGATCCCCGCGTAGATGCGACGAATATCAAACAGTTCGTGCTGAAAAATATAAGTTGTCAGCGCCTTCACCGCTTTGGTAGCGATGCCTCTGTTCCAGTAGTCCTCCCCCAGCCAGTAACCGATTTCCGCACTCCTCCGGTAAACATCCTGCTTAAATACCAGCCCGATTCCTCCTACAGCTTCGCCCTCCAGTTCAATTGCCAGGTTGATCATATGGCGGTCAGCACCGGCCACCCTGACCCATATTTCTGCATCTTTGTGCGTATAGGGATGCGGAAACCGATCTCGAACGTTCTGCCATATTTTGTGGTTGTTGGCATGTTTTACCAATGAGGCCTCATCTCCCGGGCGCCAGGGGCGAATGATCATATCCTCTAAATTGAGGATAATGGGTGTTTTCATACTTTAGATTTAATCCACTGATAGAGTTTCTCGGTATCATCTTTATTGCACAATCCGGTACCTTCATTGAGGGTAGCTGCCGTACCGGAAGCAACTCCGTAGCAGGCTACATCTTTCAGTTCTTTGCCCTGGGCCAGGCGCAGCACCATGCCTGCCACCATGCTATCGCCTGCCCCCACGGTGCTTTTCTTGTGTACGGTAGGGGCCGGAACGTACTCTACGGTATCTTTGGCAGCGAGCATGGCACCCCGGGGGCCCATAGATACCACTACTACCTCAGTTTTTCCTGTCTCTATCAGCTTTTTTGCAAGTTCCTCCTGCTCCATAGCCGTCACCGACTTCTGATGGGTAAGGGAGCTCAGTTCGCCAAGATTAGGTTTGAGCAGGTACACACCTTCATCGGCGGCCATATGCAGGGCTTCGCCGGAAGTGTCTATGATACAACGGGCATTGTTTTCACGTCCGATTCTGACGAGCCGGGCCCAGAAATCCTGCGGTACGCCGGGTGGCAGGCTGCCACTACCCACTACATAATCAGCCTTCTGACAGAGGTCTTCCATATCTTTGAGCGTATGCTGCCATTCCTGCTCGCTGATCTCTGCTCCGGGCATACCAAAACGGTACTGCTGGTTATTACTTTTGTCTACCACAATAAAGTTTTGACGGGTCCAGTTTTTTACAGAGATCACATGCTGATCCACTCCCTCATCCTTCAGCAGTATCTGCATCAGTTCGCCATCCGGGCCGCCAGCGAGGTAAGCGCAGGTAGACGTTCCACCCAGCTTATGGATAGCCCGCGACACATTGATACCTCCTCCGCCGGGCTGGTATTTGGGTGGGTCACAACGTAGCTTGCTGTCGGGGCGAATATTCTCAACACCGGAGCTTTTATCCAGGGCGGGATTCATGGTGAGGGTAACGATCTTCATAAAAAAGTAATTATGTGGTTCAAAAAAGTCTTTCGTAACTTAGCTGCGATAAAGTACGCGCTGAATTCGAGAATTAATACCCAAGGCGGGTATTAATTTAGTTAAGCACTTTAATTTAACACCAAACGAACGTATATGGAAATTTTTCTTGACGCAAACAGCTGGGTTGCACTCCTGACGCTGACTTTTTTAGAAATCGTCCTCGGTATTGACAACATCATTTTTATCTCCATCGTTACGGCCAAACTACCGCTGGAACAGCAGCCAAAAGCCCGTAACGTGGGATTACTGCTGGCACTGATTTTTCGTATTGCACTGCTGCTGGGGATCACCTGGATCATCGGCTTTACAGAGCCTATCTTCACTATTTTTGAGCTGGACATCAGTGGGCGTGACCTGATCCTGATGGCAGGAGGCCTTTTCCTGCTGGCGAAAAGTACGTCCGAGATACACCATAAAGTAGAAGGAGAAGAGATGGCGCATGAGGATGGCGGCCAGAAAGCCACACAGAGCTTTTCCAAGATTATCGTGCAGATCATTCTGCTGGATATGGTCTTTTCCTTTGACTCTATCCTGACTGCGGTAGGGCTCACCCAGGAGATCACCATCATGATCATCGCTGTCGTGGTTTCCATTATTGTGATGATGACTTTTGCTGGTAAGATCAGCGATTTTATCAATAAACATCCTACGCTACAGATCCTGGCGCTTTCTTTCCTGATCCTGATCGGCTTTATGCTGGTCGTTGAAGGCTTCCATGTCCATGTGCCCAAGGGTTACATTTATTTTGCGGTCGCTTTCTCACTTTTAGTAGAGGTCCTGAATATGCGCCTGCGCAAGAAAAGTAAGCCGGTGCAGCTACATGATCAGCAGATGCCTCCCGCTGAAAAGGTAAAATAGGCACCTGCCTTAAGTATTTTTTTTTCAGGCCCCGGTTCGGGGCTTTTTTTTTAAAGTAAAGCCAGGGGAGTATTTCATGGTAGATACCGCCTACCACTACTGCCTTTTGGTCGGCTGCAGATAAGAAGCAGCCATAGCAGAAAATCGGCCCGCACAAGGAAAAACACAGGAAAATCAGCTGGTTTTCAAATTATATTCGGTACAGCCAGGTTTACGGAAATATTATTTTACTATCTAAAAAATCGTTAAATTTGCATAGTAAAAATAATAAGATCATCAGCATTTATGCATGAATACCAGCATACCGATTTAATGACTTTTTTCTAATTTTATTTACAAATACTTGAATTTCAACACTATAGTATCACACTACTAAGTGATCTTATTCTTACTATATTCGGTCATCATTTTTTGTATTATTGAAAAATAAACCTTATTTCGGCACTTATTTTTATTGCTAAACACATCTTTGGTGTTTTATTTTCTTTTAACACAATCCTTATCTTATGAACAAATTTCTTTACGTATGTACACTTTTGACCGCCCTCTGCCTGAGCAGTATGGGATGGGCTCAACAGCGTACGGTAAGTGGAAAGGTAACTTCCCTGGACAATGGGGAAGCCTTACCTGGTGTGAACATCCTGGTGAAA
This sequence comes from uncultured Porifericola sp., assembly GCA_964518125.1. Lineage (GTDB taxonomy): Bacteria > Bacteroidota > Bacteroidia > Cytophagales > Cyclobacteriaceae > Catalinimonas. The sequence continues at coordinate 16,177 of CAZFFW010000088.1, forward strand.
GGTTCTACCTCGGGCACAGTGTCTGATGTAGATGGTAACTACCGGATATCCGTCCCTTCTGAGGATGCCGTACTTGTTTTTTCATTTATCGGTTATCAGGCAGAAGAAGTAGCCGTAAATGGCCGCTCAACTATTGATGTGGAATTATCTCCCAGCCTGGAGCAGCTTTCGGAAGTGGTGGTCACTTCATTTGGTATTGAGCAGGAAAAACAGGCTTTGGGATATGCTGTACAGGAAATACAAAGCAGCGAAATCACAGAAACCAAACAGCCTAACCTGGTAAACGCCCTGCAGGGTAGGGTGGCCGGTGTACAGATCACCAACTCCGGAGGGGCTCCAGGGATGAGCTCCCGTATCATCATCCGTGGTCTGACCTCTCTTAACCCCAATGCCGACAACCAGCCGCTGTTTGTGGTAGATGGTGTGCCTATTGACAATACTACGATAGAATCTGATGGAACACCCCGCGGGATGAGTAACCGGGTAGCTGACCTCAACACCAATGACATTGAATCAGTCAATATATTGAAAGGTGCGGCGGCTACTGCTTTATATGGAGTACGTGCTGCCAATGGTGCGGTGATTATTACCACCAAAAAAGGTAAAGCCGGTGCAACGAAGGTGAATGTGACCAGCTCTATCGGCTTTGAGGAAATCAACAAGTACCCTGAATTTCAGGAAAAATACGGGCAGGGCTTCTCTGGTGCTTACCAGCCTACCAGCTTCTGGCCTAGCTGGGGTGCCCCGGTAGAAGCGGCACAGGTCATTGACCCCAATCACCGCTACTACGACAATACCCGCAATACTATGGAAACTGGTATGCAACTGGAAAACACAGTAAGCATTTCTGGTGGTAGTGAGAATGCTACTTTCTACAGCTCTATCTCGAATCTGCAGCAGGATGGTGTAATTCCTTTCAGCGACTGGAACCGAACCTCGGCCAAGCTTTCCGGAAAAATAAGTGCCGGTGATAAATTTGACCTTAACGGCTCCATCAATTATATCAATTCAGGAGGTAACCGTGTGCCGCACGACCGTATCATGGAAAGGCTGATGTACTGGGCCAATACCCAGGATGTGACTGATTATATTAATCCTGATGGCACCCAGAATACATATGGTAATACAAATCCACTTTATGATGCTCGCTTTGCTACCTACGAAGATGATGTCAACCGTGTGATTGGTAACCTGAATTTCAACTATCGCCCTACCGACTGGATGAGCATTTCTTATCGTATTGGTACTGATATATACAGTGACCAGCGTGTTGAAATTTTACCGGGGCCATTGGGTATTGCTGGAGAGGTGGCATTGAGCAGTACCGGGTTTATCAGCAAAGATAAAATCAATAGCCGTGACATTAACTCTACTTTGAACATTTCACTGAACCATACTTTTGCTGAAAAACTGGACGCTACCCTTCGTATGGGTAACGACATCTTCGACAGAAGCAGAAATGACTTAGGCTCTACAGGTATTGACTTTGTAATACCACGGTTCTTTAACCTCAGCAATACCACCGAACTGCAAACTGGCGAATTTATGACGCAGAGAAGGCTGGTAGGTGTCTACGGAGACCTGATGCTGAACTATGACGACTATCTGTACCTCAACATCACCGCCAGAAACGACTGGACGTCTACGCTGGAGCCTGAAAACCGCTCTTTCTTCTATCCTGCCGTAAACCTGGGTTTTGTGTTCAACGATGTGCTGGGCGTGCCTGACTTCCTGAGCTATGGTAAACTGAGGGCTTCTTACGCCGAAGTAGGTAAAGATGCTGACCCTTATTCTACCGCTATTACTTATTCTTCACCTTTTTACTTTCCGGTAGAAGATCAGGTGGGTTTTACCAGGGGCAACTCGCTGGGTCTGCCCACCCTACAGCCTGAAAGAACTACTGCCATTGAAATTGGTACTGACCTTAGGTTCTTTGAAAACCGACTGAGCCTTGACTTTACCTGGTACAAGTCCAACAGTGTTGATCAGATCATCCCTGTTCCTGTGACTAACGCTACCGGATACACCCGTTTCATTACCAATGCCGGTAACCTGGAAAACCAGGGGGTAGAACTCATATTGGGCGCTACTCCAGTAAAACTGAACGACTTTAGCTGGGATGTTTCCGTTAACTTTACCCGCAACCGCAACCGCGTAGTTGAAATACTGGAAGGTATTGAGAATATCGTGTTGGGTAGCCAGTTTGGTTATGCAGGTAGTTCTGTAACGCTGCAACTCATTGAAGGTGAAGCCTACGGCAACCTTTACGGGCGCAGTTACGAGCGATACTATGCTAACGGACAGCCTGAAGGGCTTACAGAACTAGACCGAGATCAGCCCCTGCTAATTGGTGATGATGGCTTTCCTCAGGTAAACCGCGATCAGCTGATCCTGGGTAACTCTCAGCCCAAATGGTTTGGAGGTCTGCGCAACACCCTGAATTACAAAGGGCTCAGCTTTTCATTCCTGATAGATGCCCGTTCGGGACAGTATCAGTATGATCAGTACGCCAACTTCTTCTCTGCCTTCGGCAAGCTGGATTACTCGCTTAACAGAAATGACGTAGTGGTTTTTGATGGCGTTGTGGCTGATGGCTCTCCCAATACGCAGCAGGTATGGCTGGGGCAGGGCATAGGTCCTGACGGAGAAGACTATGGTGCCAGCTTCTATCGCAATATCTACAGAGGCGTATCCGAAAACTTTGTCAACGATGCCTCCTTTGTAAAACTGAGAAATATCTCGCTGGGCTACAATCTCCCTGCTACCATCCTGGATGCGACACCTTTCTCTGCGGCAAGTGTCTCACTGGCGGCCAATAATATCATCCTTTGGACACCCTGGACAGGTTATGACCCTGAGTCATTCAGTGCGGGAGCAGGAGGCAATGCTGCAGCCTTTACCGGGCTGGGCTACCCTGGAGTACAGAGTTATTTCTTTACGCTTAACCTGACGCTTTAATCTGAATACTATGAATAGAATTATGCGAAAGCTCAATATACTATGTCTTGCGACCCTGCTGCTCATAACGGTAAGCTGCGAAGACTACCTGGATATCAATACCGATCCTAATAATCCGACGGTAGCCCCGCTCAGTGGATTGCTGGCTACTACGACGCTGGAAACGGCCAACAACGTTTTTGATGTAGGCCAGATTACTTCTTTTTATGTGCAGTACCTGGCTTCGCCCAATGCAGCCAGTTCTACGGATATTCATGATGAGGTGGCTTATGATGGTACCTGGTTCAACCTTTATGATGTCATGACAGACCTGAGCGATCTGGAGCTACTGGCCGATGAAGTCGGTGCTACACAATATGTAGGAGCCGCCAAGATCCTGAAAGCGCTCAACCTGGGCATGACAGTTGACCTGTGGGGTAATCTACCTTACAGCGAGGCTTTTTTTGCCCAGACACTGAACCCTTCTTATGATGATGCAGAAAACCTGTACCAGGAAATTTTCACCCTCTTAGATGATGGTATTGATGCCCTTGAGCAAGAAGGCTCAGCTATCGTGATAGGGGATGACGATTTCTTTTTCGGAGGTGATGCTGAGGCATGGATTAAGATGGCATATGCACTTAAAGCGCGTTACCTTTTGCATCTGAGCGAAACGGGCGCTTATGACCCCCAGGCTATTTTAACAGCAGTAGATAACGGTTTTGAAAGCTCAGAAGATGATGCACAAACCACTTCTTATGCCAATACGCTGCAGCGTAATCCCTGGGCACAGGAAGCAATAGATAATGACAACCTCTTATTAGGAGGATGGATTTCGGAGCAACTGGTAGAAGCGATGGATGGTACTACTTACGGCTATGTAGACCCTCGTATGCCCTACATGTTTGGTCAAACTGATGATAGTGTATATGTAGGAACGCCCAACGGAGCAGGCAGAGGTGATGCTCCTGAGCAAGGTGCCCGCTCCACCCTGGTTACGGATACATATTACGCCGCAGAAGACGCGCCTCTCCTGGTGATTACTTACCTGGAGCAGAAGTTTATAGAGGCAGAGGCAGCATTAGATGCAGGAGATCAAAACCGTGCTTATGCCGCCTACATTGAAGGTATCACTGCTCACCTGAATAAGTTGGGTGTAGAACAAGCAGAAATAGATGCCTACCTGGCCAACCCTGAAGTAAGTGTGGGCGCTGCTAACCTGAGTCTGCAGGATATTTTCAAGGAAAAGTATATAGCGATGTTTCTCCACCCCGAGGCCTGGAACGATGCCCGCCGTTACGACTATCAGTACGAGGACATGACACTGCCGGCTAACCATAATCCTAACCTGAACGGTGAGTTTATCAAGCGGCTGATCTACCCGGATTCAGAAACAACCCGTAACGGCAGAAATGTACCGGCAGTTGGCTTGGGTGATGCTTTGTTCTGGGACAATTAAGTCGGATTGTTAAATCAAAACTATGATAATTAAGATGAAAATATATAGCAAAATACTCCCACTTGTGGCCCTGGTCTTTACCCTGGCAGCCTGTGAGAAGAATGATGTGCTACCCGACTACGAGCTGGTAGGGACCGCTACTTCCACTATCGCGGATATTAGCGTATCAAACTCCGAACCGCTTCCCGGCGAAGAGATTGTCGTAACCTTCTACTACGTGAACCTCGCTAGTGACCCAGCCACAGAGATAGAACTGCTGGAGCAGCTGGGCAGTGGAGATTTCACTTCTGTGACCACACTGGATGAGTCTTCTGCCGCAGTAAGTGAAGAGATCACCCGCACCTTCACATATGCAGTGCCCGATGTAGCTGATGGGACACAAATCACGCTGGATATGCTGCTGAGCTCTCAGAACAAAGAGTTTCCCCAAAGGGAAAGAGTTAATGTAGAAGTCACTGTTCCTGAGGAAGAAGAATAAGTACTGCCTAATTATTTGTTTCTAATAAACCAGTATCCTCTTCTGCCTGTGCAGGAGAGGATTTTTTTGTGTTACCTATCTGTAGGTTGCCAGCAATTTTTTTTTACTTATTC
>CAZFFW010000089.1:0-20598 GCA_964518125.1 uncultured Porifericola sp.
TAGGCCAGAAGATCAGCCTGCCAGCACATGGGGCCAGGTGGCTCAGGTTTGAGAAGTGATTAAATCTTGTTGGAGATTTTGTATATACAAAAAGAAAAACCGGCTTGCGGGCCGGTTTTAGGACTTAGCAAATTAAAAGTTTGTTTATGGCAATAAGACTTTATCAATCACATGAATTATTCCATTGGTAGAGACAATATCAGTAGATATCAGCTCGGAATCCTGGCCAGGCTGAACAATGCTGGTCTCCACAATAGCTGGAGCATCATCCGGCTGTGGAAATATGGTCTGATTGATAATAAAATCCTCTTCAGTATTGAGGGTTTGTATTTCAACTCCTTCATTCACCTGGAAAGAAAAAAGCCGGTTATTTGTGACATGGTAAAGAAGTATCGGTTGAAGTTGTGCCGCAGTCAGATCCTCAACGCTTTCCACACCCAGTGTATTCAATAGCTCCTGGAAAGCATCATCGGTAGGGGCAAAGACGGTGTATGGTCCTGGCTCATTGAGCGTTTCACTAAGCCCGGCGATCTCTAAGGCTCTTAGCAGAATGGAAAAATTACCGCTGGCCTGAGCGGTTTCTACCAGGGTGCCGGGCGGCGGCAAGAGTGTTTCATCTATTGCATGAATGATTCCATTCTCGGCCTGCACATCAGTAAACACAATCTCCGAGGCATTGACAAAACTACCCATATCCGTCAGGTTTACGTAAAAGTCCTGCTCGTTGGCTGCCATTACTGCTCCTTCTCTAAGTTCCGCAGCATTCACTTCTTCACCAGCAATGACATGGTAGAGCAGTAAAGATTGTAAAGCCGGATCATTGGCTTCAAAAGTAGAAAGATCAATGCCCGATGCAGCGAAAGCGTCATTCGTAGGTGCAAAGACAGTAAATGGCCCAGTGCTGAGTAAAGTTTCTTTAAGTCCTGACAAAAGCACTGCATCGTAGAGCGTAGTAAAGCGCGCCTCCGGATCAAAGTATGCTGTACCTAATACTGTACCGGGCAGTTCCATCACGCTGGGCGGAATCAGTACCTGATCAATGACATGGGCAACACCGTTAGAAGCGTTAACATTGGCATTGCTGACACTGCTTAGTACCTCTTCAGCTATTAGGTTTTCTCCCTGTAGTGTTGCTATGTCTCCGCTCACTTCTGCAGCAAAAAGTTCACCGCTGACCAGATGGTATTCCAGGATAGTACGAAGTACATGGTCAGGTATATCTTCCAGGCTCTCGTACTGAGGGAATATTGCCAGAAGATTTTCAAAGGCCATATTGGTAGGTGCGAAAACAGTGAAATCAGACGCAAAACCTTCCACTGCACTGACCAATTCTGGAAAGCGGCTAATTGCTTCTGCCAGAATACTTAAATCGCTATTATTGGCTACTATCTGTGATAGTTCATTGGGTGGCGTTAATACTTTATCAATCACATGGATAAAGCCATTGGAGCCGGAGATGTCGGCGTTGATGACAGATGCTGCTTCAGTTTCAGGCTCCAAGACAAGGCCATTGTCAGTTGAGATGGTCAGGAACTTGCCGCTGGCAGTAGCATATCTACCCTCACTCAACAGGCCGGAGGGCAGGCTGTCAGCTATTACATGGTAGTTTAGGATATCTTCCAGCGTATTCTGGTCAAGGTCAGCCAGGTTGATACCAGCAGCTTCAAACGCTTGGTTGGATGGGGCAAAGACAGTTAAATTATTATTACCCTCACGTAAGCGAAGCGCCAGGCCAGCAGTCACTGATGCATCAAGGAAGGTGCTAAGTTCACTCACAGAAGCAGCCTGATTATACAGGCTATTGGGATCACCCAATGTCTGGTTAGGATCAATCTGGGCAATATCCTCCTGCTCACAGGCAAACAAAAGGCAGAGCATTGATAAAAATATGCTCGCTGCCGAGAAACGGTATATTGGAATTTTCATTGTTCAGACTGTTAATTGTTAGTTAAATCAACATAGCTGAACGATTCTTCTGAAAAAATGACGGCCCGAATGCGATTTACTTATTATATGACTAATTTCCAAAATAGATGATATGGCAAAGGCTTGAAGCACCAAATTTGTTTCAATAAATTAGTGTTAATATTTAATACTTCTTAAATTTTGTGTCAAAATGATGGCATTTTCATAGAAAAACCCAGTGTCATTTAGGCAGATAAAAAATCTGCTGACTGAGAAAGTTTTTAAAAAAAGGATGAAAATGAAAATGAAAATAATATCTGGAAATTAGTAATTATTCTTCTTCCTCTATATTTCCTAAAATCCTGCTTTAAATACGCTCATCACAACACTTTACATGAGGCAGGTCATTTTTATGCACAGATTTTTGCATTGGTCTTTAGAGATTATTATGGCATTTTTTGGATAAATATAGTACTACGTTTGCTAATGATAGTATTTATATTGCTGACACTTTGACCTAATAAACATTTTATACAGTTTTGGTTTATACTAATATGTAAAATAATGTAGGTTCCTTAGCTGACTTTTCTGAAACGTGTGACAGCCCATTTGCCTTTTGTTCAACTAACACGTTCACGAGTCATGAAATATTTTTTATCATGTTTAATTATAATACTCTTTAGCAGTTTAGCCTTAGCGCAGGATAGGACTGTACGGGGTACTGTCATCGCTTCAGATGAAGATACACCACTTCCCGGTGTCAATGTGTTAATCAAAGGAACAACACAGGGTACGGTAACCGATGTAGACGGTAACTATAGTATCGCTGTGCCCAGTCAGGATGCTGTGCTCGTATATAGCTCGGTTGGCTATGAAAGCCAGGAGGTAGCTGTCGGCTCACGTTCCCGGGTTGATATCTCTCTGGATCCAGACCTTCAAAGTCTGGAGGAGGTGGTAGTGGTAGGTTATGGTACCATGACTAAGAGAGATGTTACCGGCTCCATATCTTCCGTAGGGGGTGAGGAAATCTCTGAAGTACCAGTCGCTTCCTTTGACCAGGCCCTTCAGGGAAGAGCGGCGGGAGTGCAGGTATCGCAGGCCAGTGGTAAGCCAGGGGCCGGGACACGCATACTGGTAAGGGGTACCAGTTCTATTTCTGCAGGTAGTGATCCATTGTTTGTAGTAGATGGTTTTCCCATCACAGTGGATGGTGGTGTGAGTGCCGGAATTAATCCCTTTACGATCATCAACCCCAATGATATTGAATCTATTGACATACTTAAAGATGCCGCGGCTACGGCCATTTATGGTTCGAGAGGTGCCAATGGGGTAATCCTGATCACTACAAAATCCGGAAAGCAGGGAGCAGGAGAGATCAACCTGAACTACCAACGAGGGGTAACCTCTGCCTCCAATATGGTTGATCTGGTAGGGGCCAGTGACTGGCTGGATGTAGTAGACCAGGGCTGGGCCAACGATGGTTTCAATACTGTCTGGGATCCTATCGTATCCAATAGTAATCTTTTAAGTGAAGATGCCTTTGCCGATCCCAATAATCCATTCCACCTTAACCGTGATGCCATAGAAAGTTATCTTTCCTCCAATCCTGAAGGGACCAACTGGCTGGATCCTTTCTGGCAGAATGGTGCCATTGAGCAAATATCTCTCTCAGCTAGTCGAGGATTTGAAAAAGGTAATCTTTATGTATCCGGACAGTACAGGAGTGAAGAAGGACTGGTAGAAGGCATTCGTCTGGACCGTTATGTGGTCCGCTCTAAAATTGATCTACAACCGGCAGAAAACTTTTCAACCGGCCTTAACCTCAATCTTTCTTACCTGGACGAAACTGATATGCCACTTGGTGAAACCGGAGGTCAGCGTAACGGTGGTCGGAATGATGCAGGGAGAGTGCCCAATTACGGTGCTGCTATTTTCGGCACGCCGCCAATTCTGCCCATGTTTACCAATGATGGCCGCATCTTTGACCCGATAGGCCGTAGAAATACACAACTGAGTACGCTTGGTATTTATGAAGATGTAGCTACCGATTACCGGATTATCGGAAACCTGTATATGCAGTACGATATTGCGCCCTTCCTGAACGTTCGCGTAGAAGGAGCGATGGATTATGACAGCTTCCGCAGCAAAGAGTGGGCATCCAATGTAGTGCGTCCTTCTTTCTATTCGCGTGAATCCAACGTCACCAGGTGGAATCGTAATGTAAACGCCTATATGACTTTTAATAATACATACGGCGACCACAATATCAATGCTGTAGTAGGGGTAGAAAGACAGCAGAGAGGTACGCCTTACCGAAATGCCCTGGGAGCAGAAAACTTAATTTCTTCTGACCGGAATATTGGTGAAGTCAACAACTTTGGCGAAGATGTGCTGGTCTTTCTTTCAGGTAGCGACCAGGAGTTCCGTATATTTAGTCTATTTGGTAGGGCCAACTACAGCTTTAAGGACCGTTACCTACTGAGTGCAAGTTTCCGCCGTGATGGGGCTTCAGTGTTTGGTGAAAGAAACCGTTATGGTACTTTCCCTGCTGTTTCTGCCGGGTGGATCATTACCGAAGAAGATTTTGCCCAGAGCTTAAGTGCCGTTAGTTTTCTCAAACTTAGAGCCAGCTTCGGACAGACCGGTAACCCTAACCTGCCGGGACTGGTGATACAGGATGGTTACACCGGATGGCCAGCCTATGGAAGTGGAGGAGGTATTGTACTTACCCGCCTTGGCAACCCCTCTATTACCTGGGAAAACATTCAAACTACTGATGCCTCACTCGAATTTGGTTTGTGGCAGAACAGGGTGTCAGGATCAGTTGGGGTGTATCGTCAGGATGTGAAGGATATGCTGCTGCAGGTACCTATTCCTGAATCACAGGGGATACTTTTTGGCTCGTCCAGTATCTTTGAAAACTTTGGTCAGCTGAGAAACCAGGGGCTGGAGTTACAGCTAACTTCCGTGAATTTTGACAATGGAGATTTCAAATGGACTACCAGTCTGAACTATACCTCGCTCACCAACGAGATTATTCGCTTGGATGAAGCGCTGGGGTTAACCGATAACCGGCTGGGAGTAACCAACAGCCAGACCGTTACCAGAAAAGGCGGCAGACTGGCGGCTTACTACCTTGCTGAATATGCCGGTGTGGACCCCGCTACAGGCTATGATATGATTTACGAAATTGACCGTGATCTATTCCTGGAAACCGGGCAAACAGTAAAGAGTGGTAATATCGTTACGGCTACCCAGCAGAATGTTGTAGAAAACCGGATAGTGCATGAAGACAAGACTGGATTGCCTACCTTTTTTGGGGGTATCAACAATACCTTCAATTACAAAGGTCTCAGCCTGTCGGCGCAACTGACCTTCCAGGGAGGAAACTATCTTTTCAATAATATAGAGATTAGTCAGACCTCACCGGGGGGCGGAACGTTGAGGGAAGATTACATCGGCAATTACTGGACGCCAGAAAATCGCAATGCCATTTATCCGCGACCATCCCTGGCCAGTATCACCCGAGACGGACAGTCGCTGAGTCGTGAACATACACGCTATCTGTACAAAGGCGACTTTGCCCGATTAAATTTTGTACAGCTAGCATATGATTTTCCTGCCGAACTGTTAGGCAATGTTGGGCTTAAAGGCTTAAGGGTTTTCGTATCAGCAAATAACCTGTACACCTTCACCAGCTATAATGGCTATGACCCTGAAGTGGTGAGAGGTGGTGATGAACAGACTCGAAATCTAGGCCAGGGATTTGTTTCAGGAGTGCGCTATCCGCAGATAAGGACATTTATGGGAGGTATTAACATCAAGTTTTAAACAATAAGATTATGAAGATAAATAATCAATCAAGAACATGGATGGGAATAACACTCCTGTTGGGATTAGGCTTATTTCTCTTTTCAGCAGGCTGTGATTCCGATGAATTTCTGGAAGAAAATCCGCAGGGGACGTTTGGGTTTACCGAACCCCGCAATTCGGAGGATCTGGAAACTATTATTGAAGGAGCCTACTATACCATGGGAGGTAATGGGGGATTTCGTGGCAGCATCAATATGCCCATATTATTCACTGCGTTTGCCTCTGACGAAGGCTGGCTCCCTGACGACTACATCAATGTAGGGGATGATGCCCGACAGTGGTACAGCCGTGATTTTTCAAATAGAACTTTATCCTGGCCATCGAGAACCTGGTCGGCTGGTTATGCGGTAATTTCTCCAACCAATCTGATTATTGACTTTCTGGAAGGAGATCCTGCCAATGGCTTTAACGACCGTAATGGCCCAGAATGGACACCAAGAATATTGGGCGAGGCTTATTTTCTTCGTGCGTATACTAATTTTCAATTAGCCAAAATGTTTGGGCCTCCACCTAATACTAATCCTGACGCTCCGGCCATTGTCTTGAGAAACGGTTCTCCATCGGGGGCCTTTGATAATCCTGCTCCGGCAACAGTAGCGGAGGTCTACGATCTGATCGTAAGTGACATGAACCGGGCTATTGAACTGCTGCCCGAGCAATACGTGGAAGGCCGCGACCCCATTCCCTATCAGGACAGAGCTACCAAATGGGCAGCACATTTTCTGGCGGCTGAGGTTTATTTCCTGCAGAACAATTTTGAAATGGCCGAGCAGCATGCCACCGCTGTGATTGAATCGGGCTACTATTCTCTGCAGGATGATGTAGTGGATGCCTGGAACGATAACAGCCTGGGTGCGCAGGCTCCTGAAGTGGTATGGCAATACGTCACCTATAACGGAAACCAGCAGCGCTGGAAGCCTCCGATCCTGAATCGAATCATTGGTTTTACTGATGCCAATGGCAATCCTGACCGTACTAATAACGGGCAGCAACTTGCCCTCAGTGATGTTTTGGTAGAGAACATGGGCTGGGATAATCCTGAAATAGCCGCCCTTGATAAGCGTCACAATGAGCTTTTTGTCCGCATGGAACCCGGTACTGATCCCCGACCGAACTATGACCAAATACCAACTCTGAGAATATGGCCCAACAAATGGTACCGGGCTGAGTATTCTGGATGGGGTACTGCTGCTACCGCTAGTTTGCCCCTGATGCGTCTACCGGAAATGTACCTGACCCGCGCCACGATCCGGCTGATGAATGGAGAGAATGCCGGTGCTGCCGCTGACCTTAATGTAGTAAAAAGCCGGGCCTGGGCCGGTGACCCTACCGATTTTGAGCCTGTGACCGCTGATGAAGTCACGGAAGACATGATCGCGATGGAGCGTATGATAGAAATGGCCTTTGAGGAAGACCGCATCTACTACCTGCAGGCGATGCAGCAGAATATCCCGCCGGGAGAGCGTATTGCTGTTGACCCTTTTCCTTATGAGCAGGTTTATTTACCAATACCTCAGTCAGAGGCTGACATCAATCCTAATATTGATTAAATCAAATCAGAAATACTGTAAAACAGTGAAAGCCATGCCTGTATCAGGTGTGGCTTTTTTGCTGAAAGGCTTTTGAAGAAGGTAACCTCTGGCCTGTCCACCCGGTAAAGGAATGTCTAATTCTTTTCTGATGAGCTTCATCCCATTGAACTGCCCCATGTGATAGGCATCAGTATGGTAGGCCAATATAAGATCAGTTTTACCATCATTATCCAGGTCATCCAGTAGGGGGGTGATTGCCGGGTTAGGCCCGGGCATCTCAATCTCCAGCCGCAGTGCTTGCTGATGGACCACATCAAACGCCATCAGTTTATTATGTACCTCATTACTGAACGACATACCCTCACCAAACTGTTTTTCTACCCGAAAATTGATACTTAATAAAGCCTCTTCAAGACCGTCGGCATTGACATCCAGCGTGACCGGGCTGCTCATGGAGAAAAAACTGAGGCTGTCCTCAAAAAGCAGTCTGCCGCTAGTTCCATCTACGGCTATCTGTCGGCATTGTATCAGATCGGGCCAAATGCCTTTACCAAAATTGACAAATACATCGGGAGTAGCATCGCCATTAAAATTACCCACAGCAGGTGATGTGTACACCTCCATGCTGTCCTGCGCGTACTCCCAGAGTAGTTTACCTGTAACACCATCCAGGGCCAGCAGCCTGCCTTCCACTGCATTGACAAGTATATCCGACTGCCCATCCCGGTTAAGGTCTGCCAGAACCGGAGGCGCGATAAAACCTTTTGCGCTTCCTTGCACCAGCAGCTCAGCTTTTTGCGTTCCACTATTCTTGAAATCAGCCAGTGACAGCTGGTAAAAATTTCCAGCAATGGTTTCGCCCCCGCTGCCGAAAAGTATCCATTCCTGACCGGAATTTTGATAGACCACCGGCGACATATATGTCTCTTTTCCGTCGGGCATGGTATCTGTAGCCAGCACTTTTCCATCGCTGGCGCTGAGTAGCATCAGCATACCAGCAGGCCGGTCCTGCTCATGAGGCTTTTTCCGTACATCGCCTCCCTGAGCTACCAGCATATCAGCAAGTCCGTCATCATTTTGGTCAGAGACCAGGGCTGGAGTATAGAAATTATAGAGTACGAAATCAGGCTCCTGATCTTGTTTAAAATCCCATAGTAGTGCTCCATTGCTGCCGTTTACAGCCATGAGCTGTCCTGAGCGCCCACTGATGATCACATCACGGATCTGATCGTCATTGATGTCCAGTAAAACAGGTGTGCCGAACAACTGATCGCTGGCGCCTATGGCCCATAGTACTTTACCGTTGCGGCCGTTGATGGCAAAAAGAGCCGAATCAGTAGCTTCAAACTCATTGGCTCCCGCTGCCAGAATAATGTCTTTTACCCCATCTCCATTGAGGTCCGTGGCACGGGGAGAAGATAATGTGCCTATTTCGCGGAAGGTTCTCTCCCAGCCTTCTTGCTTGGAAGTGCAGCTTAGCGAGATGATGACGATGGTCAGAAAATATATCCAGAAAGTAAGGAGAGGTTGCATAAGAAGCTAAGGTTCTGAAACTTGAATATTTCAAAAAAAAAGCGCAAGTTCAAAACTTAGCCAGTAAATGATAAAGCGCACTGCTTTGCTTTTTTCTATTTTGTTATGTATCTGCAGCCTTATTTTACATTAAAGCATCCTCTTTTCCTGCTTATCAGTCTATTGTTTGCTGGCTGTGGTGCACCGGAAGATCAGCTATTTGTATTGCTTCAGCCGGAGGAAAGCGGTATTGACTTTACCAACTCATTACAAACCTCGGATACTCTCAACTTACTGACCTTTCACTATATGTACAATGGGGGAGGCGTAGCGGTAGGAGATATCAACCAGGACTCCCTGCCCGACCTGTTTTTTACCGGAAATATGCAGAGCAGTCGGCTCTATCTTAACCAGGGTAGTCTCCGCTTTCTCGATGTTACCGAAGAAGCAGGCCTCCTTACTGATCGCTGGTGTACAGGCGCCTCCATGGCAGATCTTAACGGGGATGGACTTCTGGATATTTACGTAGCAGTATCCCAAAGCAGCCGGGCAGAGGGGCGCAAAAATTACTGCTTCATCAACCAGGGTAACGGAAAATTTGTAGACCGGGCTGAAGAACTGGGCATTGCCGATACCGCATATTCTACCCATGCAGCATTTCTGGACTATGACCTTGACGGTGATCTTGACCTTTACGTACTCAACACCACCAGTAATGACTTAAGTCGCATCCTGATCCGTAACAAAATTACCGATGGTTCTGCCTCCTCCAATGATCAGCTCTACCGTAATGATGGTGTGTTGGGCTTTACCAATGTTACCCATGAAGCGGGCATACTGCACGAGGGCTTTGGACTGGGTGTAGCAATCCATGATTTTAACCGTGATCACTGGCCGGATATTCTGGTGACTAATGATTATCTGAGCGACGATCTACTGTATATCAACCAGCAGGATGGTTCCTTTGAAGAAGCGTCAGCTGACTATTTTGATCATATCAGCCACTTTGCGATGGGTAACGATGTAGCCGATATTAACCAGGACGGACTGGCGGATGTAGTCACCCTGGATATGCTGCCCGCCGACAATTACCGCAAAAAAATGATGTCGGGCGAAATGAATTATGACAAGTTCGCCTATTCGCTTGAGTTTGGCTACCAGCCGCAATTTATGCGAAATATGCTGCATCTGGGCCGGACAGTAAGTGATCAGACTGTGGCATACAGCGAAATTGGTGCCCTGGCAGGAGTGCATCAGACCGACTGGAGTTGGAGCCCGCTTCTGGCGGATTTTGATAACGACGGCCTGCTTGACCTTACTGTCACCAACGGCTATCGGAAGGATGTCACCAACCGTGACTTTATCGTGTACCGGGCAAATGTCAGGAGTAAGGAAGAGCTCGCTCATGCGATGGATACGCTCAAGGGGGCGCAAGTGAGTAACTACATTTTCCGTAACCAGGGAAACTTACTTTTCGAAGACAAAACCAAAGAATGGGGTATGTTGAGAGGCTCCTACTCAAATGGCGCTGCCTTTGCCGACCTGGACAGGGACGGCGACCTGGATTATGTAGTGAATAACATTGATGCACCGGCCTTTGTGTATCGTAATATGAGTCGGGAAAAGGGCGGCCATCATTTTTTGCAAATCGCACTTAATGGTCCAGGCAAAAATCCTCTAGGATTGGGGGCAGAGGTATTCCTGTACCTCAACGATCAGCTACAGTATGCGTATTTCTCCCCTTTCCGGGGATTTCAATCTACCGTAGAGCCACTTTTACATTTTGGATTGGGTGAGCTTCAGCATGTAGACAGCCTACTCGTTCGCTGGCCGGATGGTAAACAGGAAGTAAGGAAAAACATTGCTGCTGATCAACGGCTGATAGTCAGTTATACCGATGCAGTCGAACAGACAAAACCAAACCCAAAACCCGCGGTCCTTGTCTTTGAAGAAGTTTCCGAAAAACTTGGCCTGGACTACCGGCATGAGGAGAACCCCTATGTTGATTTTATGGCGCAACCCTTATTGCCCCACGAATATACGAACCTTGGTCCGGCTCTGTCGGCTGGAGATATCAATGGTGATGGTAGAGATGACCTGATCATCGGAGGTTCTGCCACCAAGCCTGCTTACTTTTTTTTGCAGCAGCCCGACCAGACTTTTCGCAAAATCAAGTTTGAACTCGACAGTCAGTACCACGATATGGGCATATTGTTATTTGATGCCGAGCAGGATGGAGACCTGGATATGTATATAAGCAGTGGTGGCAATGAGTATCCTGCAGGGCATCAGCTGTATCATGACAGGCTCTACATCAATGATGGAGGGGGAAATTTCACCAGAAGTAATGCTTTGCCCCTGAACTTTGCCAGTAGCGGGGCAGTAAGCGGAGCGGATTTTGACCGTGATGGAGATATTGACATATTGATCAGCGGAAGAGTGTCACCACTTGAATACCCGATGCCGTCAAAATCAATGTTATTACGGAACGACAGTGAAGCAGGAAAACCGGGTTTTACAGATGTTTCAATGGAACTGGCTGCTCCTCTTAAAGATATTGGGATGGTAAGCTCAGCTTTATGGACTGACTTCAATAATGACCAGTGGACAGATATTATCCTGCTCGGTGAGTGGATGCCCATTACTGTGTTAGAGAACAGGGAGGGAGTTTTTGTAGATATTACTGCCCAAAGTGGATTGGATGAAACCCATGGCTGGTGGAATAGTATCAGCGCTGGCGACCTGGATGGAGATGGGGATGTAGATTATGTTGCAGGCAATCTGGGCCTTAACTCAAATCTGAAAGCCAGCAAGGAAAGACCGCTAAGTATCTTTGCGAATGATTTTGATGAAAACGATCAGCTTGACCCTTTGCTTTTTCATTTTGTAGGAGATAAAAATTACCCGCTACATTCTCGTGATGCCATCATGGACCAGCTTTTTCGCCTTAAATCAACTTTTCCTACTTATCACAAATTTGCCCAGGCAAGTGAAGAAGACTTCTTTGGTAAACAAGACAAGGTCAATGCTTACCGTGCTCAGGCAAATATGTTGGAAAGTGTCTGGATTGAGAACCTGGGAAATAATCAGTTTACGGTTCATGCACTGCCCGTAAAAGCACAACTTTCGCCCCTTTTTGGCTTGCAGGTCAGGGATATTAACGAGGATGGAGCAGCGGATATCTTAGGGGTGGGAAACCTTTTTGCCACCGAGACCACCCACGGCCGCTATGATGCCGGCAAAGGAATCTGCTTATTGAATGACGGAAAAGGGAACTTCCGATCACTGGAGCCATCAGAAAGCGGGTTCTTTGTGACCGGTGATGCCAAGGCCCTCATCAATTTGCAATTGTCCGAAGGAAAAAACATATTCATTTCCTCGCAAAATGGTGACAGTCTCAAAGCTTTCAGCTTTAACCGTTCTTCTCTGGCCCAGCCCTTCCGCCTTCAGGACCAGGATGCCTATGCTATAGTGAAGAGTAGCTCCGGGAGCCGAAAAATACCGTTCTATCATGGTGAAGGCTACCTGTCTCAATCATCCAGATACCTGCGTTTACAGGCTGGTGATACCGCAGTAATTTATGATTATCAGGGAAAAAGCCGCAGGATTTATGGAAAATAAAAGAATCTTGGTTGTCTTACTGACTTTACTTTTTAGTTGTCAGGCTGCTGAAAAAGAAGAGGAAGTGGCTTCCACGCAGAATTTCATTGAACAACAGCAAAAGCTGTTTGTACAGAAAAAAGCCGAAGAAACCGGCATTTATTTTATCAATGAACTGCCGGAAGACCGCTACCGTAATATTCTGATGTACCAGTACTACTACAATGGTGGGGGAGTAGCCATTGGCGATATCAATAACGACAACCTGCCGGATATTTTTTTCAGCGGCAACCTTTCCTCCAGCAAGCTGTACCTCAACCGAGGAAACTGGCAGTTTGAGGATATCACCTTCACGGCCGGTATTTCCCCCAATGACGGTAAAAGCTGGCATACCGGCGTAAGTATGATTGATATCAACAACGATGGATGGCTGGATATCTACGTATGCCGCTCAGGTAATTTTGAACCTCAAAACCGGAAAAATCTCCTTTACATCAATAACCGAAACGGCACCTTTACCGAAAACGCCGGTTTTTATGGCCTGGATGACCCCGGCTATTCAGTACAGGCTGTATTTTTTGATTATGACCGGGACGATGATCTTGACATGTTTCTGCTCAACCATGGTATGGAATACTATGGCCGTACTAGCACCCAGGATGCACAGCAGCGCGATCCCTATGTAGGAGACAAGCTTTACAGAAGAGAAAAAGATAAAAGCTATACAGATGTATCAGCCAAGGCTGGGATACTGGGCTTCAGCCGGGGTTATGGGCTGGGTGTGGGAGTAGCAGATCTCAACCAGGATGGCTGGGATGATATCTATGTGGCCAATGATTTTTATGAACACGATTACCTTTATCTCAACAGGAAGGACGGAAGCTTTGAAGAAAGTATCAAAAAAAGCACTGGTCATATCTCTTTCTTTGGAATGGGCGTAGACCTGGCCGACTTTAACAATGATGCCCTTACCGACATAGTCGTTCTTGATATGGCAGCTGAAGATCATGTGCGGCAAAAATCCAATCTTGCCGGCGTTAGCCGTGATAAGTTTCAGGATCTGGTAGATAAGGGTTATCATTATCAATATATGTTCAACAGCCTGCAACTCAACAGAGGCATCAAACCCGATGGTGGGTTGGTTTTTAGCAATATAGCCCAGATGGCAGGTGTAGACAAAACCGACTGGAGTTGGAGTCCGCTGCTGGCAGATTTTGACAATGATGGCTGGAAAGATCTTTTTGTGACTAATGGTTTAAGAAAGGATGTGCTTAACCATGATTTTATCCAGAACATGAATACCAGCCTGGAAAAAGCGGGTAGCAACTTCATTGAATTACCAGAAGTGGAAGTTGAGCAAATTCTCAAAAGTATACCTTCCGAACCTGTACACAATTATATTTACCAAAATAATGGTGGCCTTACTTTCCAGGATAAGAGCCAAAGCTGGGGCTTGGAGACGCCTTCTTTTTCCAACGGTGCTGCTTATGCTGACCTTGATCGGGACGGTGACCTGGACCTGGTGGTGAACAACCTGGACCAGGTGGCTATGCTGTACGAGAACAAATCGCGCCAACAGTACCAGCAGCATTACCTACGCTTGAAATTGAAGGGAAGTGCGCAGAATCCAATGGCCCTGGGCACCAAAGTATGGCTCTATCATGCCGGAAAACTGCAGTACCAGCAGTTTCAGACGGTGAGAGGGTATCAGTCATCGGTAGAGCCAGTCATGCATTTTGGCTTAGGAGACAATCCTTCGGTAGACAGCCTGAAAATACGCTGGCCCGATGGTAAAGAGCGTGTCTATCGTGATATTAAAGGAGATAAAATTGTCACTGCCTCTATTCAGGATTCAAAGGAGGTAGTGCAGACTACACCCGCTGCAAAACCCTGGCTGGAAGAAGTTAGTGAGGAGCTTGGCCTCAACATCCGACATGAAGAAAATAGCTTTGATGATTTTGATTATCAGTTTTTGCTGCCTCATCAACTTTCGCGTCATGGACCCGCACTAGCCGTAGGAGATGTAGATGGCGATGGGCTGGATGATGTTTATCTGGGTGGAGCCAAAGGGTTTGCCGGTCAATTGATGATGCAACAGAAGGATGGTACCTTCAGAAAGGTAGAAGGTCCCTGGTTGCAGGACAAAGGTAGTGAAGATGCTGATGCGCTATTTCTGGATATGGACCATGATGGAGATATGGACTTATATGTGCTCAGCGGCGGTATGGAGTTTGAGGCGGACGATCCGCTGCTGCAGGACAGGCTTTATATCAATGATGGCCAGGCTAATTTTAGTAAGTCAGATATACTTCCTGCGGTTCTGACCAACAGTCAATGCATCGCTGCTGCTGATATGGATAATGATGGCGATATTGACATATTTGTGGGAGGTGGTAGTCAACCGGGTAACTATCCCCTGGCTGATCGCTCTTACCTGCTTGAAAACCGCAATGGTACATTGGTCGATGTGACTTCAGCCAAAGCACCACAGCTTCAGCAGACTGCGATCATCAGGGATGCCTGCTGGACAGATGCGGATCAGGATGGCAAACCGGAGCTTTTGGTGGTCGGTGAATGGAGTAAACCCATGTTTTATGAATGGAATGATGGAAAGTTAGCAGGTACTGATTTTATTCTGAAAAATGAGCACAACAGTAGTGCTGATCTTGCTGGCTTGTGGTTTTCTATAAGTCCGATGGATGTAGATGGAGATGGGGATGAAGATTTTTTACTGGGCAACAGGGGGTTGAATTACCGGTTTTCTGCCAGTACAAAAGAACCTTTGGAATTGTTTGTCCATGATATGGATAAAAACGGCACCCTTGAACTATTTCTTGCCCATCATCAGGATGGAAAACTTTTGCCGGTGCAAGAAAGGGACGACATATTTCAGCAGTGGAGAGGAATCAGGAAGCTTTTTCCAAATTATACCACTTATGCCAATGCAGATTTGCAGGAAATAATGGGAGACGCGATGAAAGAGGCATACCATCTGAAAGTAGATACGCTGGCACACCTGATTCTGTACAATGAAGGAAACGGGAATTTTAGGGTAGAAGCCCTACCCCTGCTAGGGCAGCTATCTGTGGTGGTTGACGCCCTTTTTACCGATATTTCAGGAGATGGAAAGGAAGAACTGATCATCGCGGGAAATTTTTATCCCACCAGTATACAAATCCCGCGTCTTGACGCTTCCTACGGTCAGGTATTCACTACCAGAGAAAATCACTTTAGCCCGGTTTCTATTCAGCAAAGTGGTTTTTATGCCTCCGGAGATGTCAGGAGAATGGCTTTGCTTAATACCATCAATGGCAAGGCAATCCTGGTGGCCACCAATGATCAGACTCTAAAAATGTATAAAACCGCAAATGTGTTAGTCAAGAGATTGGTACAAGCTGAGTAAAACAAGAAAGCGAATGTGTGTTTACTTGCATCGATGTACAATCTTAGGCATGTAAAAAAAAATTTAAGATGAAGTTAAAGAACAGAGAAACAGGGATTTTTTTCCATTACATATTATTTATTTTCCTGTCAATTCATATTACATCATGCCAAAAAGAAGGGACTGTCTATGACTTAGTGGTGTATGGTGCAACCCCTTCTGGAATCATTGCAGCAGTAACTGCCGCTGAAAACGGGGTAAATAAAGTACTGTTGATTGAGCCTAAACAGGTGATCGGAGGCATGTCAACCAGCGGATTGAATACAGCTGAGTCTGAGCATCTGATTGACGATGCCATTAGAGGAAAAGCCCGTGATTTTTACATTGCACTGGGTGATCGCTACTATGATTCTGCTTACTTCCAGACCTTTGGCAATGGGAAATCATTGAATTTTAAGCCGGGAGATCCAGCCTTTTTCTTTGAGTCCAAACATGCTCTGCAGTTGTACGAGGATATGGTTTCGGAAGCAAATGTGGATTTACGTCTCAATACTCATCTTGTCAGAACCTATACTAAAGATCAGCAGATTCAGCACGTACAGTTAAGTAATGGAGATGAGATAACTGCCCGGTACTTTGTGGATTGCAGCTATGAAGGAGACCTCATGGCACAGGCTGGCGTGTCATATACCTATGGCCGGGAATCTGTCGCTGAATACAACGAATCCCTGGCAGGTGTAAGACTCATAGATGATACGCTGTATGCCCGTACTGTAGACGATGAGGGGCAACTGCTTCCTTACTTTAATCGCTATGATAAGCTTATTCCCGGAAGTGGGGATAAAAGAGTCATGAATTATAACTTCCGGCCGATCATGACTGAAGTGGATAGCATTAAAAGAGATATTAAAAGACCCACTGCCTATGATTCCACACAATTTACTTTTTTAGCAGATTACCTGGAGAAAAATCCTGATACCCATATCTGGGACCTGATTGGACGTTACCGCAGGGGATCAGGCAAATTTGAATTCAACAACCAGCAGAAAGCACTGATTTCACTTGGTATGTTTGGAGCAAACGAAGGTTATACCGATGGAGACTGGGAGACGCGCCAGCAAATCTACCAGGATCATAAAAACTGGACGCTTGGTTTTCTATATTTTCTGGCCCACGATCCGCGTGTCCCCGAAACTTTGCAAAAAGAAACCCGCAGGCATGGATATGCCAAAGATGAGTTCAAGCTCAACCAGAATTTTCCCTACTACCTTTACGTAAGAGAAGGACGTAGAATGATCGGAGAGAAGGTGCAGACACAGCATGACATTTTTCGAGATAGGCAGAAAGAGGATGCAGTAATGCTGGGCTCCCATTGGGTGGATAGCCATCATGTGCAGCGCATCGCCATATCGGATACCACTTTTACGAACGAAGGTAGAATTTGGGAGATCGTACTACTGCCCTATGAGATTTCTTACAGAGTGATGACGCCAAAAAAAGAGGAATGCACCAACTTACTGGTGCCGGTTTGTGCTTCATTTACACATGTGGCTTTTTGTAGCTATCGGCTTGAGCCTACCTGGATGCAGGCCGGTCAGGTAGCTGGTCTGGCAGTAGCACTGGCTTTAGAGAAAGAAATTTCTGTACAGGACATAGCTGTAACCCGATTGCAGCAAACACTAAGGGCAGCCGGCATGGCGATAGAAGCAGACAGTCTTCAAAATTACCGGGATTATGAAGCGCTAATAAATAATAAAATTGACGAAAATCATAAGCGTATGTATGACTATTATGGAATAGATCTAAATGGTTTTTGAAGACCTCGGGGCTTTCCTGAGAAGCATAGAGTAAGACAATTTGAATCTTCCAGATATTTAAAAACCCTTAACCACCTTGGCGGGGCATCCCTTTGTAGACCCAGGGTATGATCGTGGGTAGGAGCAGTACGACTGGCGCCATTGAATGGAATAGCGTATCCTATGAACATATAGTAATGATATCTTTAGTTTTTCCCTATTGCTGAATGGGTTCTATCCCAACAAAAGGAGAAAATTTTTCACGATTTTTTTTTAGTCCCCTGATTTTAGCTCATCACCGCTTACTTGACTCTCCCATGATTTATGTTTAATCCGAGATGTTGATTGTGTGGGCTGGCTAACCGGAGAGAATCGGTTAATTTTTCATCAGAAAAGTTACAGAACCCATGAAAAAGGATATTCCGCCACTAGCTCTGACGGCTCGGAGAAGTTGGTGTTTCTCTACCAGATCTTATTGCTTCCGAATTTTTTGCGACAAATAGAGATAATTCCAGCAGATAATCGTGTTTTTGATCAAGCCTTTGCAAGCTTCCGCGATTTGTTGCTCCTCTCGGGTGGCATAGAGCATTTCTCCTCCATTGGCGAAGAAGACGACCCGGGAGGAACGATTAGGCTGCTCTATTTTTCGGGTAAAGGTAACGCATTACTGCGTCACCCTCCCATAAGAACGCTCGTGCTAGTTTCCCAGCAAGCGGCCGCAACGCATAGCCTTAAGTAAATGAAACGGCAGCCTGATTTGTTGACTACTGCGGTTGAACCACCGGGCGGCGATTCGCTGAGACTTTCTGGTTATGAACTTGCCGATGACAGTTAGGGTGCAACAACACCAAGTTGTCTAAAGTCCATTTGCCCCCAAGATGTTTCTCCTGAACGTGGTGGGAATGCCATCGCACCGGTGAACGGTCCGGTTTCAGACGTAATCTTGGTTTGGCAGACAGGACATCTTCCTTTCTGTCTACGGTAGAGTATCGGCCGAGCGGCCAAAGTTTGGGTTTAATAAGGGCCTGCATCCGCGAGGCGAACCGCATCAATTCCAAAGTGCTGGCTTTTACCTTTAGTATATCAGCAGATATTGAAAGGCAACTTATCAGTCAACGTACCAAAAAGGCTTTGGCTCGGAAAAAGAGCGAAGGTATAATACTGGGGTGTCCCAAAGGTAGCCTTTCAAAAGAAACCAAGTTTTCTGGTAAAGAGCAGCAAATAATAAAGCTCCTGGATAAAAAGGTAAGCTACAGTGCCATTGGTAGGATTATGGGGGTCAATAGGCTCACTGTGTCACAATTTGTGAAGTCCAGAGGGCTTGACAAATTGACAGAAAAGTAAAGGGTATTAACTCTGTGCTATTGAGAATTCCTTCCCTTTATGTAGACGGCCCCATCTTCTGTGGTATCCACGCTGCCCGATCATCTTCATCACGGATGGCTTCTTTAGCAAAGCCTCATAACTTTTCTATAGAGTGGTAATAATCTAGAATTTGTTGAGCCCCCGGATAATGCGTTTTTACGATATCCCATTCCATGGCGGCCAAATCCAACGGGCTCCATCAGCTATACAAATCATATCAGCTAAATGATCAGTAAAAGGAAGCAACTTACCACAAAAAGTCTGGTGACTACCCAAATGGGCCACATACTCAGAGGCTCTGATAAAGTTACGTTTTTCGCTTTCTGGTAGATGATTTTCTGCAGTAAAGATACGTGCTAGCTTTAGCTTTTTCCAGCCCTCTTCCCGTGTCAAAACCATACCGCCATCGGCCATGATATAGTGTTTTTGCGAGTCCTTGATCCTCAATGCATCATTTGCTCTGCCTGCTTGTCTTGAGCTAACTGCCCATAGCTATGACAAAGTAGCTCTTTTTGTTTTGCTGTAACTGTAGTGCCAGTGAGTCTTCCAATAGTCTGACTAGCTTCTTCAAGTACTTCTTGCTGTCCAATATATAAGCAGGTCCAACTCTTGCCAGTAGGATGTCATCTTAAAGCCCGATGCGGTGCTACATAAAATGTGGCTCTTAGGTACTTCTATTGTTCCAAACCTGCTTTGAAGGCTTTTTTTCTGCCATTACTTTCTTCACCTACTGACTGTTGTAAAAGTTCCTGTCCCATTTGCCGCATAAATTCTTCAAATGATCGCTCGTATTCATAGCCGCTAGTTTGCTCTGCTTGAGAGGGCTTCCATACATCGTATCTTTCAGAAAATATCGCCATGATTTTTGCTTTCTCATCCATCGCTTTTTTCCTTCAAGATATATTATATTATCATAAATTAGATATGGCATTAATCCCGCCTATACAAAAAAACTCTCAGTAATTCCCGTTAATCATAAGCTGTCCTACTCCATAGCCCTCTACTGGAAGTCGATCAGCATGCTTTCTGTTTAAGTATAAAATTCTTTTGGAGTTTAAATATCGAGTGCAATTAGAGGCATGTTTGTTTTTGATAAATTCAGTATAGATAAGTTTATATGGATTGAGTAAATATCAATATAGCAGCAAAATATATTTTTTTTTGAATACTGTTAGGCTAAAACAGAGCTTATCCGGAGAGCATTTTTTCCTGATCCGGGATTAATCTGTTGATCGGTTAAAGGAACATTCAGTGCTGATGCATAGTAGACCTAAACCTTACCTGTTAAATCCAAACACTATTTGTAGTAAGTAGGTAACAAGACGACTTTAGACCAAATTTATCCCTTGTTTCACTAGCCGGGAGTGGCTCACATAAGAAACTTGCTTAATAATGACTGGTCATCAGAAAAGGTAAAATGAAGCGACGTGCAAAATATCAGGGAGAAACATTGACTCCGGCTTCACTTGATGCCATGCTACTGCGCACCGAACTTAGCGGGCATCTGGTAAAGTCAGACGCTTTTCTGCCTTTTGAGCACCTGGATGAGATATCTGCTGATTTGATGTACCTGCTAAACGGGAAGTCACCCTATAGTCTGGACATCAGATACGGTGAGAAAACCTATCGTGTC
>CAZFFW010000090.1:0-20510 GCA_964518125.1 uncultured Porifericola sp.
TATAGATGTAGTGTAGGTCATCATAAATCCCCCAGCCTAAATCTGAGACTTTATGCATCAGTTCCTCACAATAGGGCTGATATTCATCCACCAGCTTTTCTTTCCTGATCAGTTTACAGGCATCCTGGTAGGAAGTAGCCAGTGAATTGTAGAAAGGCTCATCTATATCGCCGTAGGCCAGGGTAAAGTCTATCATCATTTCGCAGCGGTACAGCAATAGGTCAATGATATCCTTTTTGAATACGGAAATGCGCCTGAACTCGCTGATGTACTTCTTGCTGACCGCATTTCGTGCCTTGCCAAAACCCCGGGAAGGAAAATATTCGTCTTTAATTTTAGCTTTTACCTGCTCTACTTTAGCAGTAGTATCACCGCTCAGTTCCAGTTCATAATACTGTTTTACAGAAGGAAGCCTGCTGTATAGTTTTTTGATTTCTGCCTGCAAAGCTTTTTTATCCAGACTATCCAGGTATTTGTTAAGGTCCCGTTTGATTGATTTTGCCATACCAAAAATAAAATATACTAAAGTAAAGACAGCATTAAATATGTACCCTAAGCATAAAATAACTTAC
This sequence comes from uncultured Porifericola sp., assembly GCA_964518125.1. Classification (GTDB taxonomy): domain Bacteria; phylum Bacteroidota; class Bacteroidia; order Cytophagales; family Cyclobacteriaceae; genus Catalinimonas. Next base: position 573 of record CAZFFW010000090.1, read on the forward strand.
CATATTTTGCAATAATACTCTATCACAAACGGCTGTGCAATCTAACTGCTGACTATGCCTAGAGAATTACCGCTATCATTATCAGTCTGCAACACGACAAGCGAGGTAACTTATCTGTTGGAAGGGTTTAGTTCCTCTCCTTTTTGAAGTAACCAAGCTTGTTACATTACTCAGGATTTTATACTTGAGCATATATTTCTGGTGCTGTATTGGCAGACCTACGCTGCCACAAAAAATTATGTATAACTTAAATCAAAAATAAATGGCAACAGTAAAAAACAACATCGTTACTGAAGGACTGAGCGGAAAACTGGGCGATCGTATCGTTTTCAGGCAGCGGGCGGGAAAAACAATCGTAGCAGTAAAGCCGGTGTTTACAGCCGAACGCAGCGAAGCACAGAAGCGACATGCACTGAGGTTTAAAGAAGCGTCACAGTATGCATCACGGACTATTCAGGATGCAAATATGAAGGCAGCCTATGAAGCCAAAGCCCTGGAAGGCCAAAATGCCTATAACATGGCACTGGCAGACTACCTGCATGCGCCTGATATCAGCGAAATAGACGCAAGTCTTTATGATGGCAAAAAGGGGAGCCACTTGAGAATCCGGGTATCTGATGATTATATGGTATCCTCAGTGAAGGTAATGATCTACGGCCCCGATCAGTCTCTGCTGGAGGAAGGCAATGCAGTACAGGCTGAAAACGCTGCTGAATGGATTTACACCATCCAAAAAGCAAGTACGGAAATCCAGGGTAACCGCCTGCTGGTGCGCGCCTTTGACCTGCCGGGCAACCTTGCAGAAAGAGCCGAAGTAATGAGCTGAAAAGTTGCACCAAAACCCAGAGGCTACACAACCTGCCTTATAAACCTACTTTACGTCACGTCTCTTTGAACCCAAAGTCAAAATGTTTGGGTGTGGTTACTTTCTTTCACTTTGCTAAAGTACTTTTTGAACAATATGTTACCAGGTCTGTAAATCCCTCTTTTTACAGAATTTTTGTATAAGCTTACTCCAGCAAATAAACCCTATCTGATGCCTGATAGGCAGCGTATGCTTATAGGGGACCATCATGGCCATTCATACCCTGATATTTTCCATGTAACGATCAATATATGCGCTGAATGCTGGCAATATGAAACACATATTTGTTAGAAAAATACAAAACGCAAGAGATGGTGCTGGGATATAGCTAAGCTATAGTTAGGCTATAGAAATGCTATAGTTAAGAAAAAGGTGTTTTCCGGGAAAAATACTATTATTCAACAAGACGACCCTGCCGACCAAGTCGCCATCCTCATCACAGGTAAGGACGATACTACAGAGCCTTTTTTGTATCGAGGACAGGCAAAAGCAGCGCCTTTGTCACTGCATAATACACCCTTAGAAAGTCCTTCATCTCTCTGACGAATACATCACTCTCCGGTTCGCTCCAGCACAAAAATTACCGAAGCAGGACGCTGGGTCTGGGGATTCTCAGGCTCATGCATCTTCTTGACCCGCAGCCCGCAACTGCTGAACAGCGCCTTCCAGTCAGGCATACTGCGGTGGTACCAGGGATAGGCATCACGGAAAGTGCCGGGCAGGCCTTCCCATACATTGGGCTTCCAGTGGCTGGGCTCAAAGGCATGGATCGCATCAGGATGCAGGCTCTGGATAATGATCAGCCCTTTTTCGCTCAGGTGTTGGCGCAGGCTGTTCAGCAGCGAGGGTGTACTTTCTTTGTCAAAGAGGGCGAAGTTGAGCACAATGGCATCAAAAGGACTTCCTGCTACTATGGCTCCGTCAATGATGTCACCATAGCTGAGGCACTGATAAGCACCGCCTCCCTTCGCCTGCGCCAGGTTGATCAGTGACTGGCTGCCATCTATGCCGTGGCAGGGGAGGCCCAGCGCTTCCATACGCCGCACCAGCCAGCCTTCACCGCACCCCAGGTCGAGCAGCCTGCTCATGGGCAGAGAAGCCAGTACCCGGATAATAGCATCATTGGTCACCAGGCGGCGGCTTTCAATCTTGTTTTCTTCAATAAGCTGCTCCCAGTCCCGGGCGTTCTTATCCCAGCTGCGGAGTATGTCGTTTTCGGTCGGTAATTTCATGATAGAAGGGGGAAGGATACTGGTCTGAAAAGTAATCAGAAATATGCGGGCTTGCAAAAGCAAAGGTCTTTTCTATTTTTGAATTAATGAAAAAAATGTATCGCGCACTCTATGCTGCCTTTGACCCTTATCCCTCGCCCAAAGGATCGGCTACGCATATCCGGCATTTTTCATCTGCATTATTTGATCAGTTGGGGGGAGGCATCCTCTACAGCCTGGGGCCAGCTGATGAGGCTTCCTGCACACTGGAAGGCCCTGTCAGGTACGAACGTTTCAACCGCCCGGTCAGGAATTACCTGGAGCGGGCGGCAGCGTTCACCACCCGGCTCAGAGAGATCGTCAGCGAACAGCCGGCATTAGAAGTAGTGCACTTTCGTGATATCTGGAGCGGCATTCCCCTGCTGGAAGACTGCCCCCATGCAGTAAAAATATTTGAAGTGAATGGCCTGCCTTCGGTGGAGCTTCCCTACCGCTATGCCCACCTGCCGGAAACCACGCTCCGGAAAATCCACCAACTGGAGCAGTACTGCCTGCAAAATGCCGACCATATCGTGGTCCCCTCGGCTACCATCAGGCACTATCTTGTAGGAAGAGGAACCGAGGCTGACAAGATCACCCTCATTCCCAATGGCGCAGATGTACCGCCTGCCTATGTGCGGCCGGCTGATGCCCCGGAGCAGTACCTGATCTATTTTGGCGCTTTGCAGCCCTGGCAGGGAGTGGATGTATTGCTGAAAGCCCTTCACTACCTGCAGGACTATCAAGACCTCAGGCTGATGATCTGTGCGGCACACCGCCGGCATTACGTGAAGCCCTACCGCAAGCTGGCCGAAAAGCTAGGCGTAGCCGAGCGCATCATCTGGAAGTTTCGCCTGCCGCAGCAAGCGCTATGGGCCTATGTACAGCATGCGAGCTTATCGCTGGCTCCCCTCAAAGAGGGGCCCCGTAACCTGGAGCAGGGTTGCTGTCCGCTCAAGATCCTGGAATCTATGGCCTGTGGTACTACGGTGGTGGCCTCTGACCTGCCGGTGGTGCGTGAACTGCTCGCCGAAGGGGAAAACGCCCGGCTCGTCAAAGCTGAGCGTCCGGCGGAACTGGCGCGGGCGATTCGTATCCTGCTGGACTATCCTGAAGAAAATGCTAAATTGGCTGGGAAGGCAAGAGAAAAAGTAGCCGCTCAGTATAGCTGGACACTACAAAAGGAACGACTACAGCAACTGTATCAATTACTCACCAACAACCATAAACGCCATGTTCAAAAACTCAAGAAAAGCTTACCAGATGCACCGTAAGCTGACTGATGAAGAGAAGGAAATTCTGCTGAGCAAAAAAGTCAGCGGTAAGCACAGTATCCGGGAGTGGCTCCGTATGCTCAACCATATTGCGGTGATGGATGCCTATGCTGATAAAGCCCGCAGTGGCCTGACTACCATGCTTTTCCTTTCGCTGTTTCTCACCTTTTTTGTGGCCATGTTCACGCTGGCCGCGCCTACCTTTGTCACGATCCTGGTGATCATTACGGGCCTGTCCATTTTTGGAATGGCGCTTTTTTTTCACATCAAATTCAAAAAAATTGATGTGGGTAACCAGCTGCGCCACTTCATCATTCCGACTTTAAAGTTTCTGCATAGCAAAGTGCGTAAAAACCATAAAGTAGACCTGAACATTGACCTGGCGATACCCGGCGATGAGCTGTACAAAATAGACGAGCAGCTTGATGATAATCCTGCCGACAAGCGATTCAGAAAGGTAACGAACAATTATTACCTGATCCCCTGGCTGCAGGCCAAAGTGCCTCTGGCCGATGGTTCACTACTGACCTGGGAAAATGAAGACCTGGTGAGGGAAAGAAAAGTGATCAAGCGCCGGAAAAACAAGCGGAAGACAAAGTACAAGACCAAGCACCAGATCAAGGTAAAACTGATGTTGCCAAAGGCAAAGTACCAGCTGATGGAAAGCCGGCAGGAAGAAGACCAGCAAGGCTCTATGATGATAGAGGACGCTTCTCGCTACTACCTCATCAGCATGAAAGGGAAGCAGCAGACGGCACGCAATGCCCAGCTGCATGGCGACGAATTCAAGAGTATGCATCCCAGATATCTAACAGGCCTGCTGATCAAAGCCTATGCGCAGGTTGAACCTATTAAACCCCAGACAGTATGAGTACGGAAGATATTTTCCCGGAAGAGGGAGGAGAACCCATAGACCCATCCAAACGCGTAAGAAAAAGAGGCGCCGGAGGAAGGCTATTCTCCGAAGATGACTATGATGCCTTTGACGATGAAAACCTGCTGGAATTTGACGAAGACGAGGAGGCCCTGATCTACCTGGACAGCTGAATTCATGTAGCTCCTCCGATTACGGATGTTGTGTTATGACAAAGCGCATGATTTGGTCAGGCAAGTAAAAAATAAGATTTCATGAACCTCAGACTACTCTGGCTTACCGAAAACTATTTTCCCAATCGTGGCGGTATGGCCCAGTCCTGTGACCGTATCGTGCATAGCTTGCGGCAAAAGGGCGTGCGGATAGACGTTATCCACTTTACAGCCAGGAAAAAGCCTTATCAGTGGCAGCAACAGCAGGGCGGGCGCTATGTAGCCTGCCCTTTTGAAGAAGATACTGCCCACACCCTGAACCGATTGTGGCAGTTTTTACAGGATGAGCAGCTTGATTACACCCATTTTGTGGCTTTCGGTGGTAACCTGCCGGTATTGGCGGCCTCGGTTTTTCCGACATGGATGCAGTTGCCGCTGGTCAGTCTGTTCAGGGGAAACGACCTGGATGCGGCGCTGTTTTCTGCCCGGCGGCAGCCTGTCCTGCTGAAAGTACTGCGGCAGTCGGCAGCCGTGGCTACTGTGAGCCGCGATAAGGTGATGAAAATCAGGGGGCTTTGTCCGGAAGCAAAAGTATTTTATACCCCCAACGGAATAGATACCGATCAGTGGCGACTGAGCAGGAGCGACCGAGAAAAAGCAGCCAGCTGGAAGCATGAAAATGCGGATGGGCGTAAGGTCATTGGCTTGTTCGGGCATCTCAAAGCCAAAAAGGGAGTGCCCTTTTTCCTGGAAGCCCTGCAAAAGAGCGGTATTGCCTCCCGGGTTCACCTGCTCATGGTGGGGCAGGTGGAAGATAGTCTGCAGGACATGTTGTTTAACCACCCTCAGCTCAGCCATAGTTGGCTGCCTTTTATGGACCGCTACGAGCTCCTCGGCTACTATCCGGCCTGTGATGCGGTGGCCATTCCTTCGTTTTATGATGGCATGCCCAATGTGATGCTGGAAGCCGGGGCATTGGGTATTCCGCTGATTGCCTCCCGGGTAGACGGCATGAAGGACCTGCTATCGGGAGGGCAGCAGGAGCTTGGCTGGCTCTTTCAGGCAGGGCACCTCCAGGATGCTGCCCACTGCCTGAAGTCCTGGGCCCGGGCTGATGGAGAAGAAATCAGGCAGCGGGCGGAAAATTGCCGCCGGCATATTGTTGCGCATTTCCACCAGGAGCAGGAAGCAGCAAACTACCTGGAAATTTTGCTCAAGACCCTGGACCCTACATGAATCTCTACTATGCCGTAGGCGGAGGGCTGGGGCATTTCAGCCGGGCCATTGGGTTTATCCACACCCATCCCCGGCTAAAGCCGGAAAATACGGTGGTGATGGTAGCTGAGCGGGAGATGTACAGGCTGCAGGAAAATAGTTTTGCCGATAGGGCATGGCAACACCTGAAAATTATCCATATTCCTGCCGGCTGCTTTGAGAATGTCGCTTACCTCAGCACCTGGCTACAAAACTGGCTGCAAGCCCATCAGCCCACTGATATTTTCCTGGACACCTTCCCGGCGGGGATCATGGGAGAATGGCACATGCCTGTTCACCAGGTGGCGCGTTTTCACTATATCGGCCGTTATCTGAAGTTGCCCGCTTATCATTTTGCAGCGAACCTCAGCTTTACGTCAGCCTACCGGCTAGAAGCATGGCACCCGGCTCAGGAGGCTTTGTTGCAGGAGTACGCCCGGGAGTGCAAGGATTTTGACCTCCACTATCCGGCGGTAGAACTCAGCCCGGAGGTGCGGGATCAGATATCGGGTTGGCGGCAAAAAGGCCAGGAAGTATGGGCAGTAGTCCACTCCGAACCTGCTGAAGAAGTAGAGGCCCTGCTCAGTTTTGCCCGTGATCACGCCAGGCTTGCAGGCGTTGAACCTGCTTTTCTGTTGCTTAGCTGCCTGCCCTATCCGGAGGAACAGGCTCAGTTATTAAAACTTTTTCCTGCTTACGGGCTTTTTCCCGAGGCAGACCGAATCATCACCGGCTGTGGCTTTAACCTGATGCGACAGGCGGCAGCTTTTCGCCACAAGCATAGCTGTATGCCTTTTCCTCGCCGCTATGACGATCAGTTTGTGCGTTTTCAGCGGTGGAAAGCCCAGGCTTTATCGCAGCCAAAGTAGCATCGGCTACAAAAGGACTGCAAAAATCAGGACGATCACCACCGGCTTGCTGCTTCCATTCAAAAGTAGTGAGTAAGCACGATCAGCTGAGCAAGTAGAACATACAAAGTAAACTGGTCCAATGGCCTGCAAACAGCCGCTTGCTCCTAAAAGAAAAGCCGAACTTCAGCAGTCCGGCTTAGCAGAGAAAAGGATGTAAGTGCTAAATCAGCTTATCCACTCATGTACAACTTGCAATCTCTCAATTTTTCATTTTCAATCAGTTAATCTCAGGCGTATCCAGTTCGGCCAGTGAGGAGTTGATCTCTTCCTGGGTCAGTTCATGCTCTACCAGGTTGCCGGAGAGGTAATTTTCATAAGCTGCCATGTCAAAATTACCATGACCACAGAGGTTGAACAGGATGGTTCTGGATTTACCTTCTTTCTTGGCCTCCTCGGCTTCGGCAATGACCGTGGCGATGGCATGATTGGCTTCCGGAGCAGGGATAATACCCTCGGCCTGGGCAAATTTGATACCTGCCTCAAAGCATTCCAGCTGATGATGAGAGCGGGCTTCAATGAGCTTATCTTTCAGCAACTGGCTCACCATGACACCCGCCCCGTGGTAGCGTAGGCCGCCGGCATGGATAGGCGCAGGCACAAAGTTGTGGCCCAGCGTAAACATGGGCAGCAGGGGCGTCATACCTACGGTATCGCCGAAGTCATAGCGGAAAACGCCTTTGGTCAGTTTGGGACAGGAGGCCGGTTCGCTGGCTACACAGCGGATATTTTTACCTTCTTCAAAATTGAGGCGCAGGAAAGGGAAGGCGATACCGGCAAAATTGGAACCACCACCAAAAGGCGCCACCACCACATCGGGCATATCGCCGACTTTCTCCATCTGCTTCAGGGCTTCCTGCCCGATCACCGTCTGGTGCATCAGTACGTGGTTGAGCACACTACCCAGGGAGTACTTGGTCTGCTCGTCCATAGCTGCCCGCTCTACCGCCTCAGAGATGGCGATGCCCAGGCTGCCGGGAGAGTCAGGGTTTTTCGCCAGAATCTGCCTGCCCGCTTGGGTAAACTCCGAAGGAGAAGCGATCACATTAGCACCCCAGGTATTCATCATCAGCTTACGGTAGGGCTTCTGGTTGTAGCTGATCTTCACCATATACACTTCACACTCAATACCAAAGTGGCGGCAGGCGAAGCTCAGGGCGCTGCCCCACTGCCCGGCACCGGTCTCGGTGGTGATGCGCTTTACACCTTCCTGCTTGTTGTAGTAGGCCTGGGCAATAGCGGTATTGGGCTTATGCGAACCGGAAGGGCTAACACCTTCGTACTTATAGTAGATTTTGGCCGGGGTATCCAGCATCTTCTCCAGGCTGCGGGCGCGGTAGAGTGGGGTAGGCCGCCAGAGGGTGTATAGATTTCTGACCTCGTCGGGAATTTCTATCCACTTTTCGGTGCTTACTTCCTGTTTGATAAGTTCCATGGGGAAGAGAGGCGCCAGGGCCTCCGGGCCGATGGGTTCTCTGGTGGCAGGATTCAGGGGAGGAAGAGGTTTGTTGGGCATGTCGGCGGCAATGTTGTACCAATGCTCCGGCATTTCACGCTCCTCCAGCGTGATTTTTCTGTTTTCTAGCATGATTTAAGTATTAGGTTTTATAGACGATAAACGGTTTAAATAAACTTCTAAAATAGATATTTTTGGCCTGCTGAAGCAAATCTGTTTTTACAAACTATCTATGTATGGGAAATGGCCGGGCAAGGCTTATGCTGGTCAGGCACTTTTAGCTCTCACTTATGGAATAAATTCACCGGGAAGTACACAGATGCTATGGTACAAATTTGACAATCTGCACTTTCGGTAACTTATGTTTTCTCAATTGGGTTATATTTGCCGACTCAAGATTTTTTTTATGAATTATTTCAAAAAGCAGTGGAAGCGGTTAAAAAGTACGGTAGTTTTCAAAATTATCGCTGACATTGTCAAAGGATTTGAACACGATAATCCCATGCTCTATGGGGCTTCTATCGCGTTTTATATGATATTTTCCATGCCAGCACTACTGATTTTTGCGGTTTTTATCGCAGGGCAGTTTTTTGAAAAGCAGGCGGTAGAAGGGCAGCTTTATGCCTACATAGAAGACTTTGTGGGAATGGAAAGTGCCAAACAGATTGAGAACATCATCAAAAACGCTGCGCTGGATGCTGCCGGGCCGGTAGCCAAGATCATTGGTATTGCTACCCTGACTTTTAGTGCCACTACTGTCTTTGTGAATATACAGCTGGCGCTCAATGAAATCTGGGGGGTACGCGCCAAGCCACAGAAGGGCTGGCTCAAACTCATTATCAACCGGCTGTTTTCCTTTCTGCTGGTAATTACGCTGGGTGTGTTTCTGCTGGCAGCCATCCTGATTGACACTCTTTTGGGAAATTTTGGCGATCTGCTGGAGCGCTTTCTGACCGGGTATACCGTGTACCTGCTGCAGGTGGCCAGTACGGTTACTTATGTCACAATAGTCACGGTGGTCTTTGGCCTAATCTTTAAGCTGCTGCCTGATGCCCGTATTCGCTGGAGAGATGTAGGGGTAGGCGCTATTGTGACTACGGCACTTTTTGTAATTGGTAAAGAACTGATAGGGGTGTACCTCGGCGCCAGCAACTTTTCTTCTACCTACGGGGCAGCGGGCTCATTGGTCGTTATTCTGATTTGGATATATTATTCGGCAGTGATTTTCCTGATCGGGGCTGAATTCACCAAAGCCTATTCGCTAAGGGTAGGGAAAGAAATCCGGCCGAAGAAAAATGCCGTCAAAGTGGTGAAAAAAGAAATTGAACGGGAAGTAAAAGAAGCCAGCTAAAAAGTCCATTTTTTTGAAACGCCTGGTTTTTCCGCTTACATAAAAGTAGAATTTTTTTGAGAATAGCCTTCATAAAATATAATTTTTACTATTTAAACAGTAAGATTATTAACCATTTTAAAGATTTTTAAATTTTCCTATGGCAGCTTGTTGGTATATGTTAATAGAAATCATACATTTAGTGTAACAATTCAAACTAAAATGCTTTCTATGCACCCAACCTTTACTTTCATCCACTATTTTCCATTTGCTTTTCATTCCTGCTGTTTCCCGTTAAAACGAAAATAAGTGCGCCTTGCACTTATCCTGTTTTTAGTAAAATAGTCCTGAAGTTTTTCTGCACTTTCTTATTAAGTGGCTTCTTCTAGTGAAAGAAGACGGTCTCTCTATTCTATTATATGTTTTTGCAATTTCTACTCAAACCAATAAATTCTATGAGAATTCATGTTCAAACTGGCTGGATGGGCAAACTGCTTTGTCTGCTGGTCATTATTCTAGTCCCTTTATCGGGATGGGCGCAAAGCAGAACCGTATCGGGTAAGGTAACCGATGCCAGTGATAACTCGGGGCTTCCGGGAGTCAACATCCTTGTCAAAGGTACCTCTACCGGTACTATTTCTGATATTGACGGGAATTACCAGATACAAGTGCCTTCCGGAGACGCAACGCTCGTCTATTCTTCCATTGGGTTTTTACCGGTAGAAGTAGAAGTCGGTTCGCAAAACGCGATCAATATAGCGCTGGAGGCTGACGTCAAACAGCTCAGCGAGGTGGTTGTAACAGGCTATACTGCTCAATCGCGACGGGATATTACCAGTGCGGTCAGTGTAGTGGAGCCTGAGCAGCTTCTGGCAGTTCCGGCTACTAACCTGGCACAACAGCTGCAGGGACGCGCTGCCGGTGTGACTGTAGGTAATGAAAATACCCCTGGTGGTGGAGTCTCCGTACGTATCCGTGGATATGGTACGCTGGGAAATAACGATCCACTTTATGTAATTGATGGTGTGCCTACCAAGGACAATTTAAATACCATCAACCAGAACGACATTGAGTCTATTCAGATTTTGAAGGACGCTTCTTCGGCCTCCATATATGGTGCCCGTGCAGCCAATGGTGTAGTTATTATCACTACCAAAAAAGGTAAGGCTGGCGCACCTAAAGTGACCTTTGATGCTTACTATGGTACGCAGCGGGCAGCCAATTCGCTCAATCTGCTCAACACCGAAGAGTTTGGTCGCTACCTGTGGGAAAGCCGTACCAATGCCAACTCAGTAAACCCTGATAATGGCTTCCCTCAAAATTCACAGTACGGCAACGGTCCTCAGCCGGTAATCCCTGATTATATCGTGCCGGATGGTGCTTTTGAAGGTGATCCCCGTGTGAACCCCGATAACTACAGTTTTGACCGTTTCGGTGACCCTGCATTTGGTGTTACCAAGTTTCAGATCACTCCGGCTAACAGGCAGGGAACTGACTGGGTTGATGAGATATTTGAACCTGCTCCGATTCAGAACTACCAACTGGGTGTAACTGGCGGATCTGAGACCGGACGCTATGCTTTCTCGGTTAACTACTTTAACCAGCAGGGAATTCTGTTGCACAATGGTTACAAGCGTTACTCAATAAGAGCAAATACCGAATTTAATATTAAGGACAAGGTTCGTATTGGAGAAAACCTGCAGGTAGCTCTCGGTAGCAGGCAGGGACAGTTTGGTAACCAGGATGAAGGAAACCAGGTGTCTATGGCGTATCGTATGCAGCCGATTGTTCCCGTCTATGACATTGCCGGTAACTTTGCCGGTACGCTGGGAGGTAACTTAGGAAATGCTAAGAATCCTGTAGCGCAGCTTACCAGAGCGCGTAATAACGGACAAAATGATCTGAGGGTATTTGGTAATGTATACGCTGAAGTAGACATCCTGTCGGACCTGACCGCCAAAACGAGTTTCGGTCTGGATGGTACTGGTGCTATCTCTAAAAACTTCAATATTATTGACCCTGAATCTTCTGAGCCTGCTCAGATCAACAGCCTGAACGAAGCCAGGGAATATCGCTACTCATGGACCTGGACAAACTCAGTGACTTATGATAAGACATTCGGAGACCATCATGTTACCGGATTCGCGGGTGTGGAAGCGATAGAGTCTTTTGGTGAGCGCCTTGAGGCCAGCCGTCAGCGCTTTTTTTCAGACGCTCTTGACCTGCGTTACCTGGGTGCCGGTGACCCTACTACTGCTAATAACAATGGCTTTGTGCAGACTTCCTGGTCATTGTTCTCATACTTTGCCCGTGCTGATTACTCGTTCCGCGATAAGTACCTGTTACAGGCTACCGTAAGGAGAGATGCCTCTTCCCGCTTTATTGCGGCTTCCCGCTACGCGACTTTTCCCGCACTTAGTGCCGGATGGCGTATTTCTGATGAAGCTTTCATGGCCGGAGCATCTTTCGTCTCTGACTTGAAATTGCGCTTTGGCTGGGGTCAGACCGGTAACCAGGAGATTGGTGACTTTAATGCCTACACTACTTACCAGAGCAATCCTTTTAATAATGGATACAGCCTGAATGGTAACCCCAATGGCTACAATACTGGCTTTGACATCGCGCAGTTTGGTAACCCTAATGCCAGATGGGAAACGACCACTACCTCTAACCTGGGTATTGATGCGGTATTACTTAACAACAAACTGGACTTTAGCTTAGACCTCTACACCCGTGTTACCGACGATCTGTTGTACACGCGTGCCTACGACCCCAAATTAGGAGATGCCCGTATTCCGGCTCAGAACATTGCGTCTGTGGAAAATAGGGGTATTGACCTGCAGTTGGGTTATTCAGATACCGGTATGGGTGGTGATTTCCGCTACAATATCAGTGGTAACTTCTCCTTGTACCGTAATGAGGTGCTTGAGCTTGATCCTGAGAATCCTGAGGAATTCTTTACCGGTTTTGGCCTGCGTACGCCTCCGGTAACGCGTTCTCAAGCGGGTCAGCCCTTGTCTTCATTCTTTGGCTTCGTTGTAGATGGTATCATGCAGAATGAGCAGGAAGTGGAAGCACATGCTGACTTCCCCGGTTATTATGACTCTGACATCATCATCAATGGCCAGGTAACCCAGGGAGTGGGTAAATTCAAGTACCGTGACATCAACAATGATGGTGTGATCAATGCTGACGACCAGACCTATATCGGTAATCCTCACCCTGACTTTTCTTACGGCCTTAATATAAACCTTGGCTATAAGAATTTTGACCTGACTATGTTTGCCCAGGGCGTGCAGGGTAATGAGCTATTCAACTACGTACGCTACTGGACAGACTTTGAAACATTCCAGGGTAACCGTAGTGAGCGTATGCTGTATGACTCATGGAGACCTGATAATCCGAACGCCAGCCTTCCTATCCTGGATGCGAATGATGCCCAGAGTAGTGTGCCTTCCAGCTATTTTGTGGAAGATGGTTCTTACCTGCGCCTGAGAAACATACAACTGGGTTACACTTTCCCGCAGAGTATCATTTCTACGATCGGCATGAGCCAGCTGAAGGTTTATGTTCAGTCTCAGAATCTATTTACGATCACAAATTACTCCGGTCTGGATCCCGAAGTTAACCTGAGGAATTACAATGCCGGCTCTGACCGTCAGATTGGTGTGGATGAAGGGGTTTATCCCGCATCTCGCTCATTTATCGTAGGTATCAATGTAGGATTTTAAAAAAGCAGAAATATGAATAAGAAAATAGTATATCTCAGTAGTATACTGGCGGGGGCGGTAGTTTTCAACGCCTGCCAGGATGAATTTCTGGAAAAAGAACCCCAGGGACAGTTTAGCCCGGCGGTGGTCACTTCTGTAGAAGGTCTTGAAGGTACTTTGGTAGGTGCCTATGGCCTGCTGGATGGTATTGGAGCAGAAGGGGTAACCCAGTGGCACGGTGCCGTATCCAACTGGGTATTTGGTGGTATAGCGTCTGATGACGCTTACAAAGGTACGGATGCCGGTGACCAGCCGGAGCAGACGTTCATTGAGCGTTATGTATGGCTGACTACCAACGGTCACGTTTACGGTAAGTGGAGACATCTGTACGACGGGGTAGCCCGTACCAATGATGTGCTGGTTACTATTCCCGAAGTAGAAGACCTGGCCGCCAGCAGAGCTGTTCAGATTGAGGCTGAAGCCCGTTTTCTCAGAGCACACTATCACTTTGAGGCTTATAAGATGTGGGGAAATATACCCTTCATCGGAGATGATATCTGGAATCCTGATGACCCTACCAGCACATTGGTGCCCAATAATGGTGATGAGGCTATGAACAGAATCAGGGCTGATTTTGAGTTTGCCATGCAGAATCTTCCTGATACCCAGGCTGATCCCGGCAGGCCTACCAACTATGCGGCAATGGCCTACCTGGCAAAAACCTACATGTTCACCGGGTTTCCCAATGGGCAGGCAGACGCGGCAAGTCTAAATTCAGCCAAACAACTGCTGGACCAGATCATCAATAGCGGGCAGTTTGAGTTGGTGGATAATTTCTTCCATAATTTCTCTGCTGATACCCGTAACAATGCTGAATCAATATTTGAGATTCAGTACTCGCTGACGGCTGCGGCTGATGGTGGCGGTAACCACGGCGACGGTTTGGCCTGGCCCTATAATGCAGGCCCCGGTGGCTGCTGCGGATTTTACCAGCCTTCACAAAACCTGGTCAACGCTTATCAGACTGATGCTAACGGACTTCCATTGCTGTATACCTTCAATCAAAATCCTGTAAAAAGCGATGCAGGGGTTAGTTCTAACGAGCCTTTTGAGCCTTATCAGGGCAATCTGGATCCTCGCCTCGACCATACTGTCGGTCGCAGAGGTATTCCTTATATTGATTGGGATATCCATCCCGGCCGTGACTGGGTGCGTGACCAGACTTACGGAGGCCCTTACTCTCCCAAGAAGCACGTATCCAGCGAGAGTAATTCCGGTACTGCCGGTTGGGTAAACCTGAATGCCAATAACTACCGGATGATCCGTTACAGCAATGTGCTGCTATGGGCTGCTGAGTGTGAGGTAGAAGTAGGTAGCATGGAGAAAGCACGGGAGTACGTAAATATGATCCGTGCCCGGGCAGCTAATCCTGAGAGCATGGTAACCATGTCCGATGGTACACCTGCGGCTAATTATGTCATTGGCTTATACGAAGATCCCTGGACCGACAAGGCGATAGCCCGCGATGCAGTGCGCTTTGAGACTCGCCTGGAACTAGCTATGGAAGGCCATCGCTTCTTTGACCTGGTACGCTGGGGAGTTGCCGCCGAAGTATTGAATGAATACATAGCCACCGAACAGAACCTGAGGACTTACCTGAATGGAGCCTCCTTCAGGGAAGGAACCAATGAATATTATCCCATTCCTGAAAACGCTATTGTATTTAGCACCAAGGATGGAGCAGCCACACTGGCACAGAATCCCGGCTACTAAGCTGGTATTTATTCCTGATTATAAGGCCTCATTCATGGGGCCTTATTTTTTTGCCTTGGCTTCAGTAGATATATGGCTATATAATTTTTATTAGAATTATATGCATAATGGATAAAGCTATTGCCTTTTACATGAAATAAAATCAGTAAATAGCCTGTTTTTTGAGTTTATGGTAAAAGGCTTACTCTTACACCTAAACATATTTGTTGGTGGTGCAACTTTTTATGTAAGCCGCATGTATTAGGGGAAGGATACTAATCCATAAAAACCTATGATTGCAGTTTTGTCTTACCTGGTACTTGCCCTCTTTTTGGGTGGTTCTTTGTACCTCCTTGGTTTGATGTTTTACATCGTGCTGAAAAAAGAAAAGGGAAGTGTAAAACCCCTGGATCCCAGCGGTACAAAGCGCCCTGATTTACCTAAAGCTGCCTGAGACATCGTCAAAAGGAATGAGAGCGACAGCCTACTGCTGTCGCTTTTTTTGTTTTAATCTCCCCCCAATGCCTTTTGCTTGGTCAGTTTTGTTACTTTTGCAGCATATTCACTTTAAACGTTTATCCATGTACATAGGACTTCTTCATCTTCATTCTGCATTGCGCTATGTGGTACTGATTTTACTGATTATCGCAGTGATCAAAGCACTCATCGCCTGGAGGAGTAAGAAGAACTTTGCGTCTTCTGACAAGAAACTGTATCTGTTTACATTAATTGCTGTACACATACAGTTGTTAATAGGGCTTGTGCTTTATTTCGTGAGCCCTATTGTAGACCAGGCTTATGCAGATTTTGGTGCTGCTATGAAAAACCCGGCGCTTCGCTTCTGGGCAGTAGAACATTTTACCGTAATGCTGGTCGCCATCATCCTGATTACGATCGGATATTCTTCTTCCAAAAAGGCTACCCAGGATGTTACCAAGCACATGCGTGTTGGTTTATTTTACCTGATTGGCCTGGCCCTGATTCTTATCTCCATTCCCTGGCCGTTTAGCAGTGTCCCCCGGCCCTGGTTTTAGCAGGAAAGATGGTCAATAGCAAAATCAGGAGGCAGCTTTTCAGGCTGCCTTTTTTAGTATAGCCATTTATCAAAACTGACCATAGGCTCAGGGTAGTCTACTCCCAGGCTGATCCCGGCGGCTTCCAGGCGGTTGGTATCTATCCTGACTGGGTAGTGAATGTTTTTCCCTTTGATCTCTGAGAGTTCGGGAATCCAGTGTCTGACATAATCTCCCTGTGGGTCGTACTTCTTTGCCTGGCTCATGATGTTGAAGTAGCGATCTTCTCGCGGATCGTTACCTACTCCGGCTATATAGTTCCAGTTACACCAGTTGCTGCAGACATCATAGTCTATCAGCAGTGATTCAAAGTATGATGCACCCCAGGTCCAGTTTACCTTCAGGTCTTTTACCAGAAAACTGGCTGCGTTCTGTCTGCCCCGATTAGACATAAAGCCACTAGAATTGATCTCCCGCATATTAGCATCTATAAAGGGGACACCAGTCTCACCCTTTTTCCAGCGTTCAAAGGTGGCCAGATCATGATAGTATTCATGTCCCTTTCCCTGAATGCCTTCTACCTGGAATATCCTGCTTCCATACTTTTTAGCTGTAAAACGGAAATAGTCTCTCCACAGAAGCTCAAAAACAATCCAGTAGGTCGACTGATTCTTTATTCTTTGGGCTTCATATTTCTTGACCTCTTCAAAGATTACCCTGGGTGACAAAGCGCCCACTGACAGCCAGGCAGAAAACTTGGAAGAGTAGCTTTCGCCAATGAGTCCGTTTCTGGTCTCTTTGTAATTTTTGATAAGGTCTTTTTCCCACAGATAATAGTGCAATCGCTGCATACCGCTAGTTTCACCACCCTCAAAACAGATGGCCGCTCGTGTATCAAGTGGTGGCTCAGTCAGCCCCAGTTCATCCAGAGAAGGAATTTCCCCTACAGAAATATCGCTGAAAGAACGCATCTCAGCAGGACGTTCTACGCTATCACGCACCTGGGTACCTCTTTCTGCTTCTTTACGAAAATGGGTAAATGTATCAGGAAGGTTTTTGATGGGCCAGGGGATGTCTTCAATATGGAAGAGGGTAGATTGCCAAACCAGATCAAACATGATTCTCTCAGGCATAAGTTTCTGCTCTAGATGTTTCTCTACTTCCAGTTCTTCAGCAGTCACTTCTTTGGTAGCATACACAGCACTAACGCCAAGTTCATTCGCTATCTGAGGAATAACCGATTCCGGCAACCCCTGCCGGATGATCAGGTCTGATCCGATCTGTCGGAGGTTCTGGCGCAGGTCTTTGATGGTCTCTAAGATGAATTTAGCCCTGAATGAGCCGGTTTTGGGTAAACCAATTTCAGTCTCCGCATACTGTCGGGGGTCAAAACAATAGACAGGATAAACTACTTCTGCATTTTGTATGGCAGTCTGAAGGGCTACATTATCCTGTAAGCGCAGGTCATTCCTAAACCACATGATCGCTTTATGATGCATATTTTGTTTAATTTATTGTAATCAATATTAAACAACAACGTGCAAAAATCGGCTTTGGTTTAAAAATCCTGTTGCGAAAAAGTCTGTATCAGGAGAGGTTTTTCTGATAGTAACGGCAGAAGTGGGTGAGATCACATTGGGTACATTGGGGAGAACGGGCGGTACAGACATATCTGCCATGCAGTATGAGCCAGTGATGTGCCTTGCCTACATATTCTTCAGGAATATGTCTTACCAGTTGTTTCTCTACTTCCAGGGGCGTCTTGGCAGTTTGGGTAACAAGGCCCAGCCTTTTGGATACACGGAAAACATGGGTATCCACCGCCATGGCCGGCTGGTTAAAAATAATTGAGGATATGACATTGGCCGTTTTACGGCCAACACCTGGAAGTTTCTGTAAAGCTTCAACAGAGGCTGGAACCTGGCTGTCAAATTGCTCTACGAGCATTTTTGCCATGCCTAGCAGGTGCTTTGTCTTGTTGTTTGGATAGGAAATACTTCTGATATAAGGAAATAAGGTATCAAAAGTAGCCTGAGAGAGTATCTCCGGTGTAGGAAAATCACGGAACAGAGCAGGCGTTACGATATTCACCCGCTTATCTGTGCATTGGGCACTCAAAATAACAGCTACCAGTAATTCGTAAGGATTACGGTAGCTTAATTCTGTTTGAGGTTCAGGCTTTTGCTGGGCAAAATGCTCAACAAAAGCCTGAAAGCGCTCTTTTTTTTTCATGACTACTGTTCGGCCACCTCTTCCATTTCGTAAGCGCTGGAATACTCCAGAATCTTACTGACAGATTTTGAGGAGGGCTGTTTCAGGACGGGATGAGCATCCAGTGAGTTCTTAACAGCCATCAGTTGCTGGCACATATCCATGAGTTCATCATCGAACAGCATGGATTCTCTGATCTTGTGCGCTTCATCATCATCCATTTCATCATATACAAAGCGTACTACATCATCTAGGGTAAATGTTTGGATCATAGGCTATATTATGTTTTTCCATTTTTTTCCTCAGATTAATGAGTGCATAACGCATACGACCCAAAGCAGTATTGATGCTAACGCCAGTAGCATCGGCAATCTCTTTGAAACTCATATCCATGTAATGACGCATGGTGAGTACCTGTCTTTGCGCTTCGGGTAGCTCTTTAATCAATTGTCTTAACAGTGCGTGCGTATCTTTCCGGATTTGCAGGGACTCAGCTGAATCCTCAGAAAAATCCAGGGTATTGAATACGCTGGTACCGTCTTCCATCACAATCGTAGGATACCTTTTGTTCTTACGAAAGTGATCTATCGACAAATTGTGAGCGATACGTACCACCCAAGGTAAAAACTTACCTTCTTCATTATATCTACCTGATTTGATCGTATTGACCACCTTAATGAAAGTTTCCTGCAGTATATCTTCTGCAATACACTCATCTTTGACGATCAGGTAAATAGTAGTAAAAACTCTCGCCTTATGGCGGTTTACTAACTGTTCAAAAGCTGCTTCTTCTCCTTTCTTATATAGAGATACTAGCTTGCTGTCGCTGACTGAATACTTCTTCATTAATCCAATTGTTTAGTTAACGTAGAAGTTTATCCCATATTGTCCTTGTTTTAGTTATGATACACCTTTCCAATAAACTACAATCTTCAATATTAAGAAAGTAGCAAATAATATGCAACTTTCAATACGCGCTTTGAAATAAAAACAGAGATATGGCCTTGGCTTCCATATTTTACAAATATTTTATTCTTGCCACAAGTGGAAAATCAAAACTTCCACTTATTTATGCTTCAAAGGTATTGTATTGTCTTTAACCTGACATTTCTGAAAAAAATTCAGACTTTCCGCGATCTGTACTGATTCAATGGGGGTAGTTTTCAAAAATTGAAGTAATATTTCCTGTTTTTCTGAAGTCGTTACAGGATCTTATTCTACTGCTACACTAACATTGTCGGTGTCAGAAGCATTAAAGGGATCGGTCACTTTCAGACGGAAGTTGTAGGTACCGGCTACGTCCGGAACAAAACTGGCCTGGGCCTGATCTGCTCCGCTTATGCTGATCTGGGCGCCTACAGGATTACTGGAGAGGGTCCACTGATAGCTCAACGCATCTCCATCGGGATCAGAAGAATTGCTGCCGTCCAGCGTAACGCTTGTGTTGAGAGTGCCACTGATGTCGTCACCCGCATCGGCAGTAGGAGCTTCATTGACAGATTCAGTGATGGTAATGTTTTTTTCATCCTGTACGGGAGGATGATTACCATCGTCCACTTCCAGAATGGCTATATAAAGCCCTTCAGCATCAGGGGTGAGGGAGGCATTGGCTTCATTTTCATTATTGAGGGTGGCGGTGCTGGCGGAGGGCTGCTCCTGTAACGTCCAGCGGTAGGTAAGCACATCACCATCAGGGTCAGATGAGGCAGAACCATTCAGTACGATTGTACCTGCCTGGTCAATAGAGATCTCAATATCATCTCCGGCGTCTGCCACCGGGGGTGATCCGGGTATGTCTTCATCAGAGCTGCAACTCTGTACAGCAAAAAAAACAGGCAAAAGCAGCAGGTAAAAAGCTTGGTTACGCATACATCTGTTATTTAATATTC
>CAZFFW010000091.1:0-20299 GCA_964518125.1 uncultured Porifericola sp.
GCCTCCTGGTACTCTTTTTCGTTGAGCTTACTGATGGTTTCAATAGAAAGCTTCCGCATTTTTTCGTCTACATGGCCGGGATTGGATAGGTAAAGCACCGGGTCGCCCTTGGAACGACACTGTACTCCCTGGTAGACTGAAGGCAGGAAACCGCTACCCCAGGCGCTTTTGCCCGCACTGATATTGTCTGCGCCGGAAAGCAGCACCACGAAGCCGGGTAAATTCTGGTTTTCTGAGCCCAGGCCGTATACTGCCCAGGAACCCATACTGGGACGGCCCAGCCGAGCCGAGCCGGTATGCATAAAGAGCTGAGCCGGTGCATGGTTAAACTCATCGGTATGCATGGCTTTCAGCATCGTCACCTCATCCACGATTTCTCCGAAGTGGGGGATGAATTCAGACAGCAGACTTCCGCTTTCGCCGCGAATACGAAAAGAGGACTGCGGACCCATGAGTTTAGGACTTTCATTGAGGAAGGGATAATTTTTGCCCTCCAGCAGGGAAGGCGGGCAGTACTTGCCATCCAGCTTATGCAGCTCGGGTTTGTAGTCAAACAGCTCCAGCTGAGAAGGCGCACCGGCCATATGCAGGAAAATCACTCTTTTGGCTCTGGGCGCAAAGTGAGGATTGAGCAGGCCAAGCGGATTGTTTGCCGCCTCTTGTAAGCCGGAAGAGATGTCCTGACAGGCAGAAAATGAGCCCAGAGCCATGGCGCCCATGCCTGACATGCATTTTTTCAGAAAATGACGGCGGGTATTATAGCGGGCCATTGCATACTGCGCCTGACGGTAAATATCCATACTTGCTTAGTTTTTATTGATAAACTCGTCCATATTCATAATCGTATTGGCTACCAGTTTGAGCGCTTCCTTATCAGGAATGATGGTGCTTTTTTGCTCGGTGTCTGCCGAGGCGGTAGCGCTTTTTGCGGAATAATGCTCAAGTGCTTCCTGGTACATGGCTTCCAGCAGGTCTAGTTTGGCTTCTGTAGGGTCTCGCAGCATGGCTGTCCGGTAGCCTGATCGTATCTGTTGGCGGATATCCTGTGGGTGTTCCTCGGCCATGTTTTCGGCCAGGGCTTCCGCTGCTTGGTAGTAGACCGGGTCATTGAGCAGTGTAAGGGCCTGCAGAGGCGTGTTCGTTCTGATGCGCCGGGAGGAACAAAGCGTCCGGGTAGGGCTGTCAAAAGTGATCATGGAAGGGTAAGGATCGGTTCGCCGCCAGAAAACATAAATTCCCCGCCGATGCTGCTCCTCGGCTTCAGCAGTTTCCCAGTCGGTCCAGCCCGAATTACTGCCGTCTGGGCGGGGAGGCTGTATGCTGGGACCAAACATTTTGTTGTTCAGCAGCCCACTTACCGCCAGGGCCTGATCCCTGATCTGCTCAGCGGATAAGCGCACCTTTGGCCCCCGGGCCAGCAGCCGGTTTTTAGGATCCAGGGCATATTTTTCCTGGCTGACTACCGAGGACTGCCGGTAGGTAGCGGACATCACCATGACTTTGATCAGCTTTTTCATATCCCAGGCAAAGTCATGGCTGAATTTGACAGCCAGCCAGTCCAGCAGCGCCGGATGGGAAGGAGGGAAGCCCTGGGAGCCAAAATCTTCCAATGTTTCTACAATGCCATAGCCAAACAGCTGTTCCCAGAAGCGGTTGACTGTCACCCGGGCCGTCAGGGGATTCTCTTCACCCACCAGCCAGCGGGCCAGGGCAAGCCGGTCTTTTCGCTCTTCTCCGGCATTTTGCTGTAATAGTACGGGTACGCCCGGTTCCACTTCTCTTCCTTTCACCAGCCAGTTGCCTCGCTCAAATACACGGTTCTCCCGTCTTCTTTTGGGAGGAAGTTCCTGCAAAATTGGGGTAGGCAGGGGCCTGATGCTGTACAGCGTTTCTAGTGTGTCCCGGAAAGTATCATCATAGGCTTTCCAGGTCTGCTGACTTTCATGGTAATAAATCCAGTCCAGGTGGAAAAGGTGCTGCCCGGGATGTTTGTACTGGCGGAAAAGGTAATAGAGATCGTGGGTACTGTTTGTTTCAGGAATAGAAGTTCTTAATGTCCGCCACATGTGCTCCTCAGGTTTGACCATCATGGGGTTATCCCATTTACCGGTAGTGTTGATGGTCACTTCTCCCAGTTTAGGACCGAGCAACGAATCGCGTCGTATTTCAATAAAGCCGGAGAGGGGCGTAGCCACCCGAAAAGATACTGCCTCCACTTCCCGCAGGTCCACATCCTCAAACATGATCCAGGTGCTGTCCTGTATCTGCCAGATCACATCCTGCCCATCAGGAATCAGTTCTATGACCTGATGGTTATTGTGCATACTCTCGGCTTCTACCTTGCGGTAATCCAGCCTGTAGAGGAGGTCCTGTTTACGCTCATGGAGCAGTAGGTTTTTATCGGATTTTACCTCCTCCGGTAACTTTTCGTCCAGCCAGGTAATCAGTTTTTCTACTTTGTCCTCATCTTCGCCTTCGTAGGTGAAGAGGTTAGGACGCTCATTGTACATGTCAGCATCTACCGTATTGTTGAAGTAAGCCATCGTCTGGTAGAACTCTTCGTGCCTGATCGGGTCGTAGGGGTGGGTGTGGCATTGTACGCAGGACATGGTCAGTCCCTGCCAGACTTCGTAAGTAGTGGACACCCGGTCTACCATGGCAGCGGCACGGAACTCTTCATTGCGGGTACCGCCTTCGTCATTACTCATGGTATTTCGGTGAAAAGCTGTGGCGATCAGCTGTTGTTGGCTAGGCTTAGGTAAGAGGTCGCCCGCCAGTTGCTCCACCGTAAACTGATCAAAAGGCATGTTCTGATTAAATGCCTGAATTAACCAGTCGCGGTACTTCCAGATGGAGCGGTCCAGGTCTTTCTCATAGCCTTTGGAGTCGGCATAGCGGGCCAGGTCCAGCCACATGCTAGCCCATTTTTCTCCATAATGGGGAGACGCCAGGAGCTGGTCAACCAGTTTTTCATAAGCATCGGCAGTGGTGTCAGACAGGAAAGCCTCCGCTTCAGCCGGTGATGGAGGAAGGCCGGTCAGGTCGAGGTATAGGCGGCGCAGCAGTGTATTTTTATCCGCTTCGGGATTAGGTTTTATGCCTTCTTCTTCCAGCTGCTGGTACACAAAATGATCAATTTCATTGGTAGCCCAGTCTTTTCCGGATACCGGTACAGGCTCAGGCTGAGGTGCTACAAAGGCCCAGTGTTCTTCCCACTCGGCTCCTTCGTCTATCCAGCGCTCAAACAGGCGGATGGTCTCTTCGTCCAGCGGTTCTGCTTCCAGGGGCATACGCTCTTCCGGATCATGATGGCGCAGCCTTCTGATCATTTCACTTTCAGCAGCACTGCCGGGAACGATGGCTGGTAATCCTGATTCAGCGGTATCCAGGGCTTCTCCCCGGGTAAGGAAGCTTAGCTTTGCCGAAGCTTTCACTCCCCCATGGCAGGAGATACAGCGGGCGTTGATGACCGGGCGTATGTCACTGTTGTAGCTAATCCGGGGCTCGGATAGCCTGATGAGTAAGAAATAAGCAAAGAGCGGCAAAAAAAGTGCAGCGAAAATGAGCAGCCTGCGCATAAGTTTTTCAGGTCGTGGTAGTGTGACATTCAAGTTAATGAAAAAATGTGCGAAAATACAGCCTATGCCCGCCAAAAGAAATTTTCCGGTCAGCGATTCATGCTGATCCTCTGGAGGCCAAAAAAAAATAAATATTTTTTGAGGGTATCTCCAGCTTTCCTGTCTCCTCATAGCAGAGTACTACTGATACAACAACCATGATGCATTACGATGACTATGGGGTTGAGGACTTTGCCTCTGACCCCCACTTTATCCAATGGGTACTTCAGCCTGACCCGGAGCAGGAAGCTTTCTGGCAGAAGTGGCTGCAGCATCATCCCGAAAAGGCTGCACTACTGGCTGAGGCCCGTAAGATGGTCCTTTTCTTCCGTTTCAGTGCAGAAGCTCCGACTGAGGCAGAAAAGCTGTCAGTAAAACAGGAGGTCTTGCATCGCATACACGCTTCTGATGCTGCAGCACCTTCCCCGGATAAAGTGCGGCAAATGCCTTACCTCAGCATAGCTGCTGCAATCGCATTGCTGCTGCTGGGAACAGGAGTGCTCTGGCAGTTTTTCTTCCTTCCGCCCTATACCTATTACCAGACCAGTTACAGCGAGAGCCGTCAGGTCGTCCTGGCTGACGGTACTGTTGTACAGATGAATGCCAATTCCGCTCTTAAAGTAAGAAACGATGTGTCTGAGGATGAGCCCCGGGAAGTATGGCTGGATGGAGAAGCCTTCTTCAGCGTGGTCAAACAACCCACTGCCGCCGATGGCCGGTTTTTGGTGCATACTGATCAGCTGACAGTAGAGGTCCTGGGGACAGCATTCAATGTAGAGGCCCGCCGGGGTAACACACAGGTCGTGCTCAATGAGGGTAAGATCAGGCTGAGACAAAAGACTGATAACGAAAGCCTGCTGATGGAACCTGGCGATATGGCTGTAATGAAAGGGCAGAACCCCCTGGTGCTCAGCAAAGTAAATCCCGAAAAAATTTCATCCTGGAAGGATAACCGATTGTTTTTTGATAACGCCCGCCTGGAGGAAATTTTCCAGCGCCTGCAGGACATCCATGGACTGAATTTTCAGGTGGCTGAGCCGTCACTGCTTACGCTTCGCTTTACCGGATCGTGTCCGATCAATGATTATTCCATACTCCTGACCGCAATTTCTGAGACCTACCAGCTGGATATCAGCCAACAGAAAAAAACGATCAGTATCAGTGCTAAATATCAACCTTAAACTAACGCCAAGACCCTTTTTACCTAAAACTAAAGCATCATGAAAGTACCTCAACCCTTTATTTTCCTGAGAGGAATGCTCTTGCTGGGAATACTACAGCTGTCTTTTTATGCAGTTGCCCAGAACTACGCTTCCTACGCCCTTTCTACCCCTGTTTCTGGCCAGCAGGAGGTGAGCAAGCAGAAAGTGAGTCTCAAGGTTGTGCTGGACCACTTGGCTGAACAACACCAGATCAGCCTCAACTACAGCGAGCAGCAGATAGCCAGCCATGAAGTGGTCAGGTCTCTGCTCAATGAGGATTACAAAGACCCTGAAGAGGCGCTCAAAGCAATTCTAAGTGGTTCGGGCCTGGACTTCAAGAAAATCGGTAAAATTGACTATGTCATCAGATCGGTGGTAGTTCCCAAAAAGTCAGCCCCGGTGAGCCCCCGTACCGAAAGCCTGATGGCTTTTGATGGGCGTAGTGATGTGCTGAACCTACTGCAGCGGCCCATGCTGATCAATATAAAGGGTAAAGTGGCCGATGAAAAGGGAGAAGGCCTGCCCGGCGTCAATGTGCTGGAAAAAGGCACCACCAATGGTACCATCACCGATATTGAGGGAATATTTAACCTGAACGTAGCCGGTAGTTCATCGGTACTGGTCTTCAGTTCTATTGGTTTCCAAACCCAGGAAGTGACAGTGGGCGACCGGCAGACCATCAACATCAGCCTTGCCCCTGATACCCGGCAGCTGTCAGAAGTGGTGGTTACCGCACTGGGTATTGAGCGCGATGAACGCTCCCTGGGCTACGATGTGGCCAATGTCGAAGGCGAAGACCTGCGGCAGGTATCGCAGGAGAACGTGATGAGTTCACTGGCCGGACGCGTACCCGGCGTTACCATCAACCAGACCAGTGGTCCCGGTTCTTCGCTGAGTGTCATCATTCGTGGTGCTACCTCCCTGACCACCGACAACCAGCCACTCTTTGTCGTAGACGGCGTACCGATGACCAACAGCCTGAATAATATCGCCCAGAACGGTGATGGTAACCAGGTAGATTACGGTAACGCCATTTCTGATATCAACCCCGATGATATTGAAAGTATCAACGTACTGAAGGGACCCAGCGCCGCTGCGCTCTACGGTACTCGTGCGGGTAATGGGGTGATCCTTATTACCACCAAATCCGGTGCCCGCAATAAGCAGCTGGGGGTATCCTTTTCTACTTCCAACGTATTTGAGCGGCCTACCCGCCTGCTTGATTTCCACTACCGCTATGCCAATGGGCAGCGCAACGGCGTATTTAACGAAGGCTCCGCCTACTGGGGAGGACCCAACCTGGACGAAGGAAATACCGCTGTTCAGTGGAATAGCCCCCGCGACGAAAATGGTAATCCTATTGCTACCGAGCTGAGGTCTTACCCCAATGCCATGAAGGATTTTCTGCAGACTGGCATTACTTCTAACAATAACCTGGCTATCAGCGGTGGCAACGAAAACGGAAGCTTCCGGGTGTCGTACTCCAATATGCTACACGAGGGTATGATTCCAAATTCGGACCTCTATCGTAATAATCTGTCTACTGCGATTGATTATAATGTATTAGAGAATCTGAAATTCAGTTCCAACGTCAACATCGGCCGCACCCATTCCAACGACCGCCCCAGCACCGGTGACCGCCGGGCTAACCCCCTGGAAGCCGTATATGCTTCCTCTCACGTGGATTATAACCAGATGCGTAACTACTGGGTGCCCGGACAGGAGGGAATTCAGCAACTCCGTACTGATGCCAATGACAATCCTTACTTCATTGCTTACGGTATCAACAATGCCTTTGTCAGGGACCGGATCTACGGTAATATGTCGCTGACTTACGATTTTAATGATAATTTCTCCCTGATGGCCCGCTACTCCCTGGACCGGGTAAACGAAAACCGGGAGACCAAAATACCTTTCAGCTACAGCCGGGCTGCCCGGGGCGGGTATTTCCTTACCGATATCGCTACCCAGGAATCCAATACCGACTTCCTGGCTACCTACCAGGAAAATATCGGGTTGTTTGACGTGAATATTTCAATGGGTGGAAATATTATGCAGCGGGATTTATTCAGTTCCAGCATTGGTTCCGGCAACAACCGAAACAACGGTTTGGTGATTCCCGGAGTTTTCAACGTCGCCAATATTCCGCTCGACAATATCAACGTCAACAGCAATATCAGCGAAAAAGCCATCTACAGTCTTTATGCGCTGGCTTCTATTGGCTTCAAAGACCAGTTATACCTGGATATCACCGGACGTAATGACTGGTCCAGCACACTGCCCTCCGATAACCGCTCCTACTTTTATCCCTCCGCTTCACTCAGCTGGCTGGCCAACTACACTTTTGATTTGCCGGA
Source organism: uncultured Porifericola sp. (assembly GCA_964518125.1). Classification (GTDB taxonomy): domain Bacteria; phylum Bacteroidota; class Bacteroidia; order Cytophagales; family Cyclobacteriaceae; genus Catalinimonas. The sequence continues at coordinate 7,177 of CAZFFW010000091.1, forward strand.
GCAGGTGAGTATGCTGAAGGTCAGGGCTGGATGGGCCCAGGTGGGTAACGACACCGACCCTTATCGCCTGGATCCTTCGCTCAATACCGGCAACTACAATACAGTTACCACGGTAACGGTACCTTCCGGCTTACTGAACCCCAACCTGCTGCCTGAGCAGTCCACTTCTATGGAAGGTGGTATTGACCTGAATATGTTTGAGAATCGTCTGCGCTTCAGCGGTACGTACTACAGCATTGACAACGAAAACCAGATCTTTGCCATCAACCTGCCGCAGTCTTCCGGCTACGGCAGCAAGTTTATCAATGCCGGCCTGATCCGCAGCCGGGGCTGGGAACTCACATTGGGCGCTACGCCGATCCAGAATGACGGCCTTACCTGGAATGTGGACCTGAACTGGAGTAATAACATCACGACGGTGGAAGAATTGAGCGATAACCTGGAGTTTATTACCCTCTGGGGTGAGAATGGGGGAGGAGCCATTACCAATGTGGGCGAAGAAATCGGAAATTTGTACAGCCGGGGCTATGCCTACGTGAAAGATGAGAATTCTCCCTACTACCGCTGGCCGATCCTGAGCGAAAACGGCGGATGGATCAACCTGTCCGGCCGGGAAAATATGCGCCTGGTAGGCAACTTCAACCCTGATTTTATCATGGGTATGCAGTCCTCGCTCAACTACAAGCGATTCACCCTCAACGTCAGCTTTGACTGGCGGCAGGGCGGTGAGTTCATGTCGCATACCTACCGCTATGGCGAGTCTGACTGGAAATCACAGCGGCAGCTGGATAACCTGATCCCCGGTGGGTTATACTCAGCCGATGAACTGGTGAACCTGCTCAAGTCTGATCCTGATAAATACATCATTCCGCAGGCTGGTAACTATCCTCGTGTAGGCGGTCATGAGGCTGAGACCGGCGGCTTCCCCATTGATGGCGATGGTAATGACGGTGCTTTCGTACCAGGGGTCATCCAGACTGCCGGGGCTGATACCCCGGACGATCTTGGCGATGACGAGTACCAGGAGCATCTGGGAGGCCCGGGCACCAATTTTTACCCGATCACCAATACATATGCCTGGAGTTATAATGAGCAGATTACTTTTGATGCGTCTTTCATCAAGCTGCGGGAGCTGTCGCTGGCTTACCGGATTCCGGACATTGGTATGATCAGAAATGCCTCATTTGCACTCTACACCCGAAACATCATGCTCTGGACTGCCGCCGACATTGGCATTGACCCGGAAAGAGCTTTCCAGGCACATGGTGGTACGCAGGGAGATACCCGCAGCCAGTTCCGCCAGGGAATGGAGCGGCAGAACGTAATGCCCTGGAGCATACCTTTCGGATTTAAGCTAAACTTCAATTTCTAAAGAAAGCAAACTCATTAGCCATGAATAAAATATTCAATATCCAAAAAACTTTCCTGCTGGCGATCGCTTTGCTGCTGGCCACTGCCTGCGACGATCAACTGACAGAAATGAATATCAACCCCAATGGGATTGATCCCTCGGACGCTAATCCTAACCTGCTGATGCCGGCTGTGCTGGCCCCGGCTGCTCAGGAGTATCTGCAACTGGGCTTCAACAATATGGCCGGTGCCGTGCAGCATACCCAGAAAAACGGTTGGTACAGCGCCCACAACCACTACGACTGGAGCGCCTCCGACTGGAGCGGCTGGTACGCCATGCTCAGAACCAACGACCTGCTGGAGAAGCGTGCGGTGGAAATGAATTTTCCCTTTTTTGAAGGTGTAGCCCTTACGATGAAATCCTTCATCTTTGGCAATATTACCGACCTCTGGGGTGACGCACCCTATACCGATGCAGTGAAAGGGGACCTGGGAGGAGAAAATTTTGAGTACCCTGCTTTTGATAGTCAGGAAGTGATCTACGATGGTATCATTGCCGATCTGAACCGAGCTGCCGAGCTGTTTGCCTCGGCTGATGAAAGTGTGGTCAATAGCTCGGCTGATCTGTATTTTGGCGGTGATGCCCAACAGTGGCAACGCTTTGCCAATTCACTTCTGCTGCGATACTACATGCGTATTTCTGAGAAAAAGCCGCAGCTTGCCCAGTCCGGAATAGAGGCAATTTACAGCTCAGGCATGTACTTTCAGACTGCCGACCAGGATGCTACCCTGGACTATACCGGTGGTGCCAATGACGTATGGCCGTCCCAGTACAATGACGTAAATGACTTCACCCGCTGGCAGGCCTGTCAGACCCTTATTGACCAGCTGACCGGCACCGAGGATCCCCGTATCTCAGTATGGTTCAGCCCGGTAGCAGTGCAATGGGAGGCCGACCCTGCTCTGGATACCGAGGTGGAAAACGTGCTGCGCATCAATGGAGAGCCTGATCCCAGCGGTGCTGTTACGTACTCTTACCTGCAGTTTATGGAAATGCAGGATACTGACTTTACCCGCCGCTTTAATCCAGACATGGCTGATTTTGACACTGGTAAATATGTAGGCTTGCCCCCCGGGCTCATCATTCCTGAGTCCTACAACGGCAATCCTGATCCGGGCCAGGGTACGCGCAACCAGCATGTATCGCAACTGGCGCCCATTTATGCCACAGCAGGTTCGTCCGGAGATATTCTGAAGTCCCGGATTATTTCCTCGGCAGAAGTGAGCTTCATTCTGGCCGAAGCGGCCCTCAAAGGCTGGAATGTAGGTAGTGCCGAGGAACATTACAACAATGGCATCATGCAGTCACTGGAGACCTGGGGCAGGGCAGATGATTACAGCAGCTTTATTGCCCGGCCCGAAGTAGCTTTTGATGGCAGCATGGAGCAGCTGATGACCCAGAAGTGGGTAGCCAGCTGGACGGCCGCCACCGAAGCCTGGATGGACTATCGCCGAACCGGACTTCCCTCCCTGCAGGTAGGCCCCGCATCCGATCAGCCAGTGGTGGCTTTACGGTATCCCTACGGCAATGACGAGCTGAACAACAACATGTCTAATGCAAATTCCGCAATTGGCAGGCTGGAAGTGACCCAGTATTCTGGAGCGGTAGGTGCCGACAGCCCCTGGTCCAAAATGTGGGTGCTGCAGGGCACAGCCAAGCCCTGGTGACATAGCGGTGAACTCATAATTAGGTAAATAGATGAATAGAAGTGGGACTTTGTTGTTCCACTTTTATTTCTTTATTAAGAACATTTGTTCACGCAGCAGCCTCCTTTTGTATGCTTGGCATTCGCTTATTTCTCTGGATTCTGACGTATATTTTCAATACCTTAACAATCAAAACTACACGACCGAAGCAAAGCAACGCATGAACTATCAGAAGCTTTTCCTTTTATTTTGTTTTCAGCTATCCTGTTTCCTGACTTTGTCCGCCCAGCCGGGTTCTCCCTTTCTGCCGCCTGGATCTCCAAACTATGACTACGAACTTGCCCATCGTCTTGGCATGGATACCAAACTGCTCTTTCCCTCGGCCTTTCCCGACCGAATCATTCTCAACCTCACCGAAGACCCCCTGACTTCTCTGGCAGTTAACTGGCGCACGGATACCACCATTAACCGTGGCAGGGTAGAAGTGGCCCTGGCTACCGATGGCCCTCAGTTTGCCGAACAGCAGAGGCAGGTCTTTGCCCGTACGGAAAAACTGCGGGTAGCGCCAGCCGACGAGCCTGCCGTCACAGCACATTATCATTCGGCTACCATCAATGCTTTGGAAGCCGGGAAAAAGTATGTTTACCGGGTAGGCGATGACGATCACTGGAGTGAATGGTTCCAGGTGCAGATGCCCTCTGAGGACGAAAGACTTTCCTTTCTCTATTTTGGAGATGCACAGAATAATGTGAAATCCATGTGGTCGCGGGTAATCCGGGAAGCTTACAAAACATTGCCTGAAATAGATTTTATGCTGCATGCCGGGGATTTGATCAACCGGCACAACCGGGATATTGAGTGGGGTGAGTGGTTTTATGCCGGTAGCCATATACATGCCACCATACCCAGCCTGATGACGCCCGGAAACCATGAATACAAAGATGTGGTGCTTTCCCCGCAGTGGCGGCCGCAGTTCAACCTCCCTATCAACGGGCCTGAAGGGCTGGAAGAAACCGCTTATCAGATTAATTATCCGAACCTGAAGATGATTTCCCTGGATGCCGAACAGATTGATGAATCCGAAACTTTGCGCGATGCCCAGATGCACTGGCTGGATTCGGTACTGACCAACGATCCACGTAAATGGACCGCCATCACTTTGCATTATCCTTTTTACTCTACGAATCCCCGTCGTGATAATCCGGAGCTGAGAAAGTATTTTAAGCCTATTGTGGATAAACATAAGGTGGATATTGTGTTGCAGGGGCACGACCATGCCTACGGAAGGGGAAAAGTGGAAAATGTAGCGGTAGGGGGTCAGGCTGTTTCCGAAGCTTCCGGTACCATGTATGTGGTCTCGGTTTCCGGCCCCAAGATGTACGAAGTGTCAGATGATCCCTGGATGGAACGCCGGGCCGCCAATGTGCAGCTGTTCCAGATCATTACCATTGAGGGTGATGCGCTGCAGTACCAGGCATTTACGGCTACTGGTGAACTGTACGATGCATTTACCCTGGAAAAGAGAAGCGGTAAACCAAATTTGCTGGTCAACCTGATTCCTGATACGCCGGAAAAAAGATAGAAGGCAACTGCTTTACCTGCCTGAGGATATAAGCGCTTCGGGCAAATTGATTAGCTTTATACTTACTTACAACAACTTATACACGATCCGATGATGCATTATCAATCTACGGCCTGCCTGCTGTTGGTGGGTTTTCTGTTGTCCTGCGCAAGCCAGTCGCAGGAAAGTGATACCAGTGGTCAAACAGCTGCTGTGGACCAAACCACGAATGTTGCGTCCTCCCTTCCTGTATCAGACTTTATTTTCGGTGATGACAAGCCATTTCCCCAGTGCCATGCCTCCAATTTGCTAAGGCTGGAAGATGGCAATTTCCTGGTAGTCTGGTTTGGCGGCACACGTGAAAAGGATGATGACGTAGGCATATGGCTCTCACGCGGACGGCCCGGTAAGTGGACTGACCCGCAGGAAGTAGCCAAGCTGCGCGATGACCCACACTGGAACCCGGTACTTTTCCAGCCGGAAGAGGGGCCGGTACATTTGTATTTCAAGGTCGGAAAAGAAATTGACCACTGGGAAACCTGGCTGATGACTTCTGCCGACGGAGGCGAAAGCTGGACCGAAGCCCATGAACTGGTTCCTGGTGATACCGGAGGCAGAGGGCCGGTGCGAAACAAACCTATAGTACTTTCCAATGGCGACTGGCTGGCGCCGGCCTCGCATGAAGACAATCGGGTATGGAATACCTTTGTGGACCGCAGTACTGACCAGGGGCAAAAATGGACTGCTGGTGACTACCTGGACCTAAACAGAAATGAGGTGCCGGAAGAGGGTATCATCCAGCCGGCGCTCTGGGAATCTGAGCCGGGAAATGTACACATGCTGATCCGCAGTTCCGGAGGGCAAATCTGCCGCAGTGACTCTGATGACTATGGCAAAAGCTGGACACCCGTCTACAACACTGCCCTGCCCAATCCTAATACCGGGATAGATGTGGCCCAGTTTGAGGATGGCACTCTGGCCCTGGCCTACAACCGGGATGACGAAAACTGGGGTGCAAGAGCACCGCTGACCATCGCCTTGTCAGAAGACAACGGCCGAAGCTGGCCTGCTGTGCTGGATATTGAAACAGGAGTGGAAGATGATGAATTCTCCTATCCTTCCATCATCACTTTTGGTGATACCATTGCCGTCACGTATACCTGGCAGCGGCAGAAAATCGCTTTCTGGATGGGTACCCGCGATCAGATTCCGGCCAGTGATCTGGCTTTCAAATCCCGTGACGATCTATGAAACAATACCAGGTTTTCTACCTCAAGCTTATACTGGTGGGAATGGCGCTGGCTACGGCCTGGGCGGTGCGTGGGCAGTTCGGGCACGAACAGGGAGCAGCCTGGGCGGGAGCAGTGGGTGTACTTACGCTCATTGTACTGTCAGGAAAACAAAACTGGTACCGCCGAATTCCGGCGATTGTAGCCATAGGAGCCATAGGCTGGGGTGCCGGAGGTATGATGAGTTATGGACAGATCGTAGGCTATGGCAAAGGGCTGGATTTTCTGAATGTAAGCTACGGTCTGCTATGCCTTTTCCTGATCGGCGGTTTGTATGGTTTTCTGGGGGGAGGCCTCACCGGCCTGAGCCTGGAGTCCTCCGATCATAAAAAACCTGACTGGGCTACTTTGGTGGCTCAGATGGTAGCGGGAGCCTACCTGGTCTGGGGCCTGCTGATCTATCAGCTGGAGTGGCTGATGACACCTCCTCGCTCTGAACTATGGGCCGCCTGCCTGGGTGCAGCTCTTGCGCTGGGCTGGTACACTAACCGTAATGGCTTTCATCGCAGCCTGAAAATCGGGCTCTTTGCCGGACTGGGTGCCGGTTTTGGCTTTGCCTTCGGCAATTTCTTGCAGGTGATGGGCAACAATACCAGTATAGATTTTAACTGGTGGAATGTCATGGAATATTCGCTGGGCTTTTTTGGCGGTCTGGGAATGGCTTATGGTGTTTTTTCTGAAAAATGGCCTGAGGAACGCCAGCCTGACGCGGCATCCAATATTTTAGGCTGGGTGCTGCTGGTACTGTTCATCCCCCTTGCCAACCTGATCCATGCCTTCAATGTGGACCGTCTGGTCAGCACCGCAGACTTTTCCGGCTTAACAGATATTGAGGCTTTTATCCGGCTGGAGAAAACCCTGAGCTGGGCTAGCTTATTACTGGTGGGGGGCGGTATCAGCCTGGTTTTTCGCAAAAAAATCAGTGGAGCTCAGGAGTGGTCATCCGGGCAGTTGGCTTTGCTACTGGTGATATTCGCAGGATGGTATATTTTTCTGAGCAACCTGATCACCGTCATCTGGGTCAATGTCTGGGATACCAAAGAATATCTGTACTGGTTGAATTTGCTGATCATCCTGCTGGGGGTGAATTATACCCTGGGACAGGAGAGTTACTTTCCCAAAACCTATTCCTACCGGCACCTCTGGATGCGCCTGAGCATGACGATCGTCTTTGCGATCCTATTTCTGAGCATCATACTTGTCAACTCGCATAACGGCATACCGGGTGCACAAATTCGTTTTGTATGGGGGGAGTAGGATTTCGTACACTGGATATTGTGGCACTGGTAGTGTATCTGCTCCTGATGCTGGGCCTGGGGCTATATTTTTCTAAAAAAAATAACAGCACCGAAGAGTATTTTGTCGGCAACCGTTCTTTCAAAGGCTGGGTGATCGGCCTGTCCATGCTCAGCACTTCCATCAGTTCTATTACCTTTCTGGCGTTTCCGGCAGCAGCTTTCACCCTGGACTGGCGTCAGCTGATTTCCAACCTGATGCTTCCACTGGCGGCGGTCTTGGCCATCCTGGTCTTTATTCCCTTCTTCCGACGCGGCATGCTCACTTCCGCTTTTGAGTACCTGGGCGAGCGCTTTGGACCGGTAACCCGGCTGTACGGAACCATCAGCTTCCTGGTGTTGCAGGTCATCCGGATCGGGCAGATACTTTTTCTGGTAGCCATCCCGATCAACCTGTTTACGGGTATTCCCATCACCACCACTATTTTCTTCGTGGGTGTCTTTATCGCATTTTACACCGTTATCGGCGGAATAGACGCGGTCATCTGGACGGATGTGGTGCAGGCCATCGTACTCTGGCTGGGAGGGGCAGTATGCCTATGGATGATGCTGGACAAGCTTCCCGGAGGTTTTGAGCAGGTGTTGGAGGTAGCTGAAACCAAGGATAAATTTGGGGTGGGTAGCTTTGAGTGGAACCTCAACGAACGAACATTCTGGACAGTAGCCCTGCTGGGGATATTCCATTTCCTGGGGATGTATACCAGCGATCAGAACGTGGTGCAGCGTTATGTAGCCTCCAAAAGTACCCGTGAAGCGAAAAAAGCTACCCTGATCTATTCGGTTGTGGCCTTGCCTACCTGGTCATTGTTCTTTTTTATCGGCACCACGCTTTTTGTGTTTTACACGGTTTTCCCTGACACGGCAATCGCTGAGCTGGAAGCTGATCAGGTATTTCCTTATTTCATACTGAGCCAGTTACCAGCGGGGGTTGCCGGGCTCATCATTGCAGCAGTGCTGGCGGCTGGCATGTCTACCCTGGATTCCGGCATCAATGCCATCGCTACGGTGACGGTGGTGGATATTCTGAAACCCTATTGGATGAAAGGCAGAGATGACCGGCAGTATCTCAGCTCAGCCAAACGTATTGCGATATTTGTTTCCCTGTTGATGATCGGCGGAGCAGTATTCTTTAGCGTGATTGAGAAAGAAAGTATCAACGACATCAGCTGGATCGTATCTTCAGTCTTTGGCGGCTGCCTGGTAGGGCTTTTCCTCATCGGCTTTTTTACTACCCGGGTGGGTTACCGGGCTGCCCTGCTGGCATTGGGGGTAGCGGTGGTGGTCAACCTCTACCTGGGCTTTGGGCTGGCCGGCTGGCTACCCGATGCACTCAGTCTGGACGTACAGGCATACTGGGTTGGTGTGATCGTCAACCTGCTATTCATAGTGCTGGCCTACGGGCTGAGCTTTTTCATCAAAAACCGTCAAAACCTGGACGGCCTCACCGTCTGGACCATGCCCAAAAAGAAAAACCTCAAAGCAAGCTGATATATGGAAGGAGTAAATAAAAAATTCAGCGGTATCATTCCGCCCCTGGCTACGCCTCTGCTGGGCCAGCATACGCTGGACACTGAGGGAACTGGCAGGCTGCTGCGGCATGTGCTGGACGGGGGAGTGCATGGCTTGTTTGTGCTGGGAACTACCGGCGAAGCCCCAAGCCTGGGTTACCGTCTGCGGCATCAGCTGATGGAACAGGTAATCGGGGAAGTAGCCGGTCAGGTACCGGTGCTGGTAGGCGTCACCGATAGTAGCCTGGAAGAAGCGCAGCATTTTGCTAAATCAGCACAACAGGCGGGCGCCGATGCCCTGGTAGTGGCCTCTCCCTTTTACTTTCCTGCCAGCCAGGAAAGCCTGATGGGTTTTGTCTATCAGTTGCTGGAATCAGTAGATATTCCCCTATTCCTCTACAATATTCCCAGCCACAGTCCGCATGTTTTTTCCCAGGAATCCATCCTGAGGTTGCTGGACCATCCCCGAATCGCTGGCTATAAGGATAGCACCTGCAGCATGATTGCTTTTCACCAGATGAAACTGCTCTTTGAGGGGCAGACCGAAAAATCCTACCTGCTGGGGCCTGAAGAACTGCTGGCTGAATCGGTGCTGCTGGGCGGTGACGGTGGCGTCAACGGAGGGGCGAATCTCTTTCCCAAATTGTATGTCAGCCTCTATGAAGCGGCCAGAGCGGGAAATATTGACCGAATAAAAGCGCTTCACAAAAAAGTCATGCTGATCAGCCGGCACCTGTACCAGGGTGGAAAAACGGTCATACAGGGAATCAAGTATGGGCTGGCCCAAAAAGGTATCTGCCAGGAAACAGTTGCACTACCACTGGCCTCCCTGAGTGAAACCGAAAAAGCCGGAATGCAGGATTTTCTTGAAAACTTTGAAACTGATTTGTAAAATGAGCACAGAAACCAAAATATACGAACTGAGCGACCTGTTAGAAAAACTGGAAGAAGACCGGAAAGCGGGGCGAAGGATCGTCTTCACCAATGGCTGCTTTGACATACTCCATCGTGGACATGCCACTTACCTGCGGGCTGCCCGCTCGCTAGGCGACCTGCTGATCATCGGCCTCAATTCCGATGCCTCCGTTAAGCGGCTCAAGGGCGAAAGCCGCCCTATCAACCATGAGGATGACCGGGCCTACCTGCTGGAAAGCCTTGAATGTGTGGATTACGTAGTCAAATTCGGTGAAGACACGCCGCATGAATTACTGTCGCAGGTGAAGCCGGATATTCTGGTCAAGGGCGGTGACTATAAACTGGAAGATGTTGTCGGCAGAGAATTCTCCAAAGAGGTGATCCTGATTGATTTTGTAGACGGCTATTCCACAACCAAGACAATACAACAGATGAAAGAGGTGTAGGAAGTTTATTATTCAAAGTTTAAGGTTGAAAATTTAAAGCTATCTGTTTTCCATTTACGCCATCTCTACGTTTTGATAGTTTTTTTACCATAACACCATAACACCATAACACCATAACACCTGGCATCCAAAACACTCAATCAACATGCAAGACGATTTCAAACATATTTTTCAATCCATCAGCCAGCTCAGAGTAGGGGTAATTGGTGACTTTGCCGTAGACGTTTATTATCCCCTGGAAAAAGAAACTGGTGAATTTTCCCTGGAAACCGGTAAACAGGTGCATCGTGCCGGAGAATGCCGTACCTATCCGGGTGCTGCCGGTAATGTCGTCAAAAATCTCGCTGCCCTGGGCGTACAGCAGATCAAAGTGTTCGGCCTGATGTCCGAAGATTTGTGGGGGAGAGAACTCCTGCACCTGCTGGGTAAGACCGGGGCTGATACCTCTGCCATGCTGGTTCAGCCCTACAACTGGCGAAGCTGCGCTTACGTGAAGCCGATGCTCGGCAGAGAAGAAGACCACCGCATTGACTTTGGCTCTTATAACCAGGCAGAACCGGAAATGCAGGAAGAAGTACTCCGAAAGCTGGAAGAGCAACTGCCCGATATTGACCTGCTTATCATCAACCAGCAATTTGTGCGTCCCCTGCTGGATAAAAGACAGGTGCTGAAACTCAATGCACTGGCCAAAACCTATACCAACTGTCACTTTATCGCCGATATGCGGAATATTGGCGATGTACTGAGGGGTATTACCATCAAGGCCAATGTAAGAGAAGCTGCCCGTTTGCTGGAAGAAAGCGCAGCCGATGCCCGCAACGACCAAAGCTGCCGGGATCTGGCAAAAAAACTCAGCCGTAAGCTGGAGGCGCCGGTATTGCTCACCAGGGGAGAAAATGGTATGATGTATTATGACACGGAGCAGCTTTACTCCATACCGGGCATTTGGCATGATGGAGAAACAGATCCTGTCGGGGCAGGTGATACCGCCATCAGTACCTTCAGCGCTGGTCTGGCGGCTGGTGTAGAGGTTCTTAAGAGCCTGAAGCTGGCCAACCTGGCTTCAGCGGTCACTGTTCGTAAGCTGCATCAGACCGGAAGTGCCAGCCCGGATGAAATCAGACGCCTGGACGAGGGTTGTACCTATGTTTACAATAATTTCCTGGCAGCGCATCCGCTCAAAGCCCGCTTTTTCAACAGGTCCAGGATAGAAATTGTGGAAGAATTCAATAGCATGAAACAGCCTCGTTTCGTCATGATGGACCACGATGGCACTATCTCAGTGCTTAGGGAAGGCTGGGAGCAGCTGATGCATGATATGATGCTGCACTGCATCACCGGAGAGCACTTTAATCAACTAAGCGGTGAACAACACCAACAATTGTCGAATAAGGTAAACCAGTTGATCAGCCAGACTACCGGTGCGCCGACCATTGTGCAGATGGAAGGGCTGGTGGAAATTGTCAACCGGGAAGGCTTCATTCCTAAAGAAAATGTGCTTACTCCCGAAGCCTACAAAGCCATGTACCTGGAGCATCTGAACCAGCATGTGGAAAAGCGCATTGCCCGTTTCCGCAAAGGTGAGCTTCAGCTTGACGATCTGACGATCAAGGGAGTGGTCAATTTTATCAGCAGGCTTAAGGAAAAAGGAAAAAGCCTGTATCTGGCCAGCGGTACGGATGAAGAGTATGTGATCAAAGAAGCCGAAGCGCTGGGTTATGCCGCGCAGTTTGACGGGGGGATACACGGTGCCATTCCCGGCGAGGGAAGTGCCAAACGTAAGGTGATGAACTATCTGCTGGAAAACTTTCAGGCCTCGGGCGAAGAGATCATCGTCATCGGCGATGGCCCCTCTGAAATCCGGGAGGGTAGAAAAGACGGGGCTTTGTGCGTAGGTGTAGCCTCTGACGAACTCCGCCGATACGGGCTGAATCAGCATAAGCGGGAAAGGCTGATCCGTGCCGGTGCACATATCATTATTGAGGATTTTTCGCAATTAGACCAATTGATTCAACTGCTGCTCAACCCGAATACCGAGCCTGCCAGCGTTTAGGCATTAACCTTAACACTACCGACCTATGAAGAGATTACATCCGATAAAATCCGGACTGATTATTTTGTTTTTGGTCGTGAGACCATTCTCAATAGCTATGTTACACGCTCAAACCTATGCCGAACGCCTGGGCTGGGGTCCGGACGACCGCCTGCTGATCATGCACGTGGATGATGCCGGGATGTCTTATGATTCTAACCAGGGCGCGATTCAGGCAATGGAAGAAGGTATCGCTAACTCAGTAAGCATCATGATGCCCTGCCCCTGGGCGGCCAGTTTTGTCAAATACGTCAAAGATAATCCTGAAACTGACGCCGGCCTTCACCTGACCCTTACTTCGGAATGGAAGCACTATCGCTGGGGCCCGCTGAGCGGCGTACCAAATGTACCCGGCCTGGTGGACGAAGAAGGGGCCATGTGGCACTCGGTAGAACAGGTAGCCACCCATGCCAGCCCTGACGAGGTAGAGCAGGAGATACGGCAACAGGTGGAGCGGGCACTACGGATGGGCTACCAGCCTACCCACCTTGATTCGCACATGGGGACGCTCTTCGCCACGGAAGACTTTCTTCAAAGATACATCAAAGTAGGTATGGACTATGATATCCCGGTGATGCTGCCCGGCGGACACAATACCTTGCTAAAGCAGGGTTATCGTGAAAAAGGCATTGAGCAGCTCAAAAGAGCCGGCAAGTACCGTGAAGGCATGGAAGTGCCGCTGCCCGAGGCGGTCAGTAAGGCCAAAGCAGTAGGGGAGATGGTATGGAAGGCTGGCCTGCCGGTGCTGGACGACCTCCATACGATCAGCGGCGACTGGGGCGTGCCGGAAGGAATGGAGAAGAACGAGGAAAACATCCGCGAAGCCAAAGTGAAGAAGTTCATTGAAACCTTTGAGCAGATGCAGCCCGGCGTCACCATGATGATCGTCCACTGTACCGACCCGACCGAAGTGTTTCCCATGATCTCCGGGTCAGGCTTATCGCGCAAAGGTGATTTGCT
>CAZFFW010000092.1:0-19852 GCA_964518125.1 uncultured Porifericola sp.
CATACAAATTTGTGGCTACAGCGGGATAAAGTTTCAGAATTTTCATTAAGTTAATGCACACAACTACCTGAAACATCATGCGTCCATTACTGATCTTATTTAGCATTGTTATCATGGCTTCCTGTGCCCGTATTCCTGCTGCCTCTGTAGAGCTTAACCAGGAGATCAACCGTGAAATAGAACGCCTGCACCGTCTTAATGTCGCATTTACCCAGCAATTGTTTGAAAGTAAAAAGGAGCTGGTAAGGCAGTTTATCAAATACGAGTACTCCCCGGATTTTATTGCACGTTCACTATCCGCCCTGAAAGCCGCCGGATACCATGTGGAGGATAGCCTGGAAACGGTAGTGTATCAGCTCAGCATGCAGATCAATGAGCGAGAGTCAGGAATGATCCGCCAGCTGGAAGCCGCCCGTGACTCTACCCTTCAGGCCCTGGATATGGAATACCAACTGGTCATGACCGCCGGGAATGAGATGCAGCGTTTCCTCAAATCTGCTGCTTCTGTGGAAAAAGAGCGAAAAGAAATTTACGCTCTGACCAACCAGATCATGAACCAGCGTTTTGACCTGCGTCATTTTGAACAGCAACTTAATCAGCTGGTACTAAAGGCCGGAGAAGGAAGCAGCCAATTCATGAAAATCAATGAAGCTTTTCTTCCAGAGAACTAAACCCGAATAGGACCAAAAAATTACTAATATGAGTAATATCGCCTCTATCATCGCCAATGCCGCTAATGATTCTGATACCGCCTTTGCCAGCAAAATGTCCAGCCTGACCAGGCTGAATGATGCTGAAATCCAGGATTTGCTCAATCAGGGCATTAGCAAAAATGACCTCAGTCAACTGCTACAGGAACTTCAGGATGCTTCCCGCTCCAACGAAGCCAAAGCTGCGGCTATTAAAAATATACGCGGCGGCGTAGAGACACTGATCACCATTGCTGCGAAGTTTATTTAAGTAAAGCAAATGTTTGCTGGCCGATCAAGTCTCCTTTTCGGTTAAACACCTTTACCTGTCCGCTCCTGCCGGCATATTCAGGGTTAAAATATTGCTGCGTCCATGTAGGAAATCCCCCATCAGCAATACTCCTGCTGCCGATACGCTGATCCCCGGCGTAAAATTCCAGGCGGGCATTTTTGTTTTCTCCATTCAGCCATACATGGATAGACTTACCATTACCCAGCGTAAATTCTTTCTTGGCCAGGGCGGTAGGTAAGCTGTCTCTGTTAGTAGAAGTGTAGGCATTTTCCAGGATAAAAATTAATGAGTCATTAGCCAGAAAGGCCTGGTTTTCCCTGGCATCCTGATAAGCCGCCAGCTTCTCCAGGCCATTTGAATGCTCGGGCGTATTCCTTTTAAAGGAAGTATATCTGCCCCATTGTGCTAATTTTTCAGCCAAAATGATATCAGGATTTTGATCAATGGCCTGAAGCTCGTTCCAATTGGAAAGTATCCCGGCCCTTTGTGTTAACCTGTCACGGGTACTGTCTATCAGAAACCTATTAAATTCATCACTCAGCAGTATGTTGTATTTTGCCAGCAACTCAGTGTCACTACCACTTAAAGAGCCATTTTCAACCATTTTGATATTTTCCTGAATGTCTTTGAGCTTGAATACTTCATCAAGATCATCCAAACCGACCTGTTCTTCGGTAAAACCCATTCGGTGAAGGATTTCAGCTTTCAGCGAGTCTGATTCTATCTGGGCTAAAGTAGCTTTCTGTTTGGCTGCATCAGCATTGAAATAAAGAATAGTTGCTATGACGAGCAGTACCAGGCACACAGCTCCAAAAGCACCAAAGATCATATTGAATTTACGCGCTCTCTGAACCTTCTTTCTCTGCTCTTCATCTTTCCTTTTTTGCTCAGCTTCAGCCGTGGCTTTCGTTTCGGCTTCTTTGAGCTGTTTATCACGGCGGCTTTTGCGGATGTAATCCATGACCGCCGTAAAATTATCATCGTAGCGTTCTGCCCAGGCCTGGTTTACTTTTTCATCTTCCTTCCAGTTGAGGGCAAACTGCAGGTAAGGATCGGTCATCAATGCAGTTTTGCCTTCTCCATATAACATAGCCGCATCAGATAGCCTCAGATACGTACGCACCGACTCCTGCTCTTCCTTTGTCCAGCGGATAAGCCGCTTCCAGATGCGCATGAAGCTCTCATGTGAAATATCCACGATGGTATTTTCTTCTAAATCCGTATCTGCCGGAGGCATCAGGAAAGAGCGGCTGGGCTTACGGAACACGTTAATTACCGCCTGCACCTCTTCATGGGTTGCCTCAGCAATCATGCAGAGCTTTTGCATTTGTGTAGGCCGTCGCACGCCCCGGCTGTCAGTACCCACATCGGTCAGGGCTTTGAAAATCTTCTGGCATACCAGCTTATGTCGCTCATCAGGTAGTTCGTGAAAAGCTTTTTCCGCATGCTGGTCCAGGGCTTTGGACATGGTACCGATCTTCTGGTAATGAGGAAGGTCCAGTGGAGTAGCTGGTTTTTCTTCATTTTCCCATGCTGCCCAGGTACGGTTGAGGGCATGCTGCAGGATAGAAAGCTGGTCCGGATTATCGCCCACATCATTGACCAGTCGCATCAGCAGGCGTTCGGTGATGCTGGCACCGGCTACTTCTACCGGTCCTGCGATAGCACTTTTTCTTTCGTTTCGCTTCATGCGGGGCACCAGGTACTGACCTTCATTGATGGTTTCAGGTAATCCCCGAAAGCGTGAGCAGTCACCCAGAAAATCTGAGCGCATCGTGATGACAACGTAGATGGGTAATTCGCTTTGCTTAACGGCTTCCAGTAGCAGGTTTACAAATGAGACGGCAGCGTCTTCATTTTCACTTCCTCGCAGATTCTGGTAGCGGAATAGTTCTTCAAACTGGTCCACCACCACCAGCAGGTTTTCGTGCGGCTTAAGGCGGGCTTGTTTATAGGTCTCAACCAGGCCAAGTTTGCTCCGAAGCAAGTTGATATGAACTATAGAAGACAGGGGCAGTTTACCTATTTTTTCCTCTATGAACAGGGTGCCTTTTTCGGTTATGGCAAGGGCCATTTCACGAATAGGGTCATTACCGGGCCGAAACTTGGCGATACGCCAGCTACTACCCGCACTTGGCAGGTAGCCTCCGTGCAGGGCAGGAAAAAGCCCGCAGTTAACCAGCGATGACTTACCACTACCCGAGGTGCCGATAACGGCCAGAAAGCGGTTTCGTTGTAATTTGCCCAGCATCTGATCTACCTGGGTCTCTCTTCCGAAGAAAAGATAGTTTTCATCTTCCTCAAAGGGGCGCAGACCGGGAAAGGGATTGGTATTGACAGTAGATTTGGTTATCATCAGGCAGTTACTTTTTCCAGTTGTTTCATGAATTCCTGCATGATCTCAGCCGAGAAATCTCCCATTCCGTTGATCATGTCTTCCTCTTCCATTTCGATCATATCCATTTTGTCGGCAGAATCGGGGTGCGCCAGGTAGATAAAACTGGCCAGCAGTGGTTTTTCACGCCCATACTGGCTTAGTTTTTTGATTTCATTCTGCTTACTCCGTTTCCAGAAGGCATCTCCTTCTCCGTAAAACAGGATAATGGCCTCGGCAGTACGCAGGTGTTCCTCAGTGTCTGTCCTAATATCTGCCGGGTCACCTTCAAAAAGGGGGATCGTCACCTCAAAATTCTGGGATTTGAGGTATTTCCTCAGGGGGATACTGGCTTTGCGGTCTCGCTCATCGCAGATGAGGAAGACTTTTTTCTCCTGTTCCATTCCGTTTGGCGTCACTTTTTGAGGGCGCTCCATGTGGCGTATTTTATCAAAAACGGCAGTTTTGAATTCCTCCAGGCTTCCCTCAATGATGTCGGCTCCCTGCTGTACTTCACTGTTTTCGTTGAGCGACTTGATAAACACCAGCTGACGTTCATCCTGAATTTTATCTGCCTGCGAGAGCCAGATAAGCCGGGGCAGCCCCCTGGCAGCACTATGTTCAGCTGCCACTTCATTTTGTAGTATGGTAGCTGACTTGTCCTCCGGTCCATCGGGTACCCCGCCGTATGATTTTCCCACCAGGTGTATGGATAGGTCGGCATTTTCCAGCGATTCGCCTACTTCCTGTTTCAGTTCCTCTGCCAGGATCGGCAGGCTATCTTCCGGCAGGATGCCATATCCGTGGCTTTTCAGTTCCCGTATCAGCTGATCGCGGGCATCACTTAAGTCATAGCTGGTGTGGGCCACGAAGATATTTTTCACTTTACGATCAGGAACATCTTCAATTTTGACTTCAGCGATGGGAAGTTTTTCCTGCAGTCCCTGGTTGATCAGGTTAATGATCTCCTGTATATCGTAGGCCAGGTCATCCAGGCGGCTCAGGTAGGCACGCGCATATTCTTCACCAAATATTTTGTTGAACTCTTTAGGGCGTCCGTTTTCATCAAGCTTAAAGAAATCGTAGCCCAATGATTCACTTACTTCCAGCGGAAGTTTATCCCTGTTTACTGGTGTTTTGACAACCTTGAGAATTCTTGACTTATTCTCAATCCTGATGCCCAGGTTTTCGGAGGCTGCCTTGTAAAATTCCTTCATTTCTTTGGTACACCATTCCGAGTTGATGTAGCGGGGGGTAACCACAGAAATGAAAATGGCTGTTTTAGGAAATTGCTGGACGATTTCGTCACTGAAAATATCTGAACCCCGGAGTTTGTTGTCTCTCCAGATATGTACTTTTTCTCCCAGTTTCATACTGACCATTGACTGTAGTAAAGTATGGAAATTTGATATCCAGCCCTCATCTTCATCACTGATCGGCTGGTTATCAATATGGGCATAACTGATAAATGCGTGTTTTTCAAAATTCATGGCTGCGGAGGAAGTGTAGATCAAATATTTTTTCTAAAGCCTTTTGTCTGACCGGCTTAATGAACGACCGGTGCCGGAGCCACAACGGTATTTTTCTGCTGGGGCTTATCCATTTGCTTGGACCAGGTGGAGTTTTCCCTGGAAATCAGCATTTCTACATTCTGTACCAGCATATTGAACGCCTGTTCATCATGATACGGCTCGGTACCGGTAAGGTAAAGGTATTTTTGATGCTTCAGCGATTCGCTGGTACTGCGGTAGGCTATCCAGTTTTCCTGGTATTTGTACAGGCCGTTCACCGAAGTGATGGCGGCAATAGAAACGCCTATGAGTCCGACTACGATTTCAATACTATAAAATTCTGAGGCATAAGCCGTGAGAAAAGGTATAGAAGAAGAAGCGATGATGGTAATGAGTTGCAGTCGCTTGTACATACGCTGGTTGCTGGCGCTTTTTTTTGAATACCATGTAATCTGGTCTTCCAGCCGAGACTTGATGTACTCCTCTGAGGTCACGCTCATTTTTGATAGGTTTAGGTTGATTGCAGAAGCTTAAGAACAAAAGCGCTTCATTTGACGAATAATCTTCGTTTAAGCTAAACAAATGTCAAATTTTTTCCTAATCATACACCCATTTCTGTCCGCCAAACAGGCAAAAATACGGCTAATCAGCTATTAATTTCCTCCCTTCCGCTTATGCTAGCTAAAGACCTAAGTGTATCTTCTGATACAGTCAGAATTTCACTAAGTACTGCAACTAAGCACTGTAATCCACTTTGGCTTGTCCCTGCGCTGGCGCGCACATGTTGCCGACGGGCTGCTGCCTAATCGGCAATGGTAGCCGCTGATCATGGCTCAAGGCGCAGCCTACAGCAAATAGCTATATCGCCAGGTGATTTAGTTTTCAGGGAAACCAATAATGTAGAATAAAATTTTGCTATTTAAATAATTATAAAATTTTGTATTAAATATCTCTCTAAAGCTTGGTTATTGTTTGTTTTTACTAACGTAAAGTTTGAAAATATCATTTTAAGCCACATATTTACTGCTTTTAAAAAATTAGTTATGCTACACAAATACCTTTCTGCTTCTTTTTTGGTGATCTGTTTACTCCTGGCAGCCTGCTCGCCAGAAATTGTTGAAGAAAAGCCATCCCAACTGGGAATGGTGACTGATAGTGCGATGGTAGTGAGTGCCCACCCTTTAGCCTCTCAGATAGGCGCTGATATCATGAAAAAAGGTGGTAATGCCGTTGATGCGGCCATTGCCACCCAATTTGCCCTGGCCGTGGTGTATCCTGCGGCGGGAAATATCGGCGGTGGAGGTTTTATGGTCATCCGTCAGTCTGACGGCACTACCGATGCCCTTGATTTCCGCGAAAAAGCTCCTTTAGCCGGAGGGCGTGACATGTACCTGGACGAAGACCGGAATGTAATTGAAGGCCTGAGTACCAAAGGCCACCTGGCGGCTGGTGTACCCGGTTCGGTGGACGGAATGGTCAAAGCCCACGAAAAGTATGGCTCCCTTCCCTGGTCTGAGCTACTTCAGCCAGCCATTGATCTGGCGGCCGATGGATTTGAACTGACGGAAAAAGAAGCCAGCGGGCTCAACCGTTTCCAGGAAAATCACCTGGATGCCAATACGGTAACCCCTGAGTTCCTGGTGAAAGAGGGTGGCTGGAAAGCTGGTGACGTCATTTACATGAAAGAACTGGCTGCTACGCTGGAGAGAATTCGTGATCAGGGGAGATCTGGCTTTTATGCCGGAAAAACTGCTGAACTCATTGTCGCTGAAATGGAAAGAGGGAAGGGTATCATCAGCCTGGAAGACCTGGAAAAATATGAATCCAGATTCCGCAAACCGGTAGAGTCCGCTTATGACAACTATAAGATCATCTCCATGCCTCCTCCCTCTAGCGGTGGCATAGCCCTGGTGCAGTTGCTGCAAAGCGTAGAGGAGTTTCCTATTGACAATATGGGACATAATACTGCGCCTACCGTACACCTGATGGTGGAGGCCGAAAGGCGTGTATATGCTGACCGGGCCCAGCACCTGGGTGATATGGATTTTTATCCGGTTCCTCTGCAGGAGATGCTGCAGAAAAGCTATAATGTAGAAAGAATGGGTACGTTCAACCCCAATAAAGCTACCCTTACCTCCGATGTATCAGAAGGGCAACCGGCTCCGCCAGAATCATCAGAAACGACTCATTTTTCGGTAGTTGATCCCCAGGGGAATGCTGTTTCCGTCACCACTACCCTGAATGGTGGCTACGGTAATAAAGTGGTAGTAGCCGGAGCAGGCTTCTTTCTGAATAATGAAATGGATGACTTCAGTATCAAGCCTGGTTACCCCAATATGTTCGGACTGGTAGGAGGGGAGGCTAATGCGATTCAGCCGGAAAAAAGAATGCTGAGCTCCATGACGCCAACTATCGTGGAAAAAGATGGCAAATTATTCATGGTGGTGGGTACACCAGGTGGTTCAACCATCATTACCTCTGTGTACCAGACTGTCCTGAACGTACTGGAGCATGGTATGGGCATGCAGGCTGCTGTAGAAGCGGGCAGATTCCATCACCAGTGGAAGCCTGATTCCATTTTTGCTGAACCTTATGCACTGGATAGCCTTACCAAAATTCGCCTGGAAGAGATGGGGCATACCATTGTGGAGAGAGGAAGTATTGGCCGGGTAGATGCCATATTGGTACTGACTGACGGTCGTCTGGAAGGTGGGGCAGACCCCCGTGGTGACGATGCCGCAGCCGGATTCTAACTGGGGAAAGCTGAAATATTGATGTATTGACATCAAAAAAGGTCCGATAAGAATTTCTTATGCCAGTATTTGGTTATTCAAATCAAAACCGTCTTCGGGCGGTTTTTTCTTATTCATGAAATTAGCCCATCTTTGAGGCCAAAAATTAATTTATCAATGAAATTAGACATACTTGTATTGGCTGCTCACCCTGATGACGCTGAACTAAGTTGTGGTGGAACGATCGCTTTGCATGTTGCCATGGGCAAAAAAGTAGGTGTGGTAGACTACACCAGGGGCGAACTTGGAACCAGGGGTACAGTTGAAATAAGGGCTAAAGAGGCGGAGGCATCCAGTAAAGTGCTGGGTATCAGCGTAAGAGAAAATCTGGGTTTCCGGGATGGTTTTTTTGCCAACGACCGGGAGCATCAGTTATCTGTGATCCGGATGATCAGGAAGTACCGTCCTGAAATCGTCATTGCCAATGCTGTGACCGACCGCCACCCTGATCATGGCAAAGGAGCTGAACTAAGCCGTGACGCCTGTTTTCTATCGGGCCTGCGCATGATTGAAACGATGCACGAAGGAAAACAGCAGGATTCCTGGCGGCCTAAAAGGATCTGGTACATGATTCAGAGTAATTTTATTCAGCCCGAACTGGTAGTGGATGTCAGTGAATACTGGGAAACAAAAATGGAAGCGATAAAATGTTTTAAATCCCAGTTTGACGCTTCTGAAGGTGACGAGCCGGGTACTTTTCTGACCAGCCCGATCTTTATGAATTTTATTGTAGCCCGCTCGCAGGAACTTGGACATGCTATCGGGGCGGCCTACGGCGAAGGCTTTACCACGGATAAGCAAATTGGCGTAAACTCATTGTTTGACCTGAAGCTTTAATCCAGGCTTATTTTTCTGCTCATCAGATAACGGTCCCTGACCACAAAGCCCTTTCCAGAATAGAGAGAAAGCCCCTGGGCATTATGCTTTTCTACTTCCATGTGGATAGTCTTAATGCCCGCTTCCTGGGCTGAATTTACCAAATGGTCTATGGCTCTTTTGCCGAGCCCTTTATGTCGGAATGCCTCCTCAATGAAAAATTCGTCAAGGAAAGCACACTGACCCCCGAATTCAAAACTGAACCAGTGAGTTAGAGCCATGTAGCCAATGCAGACTTCCTGGAGTTCAATCAGCCAGATTTTTCCCAGTTGCGGATTTATTAAAAACTCGGAGAGTTCACGGCGGGCCTTTGCCTCCTTAAAATCGTACTGATCAATGGCATAAAAACGCTGCATCATTGATAGAATTACCTCCGTGTCTTCTGAAACGGCTTCTCTGAATGTGATATTTTCCACCCGGTCCTGCTTTATGTTAACGGCAGATAAGTTCGTCTGAAAAATCTTTCTGACAAAGCAAGAGGGAAAATATTGCTAGTATGAGAAATTATTCCTCACCGCTTATTCAGCAGAAAAGTAGTAAAATCTCTGCCGCCTACTTTGGTATATTTAAAATCTTCTTCACCATTAAAACTGACATTTTTTATGTTCAGTGGCTCAGAAAATTTGGTGTACTTGAAATTGGCCAGGTCATTAAATACCGCACTTTCAAAATTGACACCTTCCGGAAAATCTGCGTACTTGAAGTTGGCTTCTTCCTCAAATACAACATCTGCATAGGCAGGTGCATCATCAAATTCAGCATATTTGAAGTTAGCCTCTTCTTTAAATATACAGGCTGAAAAATCTGGTCCTTCTGAAAACTCTGCATACTTAAAATTAGCCGCCTCTTCAAATATAGATTTACTGAAACTGGCTTTCTCAGGAAATTCAGAATATTTGAATTCACTGGCTTCCTCAAAAGTGCACTGTTCAAATACCACATCTTCAGTAAAATGGGCGATGTAGGTAATATCATCATCGTGGTAATATGCCAGTACATCATCGGCAAAAGTACATTGCACAAATGATAATGTGACATCTACGGTACTTTCAAATTGCTCATTTTCATGGCTGAACCATTTACCTCCTTTTTTTGTCTGGCGGCGGTTTTCCAGCGCGGTCAGGTCTAGTGGTCCAATTATTTCCGTGTTTTCTAAACGGATATTTTCTCCGCGATTAATTTTTTGGATGATCTCTTCGGCTCTGATTACATTCTGAGAAAAAGCCTGCAGGCTCAGAGCAAAAAAAGCAAATAGTGTCAGGGTTAGTCTTTGCATAGCATCAGTTTTTGTATGTTATATTCATACCTTTTCAATGCCTGTGCCACAAGCAGAATCACCCATTGAGCCAACTGAGGGACGATGCTAATTTGAAAGTATGTACGCTGACGGGCGCTTGTGTTCGGATACGAACAAAAAAAGGCTGCCCTGAAAAGAGCAGCCTGTGTATAAATAAGCTGAAAACGCTTAAATAACTTTGGTTTTCCCTGGTACAGGTACCGGATAATGCCCCTGATCGTTGGGAAGTACCGGAGGCGTAGCATCCCAGGCAAAGCGCTCGGGCATCAGGCTGATATTGGAGTTCAGCGCTTCCTCCCAGGTCACTTCTTTACCGGAATAAGTGGCCATTCTACCCAGCAGAGCAGTCATGGTACTCTTGGCACCGTTTTCTGCATCTGTCAGTAATTCTCCGCCATTCACGATGGTGGCAAAGAGACGGTCATGCTCTACCTGGTAAGGATTGGGTTCATTTTTGTCGCGATGCCTCCAGATGACGTTACCTTTATGGTCGGTGATGGTAGTGGAGCCGTCAGTAGTAACCCGGCCTTTGGTACCCACAAAACTTTCAGAAACCTTGTTCATACAGCCTTCCTGATGACGGCACTGACTGTTGATCATGGTTCCATCATCATAGTGGAACTCTACAAAATGATGGTCAAATATTTCACCATGGTCCATGCCGGTACGCACTTCGCGCCCGCCCATGCCCTGTGCTTTTACAGGATAGCCCTGTTTTGCCCAGTTGGCTACGTCAATATTATGGATGTGTTGTTCCATAATATGGTCTCCGCACAGCCACGTAAAGTAATACCAGTTACGCATCTGGTATTCCATTTCGTTCTGGTCGGGCTGGCGTTCGCGCACCCATACGCCGCTGCTATTCCAGTATACCTGTCCGCCGACGATATCACCAATTTCTCCGTTATGCACCCGCTTCATCATTTCCAGATAGCTATTCTGGTAATGACGCTGCAGGCCTACCACTACGTTGAGTTGTTTCTGCTTTGCCTGCTGGGCTACTTCCAGCACTTTGCGTACGCCCGGAGCGTCAGTGGCCACCGGTTTTTCCATGAAAACATGTTTTCCCTGTCGGACGGCCTCCTCAAAATGGATGGGGCGAAAACCGGGAGGGGTACAGAGTAATACTACGTCGGCCAGTGCGATAGCATCTTTGTAGCCGTCAAAGCCAACAAATTTGTGTTCTTCAGGCACATCTACCCGACCAGACTGTCCATGCTTCTTGACGATATTTTCGTAGCTGTCGTCAAGACGGTCCCTGAAGGCATCCACCATTGCCACCAGTTTGACGTCCTCTTTAACATTGAGTGCCTGCACTGCGGCTCCGGTTCCCCGGCCTCCGCAACCGATCAGGGCTACTCTGAGGGTAGCTTTACCCCCTGCATAGGCACTGGAACCGACGGGTAGCTGGCTGAGCAGCATCCCTCCGGCAGCAGCAGCGGCAGAGTTTTTTACAAAGTCGCGGCGGTTGATGCCTTTATTACTCTCATAGTTTTTCATGGTGAGAAATTTTTGTGAACAAATAGGTTATTGATTAAAGATCTTCTATAGGCTGTGGCCAGAAAGCGTCAAGGTCATCGGCAGAGGGCGGTGTCAGCGGGCGTACGATTCTGAATCCCACGAAACGTGCATCGGTATGCCACCAGAGACTTTTGGGAATCTGGGGGTCCTGCTGCTTCCACCTTGGATTGGAGGGGATGCGCGTAGCTGAACGCAGCATCTCCGGATCATCGTCATAAGAACCGCCCCTGGTAGTCCTGGGATACAGCTCCACCGGCTTATTATAGGGATTAGCTACTTCATTGCCAAGCTGTGCGTAAAATTCAGGGTCATACTGGTCTAAAGTCCACTCAGATACATTACCGTGCATATCATAGAGGCCCCAGGGATTAGGTTTCTTGGCGCCTACTTTCTCGTATCCGGCATTGGTATTCCCGTAGTGCCAGGCATATTCATCCAGTAGTGCAGCATCATCGCCAAAGAAATAAGCTGTGCTGGTACCGGCGCGGCAGGCATATTCCCATTCTGCCTCAGTAGGCAGGCGGTAGAAGACGCCGGTTTTGGCAGTAAGCCACTTACAAAAGAGCTGGGCGGAATACTGGGTCATACAGATAGCCGGGTAACCGTATTTTCCCATACCAAAACTCATGTCCAGGTAGGGTGGAGTAGGGCGGGAAACAGCGTCCACACTGGGAATATTGGCACTTTCCAAACCACCATTGGCGCTGGCAAGTCTTTTTTCCTGCTCCTGAAAAACAAAGATTTCAAACATATCCCAGGTTGTCTCAGTACTGGCCATCCAGAAGGGGTCCACCATCACTTTCACCTGCGGGCCTTCATCCTGCTGGTGGTTAGGGTCGCTTTCGGGGCTCCCCATCATAAATGTGCCTCCCGGGATTGGCTGCATGGTAAAACTGACATCACTTCCTGGGACATTTGTAGTATATGCCTCAAAGGGATCATTGTTAGGCGATAATTCCCACAACTGCCTGATTTTATGGGAGGGAAGCACCAGCACTGACAACAGGCAAAGGATCAGCAGCCGGTTCAATAGGTTGAATTGCGCCAGATAGGTACGCACAACTTTTAGGAGGGGCTGTTGATCACTTTTCAAAATATTTTTCATTCAGTCACTTAACTTTAAAAACTGTTAATATAATCTGTAAAATTTTGGATAATTTTTTTCAAAATTTAACCATTGTTACGAAGCTTGACAAATTTTCAGGAAGCAATTTATTGAATCCTTATCCTTTCGGTCTGCTTTTCTGCATTAATCCGGAAAGCGGCCTTGCTGAAGGATGGTTTACTGACAGTAGGGCGGTAGTTGTTGGAAAAACCGTAAGGCTCCTGCGGAATACCAAAAAAATTTGTATCCAGTTCATCATTCTGGTTAAGGTCATGATAAACAGCCACGGCATATTCACCGGCCTTCACATCTGTAAATGTCACTTCTGCCTCCTGCTGACCTCTTTTCAGGACTGATTTTGCTGTTTTGAGCGGTTTGTCGGTAAAGGTATCCGGGCTATCATAGAGTGCCACGTTGATAACCCCCTTACCCTCCTGAATCCCACTGACTATGACAGTAAGGCCAGCCTGATCTTGACTAAAGGATGATGAAAAAATCAAAGTCAGAAATAATAAAAATGTATAAAATTGCGTCTTCATATCTTCATAACAGAAAAAGCCGCAGTTTAATACTGCAGCTCCACGGTTTTTCCTGTTTTAAAAGATTCATCAGCAGCCAGTACTACCTTGAGGCTGTTGATGGCATCCTGGTGATGTTGCGTCAGGTCCATATCTTCCTGAATGGCCTTCAGGAAAAGTTGCTGCTCCAGGTCGCACAGGCCCTGGTGGTCAGGTTCGTCCGCCGTATTGACGATCTCATCTGGTCGGGTGAATTTACCCTCAGCGTCCCGGTCTGCCTTATGTACCTTCAGGGCATTGGTTTTGGTGTGGGCATCCACATCGTCGGAGGCACTCTGCGAATCCATGATACTGACGCATCCTTTTGGCCCTACCACATCTTTTACAAAAAATGCCGTTTCGCTCATCATAGGCCCCCAGCCAGCTTCATACCAGCCTACTGAACCGTCGTCAAAGGTGACCTGCAGATGGCCGTAATTGTACATACCGGGCTGAATTTCTTCAGTAAGCCTGGCGCCAATTCCGCTTACTCTGATAGGTTTTGCGCCAGTCATCAGGCACATCACATCTACATAATGCACTCCGCAATCCACGATAGGCGACATGGACTTCATGAGATTCTTGTGGGTTTCCCAGGTTTTGCCGCTGCTTTGCTGGTTCAGGTTCATGCGCATCACCAGCGGCTTACCCAGTGTTTTGGCAATTTCTATAAACTTTTTCCAGGCGGGGTGTACCCTTACGATATAGCCGATAATCAGTTTTTTGTTATATTCTTTAGCAGCCTGGGCTATCTGCTCACTTTGTTCAACCGTCTCTGCCAGCGGTTTTTCCACAAATACGTGCGCTCCTGCCTTAAAGCTTTTGAGAATATATTCATAATGGGTGTCAGGATAGGTATTGATGGATACGGCATTTGGTTGGGAAGCTTCCAGTGCGGTATCAATGTTGTCGTACAGGTCAATATCTCCCCCCAGTTCCCGGGCGAGCTTTTCACGGCTTTCAGCACCTCGGCTAACCAGTCCAACGATTTTAAATTCGGGCATTTTGTGATAAGCTTTTGCGTGAGAGGCGCCCATATTTCCGCAGCCTACTACCAGAACGCGTATTGGCTCTTGCATCGGTAAGTTGTTGTTAGTGATAAAAAATTTGTTTGCAGATTGTAATATTAAAAAAAAATAAGGCTCCATCTATAAGACACAACCTTTTTTTGGGAAAATCCCTGAGGTAGAAGATATCCGATATTTATGGACAATTTTCTACCCTACGGGTGTCGGTGATCTCTATGATTTTCCAGCCCGCTTCTGACTTATACAGTTGAAAAGCATTCACGCCGCAATGACTGAATTTTTCTCCCAGGTAAAAGGAATAGGTAGTCCAGACACTGGAGAGCCGGTCATCAATTTTTACCTCGTAGGAATGTATACGTTCATCCCACACTTCTTCATGGGGTGAACCTACCGCGTTCAGAAGCTTTTCCAGCGGCACCTCTGGCAGAAAAACCTTTCCTTCTTTTTCCACCACTGTTAAAAGACGGGCCTGGGGAGACATAACGGCACTGACCATACTGGAATCACCTTTTTTCATGCCAGCAAAAAACTGGTCTATTGTACTGATAACCAGGTTTTTATCGCTCTGGCAGTAAGCAGTTTTTGCATTGAGGAGAAACAAACTGAAGACAATCAGGAAAAAAAAATGTTTACTGTGCATAATTTTAGT
Source organism: uncultured Porifericola sp. (assembly GCA_964518125.1). Lineage (GTDB taxonomy): Bacteria > Bacteroidota > Bacteroidia > Cytophagales > Cyclobacteriaceae > Catalinimonas. The sequence goes on from CAZFFW010000092.1 coordinate 14,692, forward strand.
TGTAGTTTACCAGTGAAATTTGAATTGCTAATAAATGAAAAGTATTGCAGTTTTTTGTGCCTCCCGCGTAGGAAATGATCAGGTGTACCGGGAAGTTGCCGCTGCCGTAGGAAAACTACTGGCAGAAAAAAATATCAGAATTGTATACGGCGGGGGCCGGGTAGGCCTGATGGGCGCAGTGGCAGATGCGGCGATAGCTGCCGGAGGAGAAGTAGTGGGCGTAATACCTCATTTCCTGGACGAACTGGAAGTGGCGCACAAGGGCCTGAGCGAACTGATGATGGTGGAATCTATGCACGAACGAAAAATGAAAATGTCGGAGCTTTCGGAAGCGGTCCTGACACTGCCGGGAGGATTCGGTACGCTGGAAGAACTCACTGAGATGCTGACCTGGTCGCAACTGGCATTGCACCGCAAGCCCATTGGAATCTTGAATGTTAATGGATATTATGATCCGATGGAGCAACTTTTTGATAACATGCTGGAAAAAGGATTTATGAGCGACGAGGTGCGTAAAATCGCCATTTTTGATGCAGACCCTGAGAGCCTGCTTGAAAAGATGGGACAGTTTGATTTTGCCCATCTTAAACATTGGCTTGACAGGAAGAAAACATAAAAAAAGCTCAAGAACACTTGCTCTTGAGCTTTCTGCTAAACTAACCAAACCAAACTATGCTGCGTGAGACTTTAGGTCTCGATCTTTAATTACTTTTTTGAGGCGGCTTATTGCCTGAGTGGCCCTCGCCTCATTGAGACTATTAATGTTCTCAATCATTTTATCTTTTTCTTCCTTCGTTACGACTTTGTTATTTAGTAACAGTAAAATCTCTGTTTTCTGTTTCACACTAGCCATTTTTTCTGAAGGAATCTGCTGTTTTGTCTCTTTAATATTAACAGGAGCACGATCTGACCTGTTTTCTGGTACATGTGTAGCAGCTTCTTCCTTGCTCATGTAGTCCATTTCTTCAGCGGGAGTAGGCTCATAACCTGCTGCCCTGATGATCCAGGCAAGAATGTTTCTGTAGGCCTTACCGATTGCCCTGGTCTGTGCCATAGAAGCAATGGCAAATTCCTGGTAATTCCTTTTGCCGTTTTCACGGTTACTGCAGATGGCAAATCCTGAACCTACGATCTGACGGTTTTTAAGATCCATCAGCTTTACTTCAGCCTGGTACTTGATTTCCCGCTCATTTGAGATGTCGTTCAACTCTTCAATTACCGGTAAAATTCCCAGCCTGGCACCAGCGTACTGCCATCCTTCTACATTTACGTACTCTTTTCCCTGTATATGATGAAACAGTTTATTCTCTTCTATAAATCTCGCTAAATCCTGCGCCAGATGAAGTGTTTCGTAGGAATTTGCGATATCGTATGTCTGAATATTTTTTTTCTCTATTACTTTATTTTCCTGGCTCATATTCCTCTATTTAGTCATCATATTTAAAACGAATATGTAGCAGAAAAAGTGCCTTATACTTAAAAAAAGTATAAAGTTAATAAACTGAAATTCAGATATTTAGGCTTATAATGTTTTTGTAAAACTGAAAGTTCCCTATGGTAATCTATGGTTTCGTAATTTTTACCAGGAAGACGGAAATTATCCGTTATTAAAGTATTGACTGAAATAATTTTTACACCTATGCTGTGCCCCAGAGGCAAAACTCAAGGGTACTTATCAAAAAATCTTCAAGCAGCGTTTTAGGCAGAACCAACCAAATACTGGTTTTGAAAAAAAATGTGTCAGTTTTTTATGTGGGATTGGCACTTAATTTTTTATAAATTAGTTAAAATGAAAATTGATTTTCTATATTCGGATCTTTTAGAAACTATTTAATCAATACAGCTATGTCACAAGCTCTTTTATTCATCGGCGGCCTTGGAGGATGGGAAGTAATGGTAATTCTTCTTGTAGTCCTGGTTTTCTTTGGTGCCAACAAGATTCCTGAAATTGCAAGAGGAATGGGTAAAGGTATCAGAGAATTCAAAGATGCTACCAAAGAAATCAAGAAAGAGGTGGAAGGTGCCACCAAACTGGAAGAGAAGTAATCCTTCAACCTAAATCTTTCCAACATTTAAGCCGCCATTCTGGTGGCTTTTTTTTTGTTTTTTCCAGCCCCCAATTAAACCCCATATCACCTAATCGTATCTAAAATAAGCTGAATACTATCATCCGGCGGTGTGGAAGAGATTCTACATATGAGGAATATCATGATGATTTCTCGCAAGAGAACTGCCCTGAGGTGGGCTAAAAGCTGTTTTCATGCCTCGCACCTTGTTTGAGATGTTATAGCAAAGGCAATTTGAAAAAAATCCGATACGATGAACTTACAGAAATTCAACATATTTATCGTCAGTATTATTTTATCTGTACTGACCGCCTGTGCTACCAACCCGGTCACAGGAAAAAAGGAATTCATGCTCCTCTCCGAAAAGCAGGAGATCGCCATGGGGCAGCAGTCTGACCCTGAAATTATTCAGTATTTTGGGATTTACGAAGATGATAAACTACAGAAATTTATCCAGCGCACCGGCGAAAGAATGGCCCGTGTTTCCCATCGCCCCGAACTGAATTATGAATTTAAAATAGTTGACTCCCCGGTGGTCAATGCTTTTGCCGTACCGGGAGGTTACGTTTATTTTACCCGGGGCATTATGGCGCACTTCAATAATGAAGCTGAATTTGCTGGCGTATTGGGTCACGAACTGGGCCATATTACTGCCAGGCACTCCGCCCAACAGTACAGTAACACCATGCTGGCGCAGGTAGGCTTGGCCGCTGGTATGATTATTTCACCCGAAATTGCCCAGTTTGCCGACGTAGCCCAACAGGGAATTGGCCTCCTTTTTCTAAAATTTAGCCGTAATCATGAAGCTGAATCTGACCGGCTGGGCGTAGAATATTCCACCAAGACCGGCTATGATGCCGACGAAATGGCTGGTTTTTTCCAGACGCTGGACCGATTGCGCCAGCAAGCAGGAGCAGACCCGACACCAACTTTTTTATCCACACACCCCGATCCCGCTGATCGCGAACAGCGTGTACGTAAACTGTCAGCCAAGTGGAAACAAAAGCTGAAAAGAGATAATTTTGAAACAGACAGGGAAGCCTATCTGCAAATGATCAACGGCATGGTGTATGGTGATGATCCCCGCCAGGGATTCCGTGAGAGAGGTGTATTTTATCATCCGGTGCTGAAGTTCAAATTTGTTACGCCTTCAGAATGGACATTTCAGAATACTCCGCAGCAGGTGCAAATGGCCTCTAAGGATGGTGGTGCGCTGCTGGTCTTAAGGCTGGCACCGGGTAATTCACTGGAACAGGCAGCCCAAACTATGCTAGAGCAGAACCAGCTAAATGTGGTAGAATCTCGTCAGGTAGACGTCAATGGGCTTAATGCTTTGGCAGTAGTAGCTGACCAGGAACAGCAGCAACAACAACAAAATCAGGGAAGTATCCGAACGCTTACCTATTTTATACAATATGATAATAATATTTACAGTTTGATGGGTGTCAGCAGTACACAGAACTTCAGCAGCTTCAGCGATACATTCCTGAACTCCATGCGCAGTTTCAGCCAGCTTACTGATCAGTCAAAAATCAATGTATCACCGGAAAAAATCAGCATACAGGAGGCTCCCGAAAGTGGTACGCTGGCCCAGGTATTTGCCGCCCTGGGTGTAGATCCTGACAGAAGAGATGAACTGGCGATACTCAACGGAATGGAATTGAGCAGCCGGGTAGAAAGAGGAATGCTCCTCAAAACCATCAGCCGTTAATAAAAGGGCAACTTGTGGTTTTAGTAATAATATGAAACCCACATACTGCGGTGTACATAAATAATTACTAGCCTGAAAGGAGAAAAGGCTGGATCATCTTATGTGATTCAGCCTCTTTTTTTATGCAAATTCATAGCCATCTACATCATCATAGCTAACACCCAGTCGCTTGAGAACTTCAGCTGGACTACCCTGCCACACGTTTGCCCGGTTGCCCACATATTGAAGATCATCAATGCCAATTTTACTGGTAAAATATCCGGTGGCAACAAAATCCCGGAAATTGTTAAAAAAGCTAACGCCCTGGCTCATTTCCGGACGGGCTGTCTCCGGATAGGCGATCTGGTCCAGCAGCTTTTTCTGTTGTGCAGTAGAAGATGCCACAAATGACTGCCCGAATTGCTCCATACTTCGCACATCCAGCCATCGCAGGCCTCCCCGCATACCGGTCTGATGCCAGGGCTGGTCTTTCATCATAAATTCTATGAATTCGGTTACACCGGCATCCGTAGCACTACCCGAACGCTCATCAGCAGGAATGATCAGATCGGATAAAACGCTGACAGTTTTCATCTCATGTTCCGTAAAGAACTGCTGTTCCATCAGCAATTGATCAGCTTCACTCAGACTAGTACTTCCTGCGCCACCATGCTGATGCTCATGCATCACTGCTGTATCTTCGGCAGGTTCACAGCCAACCCAGGTTAAGCTGGCTAGCGATGCCGCTGCACCGCTCATGTATTTTAAATAGGTTCTGCGGTCCATACCTTTGGGTAAATTTTTCATGAGCATGATCTTATATATTTCCTTTTTTCTTTTGATCAATTATATATTCTGAGGTACGCATAGACAAGGCCAGGATGGTCCAGGTGGGGTTTTTATCCGCCATAGAAACGAAGGATGCACCATCAGCTACGAAGAGGTTTTTGCAGTCAAACGCCTGGCAATATTCGTTCACCGGAGCCTTTTTAGCATCTTTTCCCATACGCGCTACACCTACTTCATGGATGATTTGCCCGGGCGCTGCCAGTCCGTAGTCAGTCTCAGGTCCCGGTTTGTTCCAAAGTAGCTTACCACCCAGGCTTTCAATGATCTCTTCAAATGTATCCTGCATGTGCTTGGCCTGTAGTACTTCGTGTTCAGACCATTTATAGTTGAACCTCAGCACAGGTATACCCCATTGGTCAACCACATTTGGATCAATTTCACAGTAGTTGCTTTCCAGGGCTACCGGCTCACCACGTCCACTGAAGCCGATGGTAGCCCCATAAAACCTGCGGTAGTCATCTTTGAGTTGTGCGCCATAGCCCCCACCTCCCTCTGTTCTTTTACTTCCGTCACGGTTACCAAACCAGGCATTGTAGCGGTGTATACCACCCATAAA
>CAZFFW010000093.1:0-19778 GCA_964518125.1 uncultured Porifericola sp.
AGGCGCCTCTGAGAGCAGAAGCAAGGTTCCTGAGAGGGCTGTACTACTTCGAGCTGAAGAGAGTATTCAACAATGTACCTTACATTGATGAAACGCTGACTGATGCTGAGGCTGCTCAGGTACCGAATACTGAAGATATCTGGCCGGATATTGAGGCTGATTTCCAGTATGCTGTAAATAACCTGCCAGAAACACAGGGACAGGTAGGTAGAGTCAATAGCTGGGCTGCGAAAGCTTTCCTGGCCAGAACATATCTGTACCAGGACAAATTTTCTGAAGCCAAAACATTATTTGACGATATCATCGCCAATGGTCAGACTTCCAATGGACTTGAGTACGGCCTGGTAGATAATTTTGAAGATGTTTTCAAAGGACCTAACGAAAATCACCAGGAGACTGTGTTTGCCTTCCAGGCAGCTGCCAATACCGGTGATATCAATAATACCAATCATGAGATAGCGATGAACTATCCGTACAATACCGGACCTGCCGGTCCTGGTGAGTGCTGCGGATTTTTCCAGCCTAGCTTTGAGCTGGTGAACTCTTACCGTACCAGTGCCAGCGGCCTTCCGCTGCTGGATGGTTCATACAATGCGCCTGCCAATGCGGTGAAAGATGACTATGGCCTGCTTTCAAACCAGCCATTTGAACCTGATCAGGGACCTCTTGACCCTCGTCTGGACCATAGTATCGGTCGTCGTGGTATCATGTTCCTTGACTGGCAGAGGCACCCCGGCGATGCATGGATACGTGACCAGAGCTTCGCCGGACCTTACACACAGAAGAAGTATTCTTACTACGAAGCCGACAAAGGTACTTTCCAGGACGGAAGCTCATGGACGCCCGGTTATCACTCAATCAACTATATGATCATGCGTTATGCTGACGTATTGTTGATGGCTGCTGAAGCTGAAATTGAAGCAGGAAGCCTGGAAAAAGCCCGTGAGTATGTGAACATGGTTAGAGAAAGAGCGGCCAATAGTGTAGTGACTGATCCTGAAACTGGCGCACCTGAAGCCAATTATGTGATCAGCACCTATGATAGCCCCTGGACTGACGCTGCTACTGCCCGCGCTGCGGTACGTTTTGAGCGGAAGCTGGAGCTGGCTTTGGAAGGTGTACGCTTCTTTGACCTCGTACGTTGGGGAATCGCGGACTCTGCAGTCAATGCTTACTTTGATTATGAAGGCACCCGCCTGCAGACCAACCTGGGTGGATCTGAGTTTACGCCTAACCAGGATGAGTACCTGCCTATACCTCAGACCCAGCGTGACAGACAGCAGGTTGAAGGTTCAGACGGTAACTCAAGCGTACTGGTACAGAACCAGGGATACAATTAAGAATCGGAAATCAATTAATCATAAAGATAAGTCAGGTGCGCTAGTGCCTGACTTATTTTTTTGCTAGATAAATGTAAATTTGACGGAGGAGAGAAGATGCAATGCCCACTCCTATGCGTAGTTTGGTGCACGTAAAGTGAACTAAGTTAATCTGACAATCCTTTTGAAGAAGCAGTAAAAATTCCTAGAAATGAAGACATTACAAGCTGGCAGGATGGTAGCATTCGTGCTGTTGATAAGCAGTGCGTGTTCACCCGAAAAAGATACCCTCTTCAAGTTAGCTGATCCTTCGGATACAGGCATACACTTTTCCAATCGTATAACGGAAAATGACACTTTTAATATTCTCAAAGAAGAATATGTGTACAATGGCGGTGGTGTAGGAATCGGAGATTTTAACCGGGACGGCCTGGAAGATGTCTATTTCACCGGCAATATGGTGGCCAATGCCCTATACCTGAACGAGGGAAACATGAAATTTGCGGATATTACAGAGCAGGCCGGTGTAGCCGGAGAAGACCGCTGGTGTTCTGGAGTGGCTGTCGTGGATATCAACGAGGATGGCTGGCAGGATATTTACGTATCGGCCACAATTTACAAAGACCCGCAAAGGAGAAAAAACCTGTTGTATGTGAACCAGGGACTAAATGAGCAGGGAATTCCGGTATTTAAAGAATCAGCGGAAGCCTATGGAATTGCTGATGACGGAAATAGTACGCAGGCAGCCTTTTTTGATTATGACCTGGATGGAGACCTGGACCTGTATGTACTGACCAATGTGATTGATACCAAACTGCCGGGTAGTTATCGGGAAAAAATCACCGACGGAACCGCTCTGAACAATGACCGTCTTTACCGCAATGAAGGCATGGGACCGGATGGCCATCCGGTCTTTACCAACGTAAGCCGGGAAGCAGGCATTGATATCGAGGGTTTTGGGCTGGGGATCACCGTATCAGATATCAACCTGGACGGCTGGCCGGATATCTACATTACCAATGACTATATCTCCAATGACCTGCTGTACATCAACAACCAGGATGGAACATTTACCAACCGGGTAGAGGAGTACCTGGACCATACCAGCCACTCAGCCATGGGTAGCGATGTGGTGGACTTCAACAATGATGCCCTGGTAGACATCGTGGCGCTGGATATGCTGCCCGAGACCAACCAAAGGCAGAAACAGATGCTGGGGCCCAACAACTACACAACCTATATCAACAACGAAAGGTACGGCTACCAGCACCAGTATGTGAGAAACACCATGCAATTTAACCAGGGGATGACCGAGAAAGGCCATCCGGTCTTTGGTGAAATTGCCCACCTGGCAGGCATTTATCAGACCGATTGGAGTTGGGCACCCCTGGTCGCGGATTTTGACAATGATGGGTATAAAGACCTCATTGTTACCAATGGTTTTCCCAAAGATGTCACCGACCGGGATTTTGCTTCTTACCGCAGTGGTCCGGCCGGTTCTGTGGCCAGCCCTATGTTTATGCAGAAGCTGATCCCGGTAGTCAAAATTCCCAACTACGCTTACCACAATAATGGAGAAAAGGCTCAGGGACTAACATTTTCGGATAAAACAGAAGACTGGGGAATGAAAATCCCATCATTCTCCAATGGTGCCGCCTACGTAGATCTCGACAACGATGGCGACCTGGATGTGGTGGTCAACAATATCAGCGATAGTGCTTTTGTTTATGAAAATCAACTGTATAAAGAGAAAGCCACCGAAAATTCTCATCATTTCCTGAGGGTAAAGTTCAGGGGAGATACGCAAAATGCTGCCAGTATCGGGGCCAAAGTCGTTATTAACTATGGTGATGGCAAGACACAATATTTTGAAAATTCCCGCTACCGTGGTTATCTGTCCAGCATGGAAAATGGTGGACACTTCGGCCTGGGAACATACGAAAAAGTAGACTCACTCAGGATATACTGGCCGGGCGGAAAATACCAGCTGCTCCAGGATGTGCCAGCCGATCAGACCATCACGCTCGACTTTGCCGAAGCAGAAAACCAGCCGGAAAGGCAGATAAACCAGGAACTTCCCATGCGTAGCAGCAGCAAGGTGTTTGCCGAAGCTGCCAAGATCTACAATATCAGCTATGAGCATGAGGAGGAAGATAAAATTGACTTTAACCTGCAACGCACCCTGCCGCACAAATATACGCAGATGGGACCTCCGCTGGCAGTGGGCGATGTCAACGGGGATGGACTGGATGATTTTTATATCGGAGGCTCAGCCGGAAAATCGTCGATGATGTACCTGCAGAATGAAGACGGAACTTTTGGTCGGGGACCGGATCTCAAGGCTGATAAGCCGGAGTCAGAAGATATGGGTAGCCTGTTTTTTGATGCTGACATGGACGGTGACCTGGACCTGTATGTAGGCAGTGGCAGCTACGAGTTTATTGAAAATCTCATCGTTAACCAGGACAGGCTCTACATCAATGATGGCCGTGGAAATCTTCAGCTGCGGCCTGAGGCGCTTCCTGTCATCAACAGCGCTACTTCTGCTGTGAAGGCCGCAGATATTGACCAGGATGGTGATCTTGATCTTTTCATAGGCGGCAGAATCGTTCCGGGAAAGTATCCCAAACCTGCCGATAGCCATATTTTACGCAATGAGGGAGGTACGTTTACGGATGCCACTGAAGATCTCCTGCCGGATTTAAAGGAATTTGGACTGGTAAGTGATGCCCTCTGGACTGATTTTGACCAGGACGGAAAAATAGACCTCCTGATTGCAGCCGAATGGAAACCGCTGACTTTTTTCAGAAATACCGGTGAAGGATTCGTCAATGTAAGTGAGGAAACTGGCATCAGTGATAAAGTTGGCTGGTGGAACAGCCTCACCGCCGGTGATTTTGATGCTGATGGAGACATTGACTACATCGCCGGAAACCTCGGACTAAATTCCTCTTACCAGGCATCTAAGGAATATCCCCTCTCTGTCTACGCCAAGGATTTTGACAATAATGGCGGCTATGATGCGATCATGGTCAAGTATATCAAAGATAAGTCCGGCAGAATGCAGCCTTACCCGGTACATTCGCTGGATGTGATGTTCTCCCAGATGATCGGCTTGAAAAGAAATTTCCAGAAATACGAACAGTACGGAAAAGCAACCATAGATAGCCTCCTCAGCCCTCAGATGCTGGAAGGCGCCCTGGTCTATAGCGCCAACCATATGGCAAACAGCTATGTGGAGAATTTGGGCGGAGGTAAGTTCGCACTAAAGGCCCTTCCGACTGCCGCGCAGATAGCTCCGATCTACGGGATGCTGAGCAGAGATGTTGATGGAGACGGCCACCTTGACCTGTTGGCGGTAGGTAACAACTACGGAACGGAGGTATTTACCGGCCGTATGGATGCCATGAAAGGACTTTACCTGAAGGGTAATGGCTCAGGCAGCTTTGAAGTAGTCAACCTGGGGAGAAGCGGATTTTTTGTTCCCAAAGATGCTAAAGCCCTGGTAGCGCTGAGTGCTAAGGGTGGAGAAAGTGTTTTCCTGGCGAGCCAGAACCGGGACAGCCTGCGGGTCCTGACTAAAAGGGCGACAGTAGGCGTCCGGACACTGGCGCTACAGCCAATGGATGCCTGGGCTATTGCAACGATGGCAGATGGTTCTCAGCAGCGACTGGAGTTTTATTATGGGTCCGGTTATCTGTCACAATCCAGCCGCAGTATCAGGCTGAGTCCGGATGTGAAGAGCCTTACAATTTATACCTTCCAGGGTGAAGCAAGGGAGTTGAAAGTGCATGAAAATGAGCTGTCGCTGAATGATTAAAATAAAATGTATCCAGTATGAAGCAGCCCCATCAGGGGCTGTTTTTTTTTAAATTAAGGATATTCTTATGGCAAAAAAGCTATCAGAAAAGATCAATAAAATACCAGATAGAAGTTAGAGGTTTGCTCTTTTTCAAATCATTTTTCAATGATCTTGCAGTAATACTTGTGAAATGAAGGTAATTTTTGCAATATTGGTTGAATATTTAAAATTGAAAGAGGAGCTGCCAGGGGGAGTAAAAGTAGAGAAAAAAGAATACTGGTCAAGAGGCAAGGATCAGTTAAAAAGTATCGCTGTCAAGAATGAATCAGCTTTTTACCAACTAAACATAACCTTTATATGATGAAAAATTCTAATGGTTTAAGCTTTTTGCTGACAGCACTATTATTGGTATTGGCCAGTGCTACGCTATTTGCGCAGCAAAGGTCGGTAACAGGTAAGGTGACCGACGGAGAAACTGGAGAAGCACTGCCCGGCGTAAATATCCTGGTTCAGGGAACCACTACGGGTACGGTTACTGACATTGAAGGTAACTACCGAATTAACGTGCCGGAAGGCGGCACTACGTTTATCCTCACCTCAATCGGGTATACCCGCGAGGAGGTAGCAATAGGTTCGCAGAATGTGATTAATGTCAGCTTAATGCCAGATATTCAGGCCTTGAGTGAAGTCATTGTAACGGGTTATTCCAGCCAGCGAAAAGCGGATATCACAGGAGCTATTTCAATAGTGGAGCCTGAAGAAATCAACCAGATTACCGCGGCCAGTGTACTACAGAAGCTGGATGGTAGAGCAGCCGGTGTAACGGTACAAACCGGTGGATCTCCCGGTGGTGAATCTACCGTTAGGATTCGTGGTATCAGTTCTTTTGGAAACAATGACCCCTTATACGTTATTGATGGAGTGCCGGTAGAAAGCCGCTTCCTCAACACGATTAACCCCAATGATATTGAATCCATACAAGTACTCAAGGATCCCTCTTCAGCTTCTATCTATGGATCAAGAGCCAGTAATGGAGTAATTATCGTGACAACCAAAAAAGGAACACCCGGTAAAGCCAGAGTTACATTTGACGCCTCGGTAGGTGTACAGACACCCGTGAGAGGAATGGATAGCTACCTGATCCAGGACCCACTGCAGTATGCTGAAGTTGTACGAAGAAGTCACGAGAATGCAAATCTGGACCCGCCCACCAATATCTTTGGCCCGGACCTGAGCAACCCTAGCATTCCCAACTACATCTGGCCAAACGACGGGGTAAATCAGACCAACACAGTGGACGAATCCACCTACTCTTACCCCGACAACCTGATTATGCGCTCCAGCCCCGGCACTAACTGGTGGCAGGAAGTTTTTAGCCCGGCAGCGGTACAAGACTACAACCTGAACGTTTCCGGTGGAACCGAGAATGCCCGCTACAATCTATCGGCCAACTACTTTGACCAGCAGGGAACTATGAAGTATACCTACTTCAAGCGTTACTCAATCCGCGCCAACAGTGAGTTTAAAGCCGGTAGATTTACGATTGGAGAAAACCTGACCTTATCCCGTGCACAGAATGTAGACGGCGGTTTTGGTAACCAGGGTGAAGGTACTGCCATCGGTAATACCATCAAGATGCAGCCAGTAATACCTGTGTATGATGTTGGCGACTGGTTTGCCGGTGCCAAGGCCAACTCCCTCGGTAACGGAACCAACCCGGTGCGTCAGTTATGGGCCGACAAGGATAACGTATTTACTACCAACCAGGTACTTGGTAATGCTTACGCCAGTTTTGATATCATAGATGGACTGTCTGTAAGAACCAGTCTGGGTATACAGTTTGACATCAACAACGACAAGCGTTTTAGCTTTCCTACCCCAGAAAACTCTGAACCTACCGATGTTACCACCCTGGTAGAAAACTACGGACAGTCCTTTAACTACACCTGGACGAATACGGTGAATTACGAAAAAACATTTGGCGAAAACCATAACATCGCAGCCCTGGCAGGATATGAGTCTATCCGTAACCAGAATAACTTCCTTGAAGGTTCTATTGCCGGATTTGTGACTACGGATATTGACGCTCGTTATATAGACAATGCACTGGCCGATGTAGGTACACGTGCAGTATTCAGTAACGGCGGTATATCGACCCTAGCCTCCCTATTTGGTAAGATAGACTATAACTTTGCACAGAAATACTACGCGAGTGCTACCGTACGCCGGGATGGATCTTCACGTTTCGGCCCAAACAACCGCTATGGTGTTTTCCCTGCCTTCAGCGCCGGCTGGCGTATCTCTGAAGAAGGCTTCATGCAGGGAATTTCCTGGATGGAAGACTTCAAGATACGAGGTGGCTGGGGTATTACTGGTAACCAAAGGATACCGGATGGTAGTGTTTTTAACCGTTTTGGTGGTGGTACCAGGAGCTCTTTTTATGACATTACCGGCTCCAATAATTCACTCACCACCGGCTATCTCCTAACCAATCGGGGTAACGCTGATCTCCGCTGGGAAGAAAATATTGCTACCAATATTGGATTTGATGCGACCTTCTTTGGAGGTCAGTTGGAAGTAGTATTTGACTGGTACAAGCGTACGGTGGACGGTCTGCTCTTCAATCCAACCCAACCTGCTACTGCTGGTAGCGCCGCCCCTCCTTTCTTCAATGTTGGTGTTATGTCCAATACCGGGGTAGACGTTGCATTGGGTTATCAGGGTAACTTCGGCACCAATACCACATTTACCGCTGACCTGAATGTAGGACACTACGTCAACGAAATTGAAAGAATTGACGGATCACAGGACTTCTTCTTTGGCCCGGTAGGTGGTCGTGGGGGTACCACCGTCATCAACCAGTTAGGTTCTCCTATTGGTACCTTCTTCGGACTGGTAGCCGACGGTATTTTTGCCAGTCAGGAAGAAGTAGATGCCCACGCCAGACAGGATGGGGCACAACCCGGCCGTATCCGCTTTAAAGACGTTAATGAAGACGGGGTAATCAATGCCGATGACCGCGATATTATCGGATCTTACCACCCTGATCTCACTGCCGGTCTTAACCTGGGGCTACGCTACAAGCAGTTTGACATAAACGCCTTCGTCTTCGGCTCTTTTGGTAATGATATATTTGACATCACTAAGGAGTTTACCATTTTCCGTCTGTTCAATACCAACGTAAGGGAAGATCTACTGACCAACTCCTGGACACCTGATAACCTGGGTGCAGAGTATCCTCAGATGGACCAGTCGGATACTTTTAGCCGTCAGTTCAGCAGCTTCTACGTAGAGGATGGTTCTTATATAAGGCTGCGTAACCTGCAGGTGGGTTATACTTTCCCCGAAGCGGCATTGAGCAGAATGGGCATGAGTAATCTTAGGTTATTCCTGCAGGGGCAGAACCTGTTTACCATTACTGGCTACTCAGGTATTGACCCAGCATTACCTACCATTAGTACGAATCAGGCAACCGGTAACGTAGCTGACCAGTCAGCTGGTATTGACCGGGGAACCTATCCTACCAACAGAATTTTTTCTTTCGGAGTAAGTGCAAGCTTTTAATAACACTAACAAAAGATGAAAAGAATAAAATTATCAGCCATATTAATTATGATCATCGGTGCGGTGGGTTTTTATGCCTGTAGCGATGAATTTCTGGAAATACCTGTACAGGGTGCCCTGAGCGAACAGGTGCTGAGTAATGCTGAAGGCGTGGAAGCCAGCTTAATCGCTGCCTACTCATTGTTAGATGGATACGCCAACTATGGCGGATGGGGCGGCGCCGGTAGTAACTGGATCTTCGGCAGTGTGGCCTCTGATGATGCTTACAAAGGGTCGGAACCAGGTGATCAGGCGCCCGTCACTGATATTGAGTTTTACCAGTGGAGTACCGGAGGCGCTGACGATTACCTCAGAGACAAATGGAGAGTGCTCTATGATGGTATCAACCGGGCTAACTCTACCCTTAGTCTGCTGGCTACTGTAGAAGAAGTATCGGATAATGCACGGAACAGAATTACCGGTGAATCTTTGTTCCTGCGGGCGCATTATCACTTTGACGCCTATAAGGTCTGGAAAAACATACCCTACTATACTGAAGAGGATGTAGAATTCCGTAAGCCCAATGATACCGATGTAATGCCCCTGATTATCGCCGACCTAAATGAGGCCGTCAATCTGTTACCTGAATCACAGAGTGAGGTGGGTCGTGTTACCAGCTGGACAGCCAAAGCCTATTTGGGCAGAGTCCATCTTTTTAATGATGATCCAACAGCGGCAAAACAGGTACTGGACGATGTGGTGAACAATGGACCTTATGAACTGGAAGACTGTTATCGTGATGTATTTTCAGCCTTTAATGAAAATCATTCAGAAACAGTATTGGCTTATCAGGCATCCACAAATGATGGTGATAATGTAGGAGGAAATGGTAATTGGAATGATCGTCTGACTTTTCCGCACTCGGGTAGCCCGTTTGGCTGCTGCGGCTTCCACCAACCTTCGCAGAACCTGGTGAACGCGTACAAAGTAGATGCCAACGGACTGCCTCTGCTAGACGGTTCTTTTAACGATGCTGATGTAACTGCTGCCGATGCAGTAGACCCTCGTTTGGACTGGGTAGTAGGCCGAGATGATGTGCCTTTCCTGAATTGGGGACTGCACGTTCCCGGCTGGATACGTGACCGTGCCTGGGCTGGTCCTTACAGCTCCAAAAAGAATGTTTATGAGCAGGGTAGCGGTGCTGCCAGTGCGGTAGGCTGGAACCCTACCCACCTACACTCGATAAACCTACACCTGCTTCGCTACGCGGATGTCATCCTGATGCTGGCTGAGGCTGAGGTTGAACTAGGTAATCTGGAAAGAGGTCGTGAGTTGGTAAATATGATCCGTATGCGTGCTGGAAATTGTGCACAGGGCCCCGATGGTGTGGCTATCTCAACTGATAATATAGACGACCCGGCCATTACCTGGGCTAACTACAGCGTCGGTACCTACGACACCCCCTGGACTGACCAGAATGTAGCCAGGGAAGCCGTTCGCATGGAGCGCCGCCTCGAGCTGGCCCTGGAAGGACACCGCTTCTTTGACCTGCGCCGTTGGGGCATTGCTCAGGAAGTAATCAATAACTACCTTGAAGTAGAAAAGACCAAGAGGAACTACCTCACTGCTTCGGATAATTATGAAGAAAGACATAATCTATATCCGCTGCCAACCTTTGAAATTGAACTGAGTGAAGTAGACGGCGAAAGGACTATAGTACAAAACCCCGGCTGGTAATCAGATCAGAGAATATCCTGATAATGAATCCCTGCGAAAAGCTGCGAACTTTTCGCAGGGATTTTTTTTTAGATGATTATATTTCGGAGATATGCCGAGATGGTAGTCGCACAAACCTAATTTTAGAAGCCTAGATTCATGCCGGGAAGAAACAGCAAGCAGCTTATCCTGAAAAAATTATTGTATACACTCGCAGGCCTTAGCCTGATGCTTTACTGTACTTCAGAGGAACAGCCAGAAAATACCCTTCCTGAAAATACCTTATTTACCCTGCTGGATAGCGCACAGACTGGGGTTAACTTCGTCAACGTGGTAGAAGACCAGGAAAACTTTAATATCCTGAACTACCGGAATTTTTATAATGGCGGCGGCGTAGCCATTGGAGATATTAATAATGATGGCCTTCCGGATATTTACTTTACCGCTAACATACTGCCCAACCGTTTGTACCTGAACCGGGGCAACTGGCAATTTGAAGATATTACCGAAACAGCCTTAGTGGGTGGCAGTAAGGCCTGGAGTACTGGCGTCACGATGGTGGACATCAACGCCGATGGACTGCTGGATATCTACGTCTGCAATTCGGGTGATGTAGCGGGAGACAATAAAGAAAACGAGCTTTTCATCAATCAGGGAGACCTTACCTTTCGTGAAGCAGCTGCCGAATGGGGGCTGAACAATCGTGGCTACTCTACCCACGCCTCCTTTTTTGACTACGATCAGGATGGTGACCTGGACTGCTACCTGCTCAACAACAGCTTCAAAAGCCCCGACCGTATAGAACTGTACCGTAAGCCCCGCACTGACCTTGACGAAGAAGGGGGCGACAAGCTCTTTCGTAATGAGGGAGGTAGATTTGTGGATGTCACCGAAGAAGCGGGTATCTACTCCAGCAACGTAGGCTTCGGCCTGGGGGTATCTGTCAGCGACATCAATGGTGATATGCTGCCCGATATTTACGTCAGCAACGATTTCTGGGAACGTGATTATCTCTACATCAACCAGGGAAACGGCACATTTAGCGAAGAACTGGAACAGAGAATTTCTAAAGCCTCGCTCAACAGCATGGGCGCCGACATCGCCGACCTCAACAACGACGGCTTTCCCGAGATCATGACCACCGACATGCTGCCGGAGGATAACTTCCGCCTGCGCTCCATGACGCAGTTTGAGCCTTTTCATGTGTCAGTGAACAAAACCAAAGCCGGTTATTACCATCAGTATGTGCAAAACTGCCTGCATCTCAATAATGGCAACGCACACTTCCAGGAAGTAGGCTATATGGCTGATGTAGCCGCAACCGACTGGAGCTGGGGTACCTTACTCTTTGACTTCAACCTGGACGGCCTCAAGGATATCTTTGTCAGCAACGGCATACAAAAAGACCTGACCGACCTGGACTTTGTAGACTTCATCAGTGACCGGGCTCAGGTAGAAGCGGTAGTCAGGGCCAGCGGCGAAGGTGGTTTCAGACCTTTTTTGCCTTACATGCCATCCACACCTCTCGCTAACTATGCTTTTCTGAACCAGGGAAATATCAGCTTTGCCAGCCGGTCTGCAGAATTAGGGCTCCATCAGCCCTCCTTCAGCAACGGTGCTGCCTATGGCGACCTGGACGGTGACGGCGATCTGGACCTGGTAGTCAACAATGCTCAGATGAACAGCTTCCTGTATCGCAACAATGCGGTGGAGCATGAAAAGAAAAACTACCTTAAGCTCAGCTTTCTCGGACCCGAGCAGAACCCTTTGGGTATCGGTGCCAAAGTAGAGCTTTTTAGTGGTGGCAGGCAGCAGGTGCAGCAGCATTTTCTTTCTCGTGGCTTTCAGAGTTCGGTAAACCCCGGCCTTACCTTTGGCCTGGGCAAAGCAGCGAAAATTGATTCTCTCAAAGTTACCTGGCCGGACCAGCAAGTACAGCGAATTACCGATGTGGAAGCCAATCAGCACTTGACACTGGAGTACACTGATACCGAAGATGGGGCAAAAATCGTCCGTAGCAATAGCCCGACCTTGTTCAGGGATGCTACGGCAGAACTACTGAGCGAAGATATTACACATCAGGAAAATGACTACAATGACTTTGACCACGAAACCCTGCTGCATCGCAAATATTCCGAAGAAGGGCCGGAGTTGTTAAAGGGAGATATCAATGGCGACGGGCTGACAGACGTCATCATGCTGGGTGCGGCTGGTGTAGCCCATCAACTGCTGCTGCAGAACCAGCGGGGGAAGTTTTCAACTTCTGCTCAAAAGACATTTATGAGCGATCAGAAACTGGAAGCCACCTGCGGTGCCCTGCTGGATTCCGACAATGACGGCGATCTGGATTTGCTGGTGGGGCACGGAGGCAACGAAGGGCAACTCCAGAACGGTAGCTATTACCTGCGCTTTTATGAGAACGATGGTGCCGGAAACTTCACTTTCAACGTTGAAAAAACACCTGCGGTGCAGGGAAATTTATCGGTCATCGCGCCCGCTGATGTAAATATGGACGGTGCCGTGGATCTGTTCGTCGGGGGGCGCATCGTACCCGCTAGCTACGGACTGGTGCCCGCCAGTTATCTGCTCATGAATCGCGGAGACGGTACCTGGGAAGACCTTACGACCCGCGAAATCGGGCAACTGGGCATGGTCACCGCAGCCCATTGGTCAGATGTGGACGGCGATACCGATCCTGATCTGGTAGTGGTAGGCGAGTGGATGCCAATTACCATCTTCGAGAACAATCCCGAAGGACTGAAGAAGAAAACCGTAGGCGAGACCAACGGCTGGTGGTCTGCCCTGGCCGCGGCCGACCTGGATTATGATGGAGACGAAGATTTTGTGCTGGGCAACTGGGGGACAAACTCTAAATTTTCGGCTTCTACCGAAAAACCGCTTCGGCTCTACGTCAACGACTACGACCGTAATGGCAAGATTGAATCTATTCTGGAGTGGTTCCCGCCCGGTAGCGAGAAAGCTTATCCCTTTGTAACCCGGGGAGAAATGACGAGCCAGATGCCTTCATTGAAGAAAGTGGCACTAAAGCATGCCGAGTACGCCAAAAGTACGATACAGGAACTGTTTCCTCCACAGGTGCTGGACAAGTCGCTGGTGCTAAAGGCCACCCACCTTGAGAGTGCAATCCTCTGGAATGAGGGCGGTAAATTTAGCCTTCAGGCTTTGCCCGATGAAGCACAGGTATCACCGGTGTTCAGTATCATCGCAGAAGATATGGATCATGATAATTGTGTTGATCTTTTACTGATGGGTAACCTGTATGCGCTCAAGCCGGAGCTCGGCCGCCTGGATGCCAACCGGGGCGTGTTTCTGAAAGGCCTGGACGACAGGAAGTATGAAGCGATACCGTCAGCAGCATCCGGCCTGTGGCTGGAGGGGCAGGTAAGGGATGCTGAGGTAATGGAAATCAATGGAAAACCGCATGTATTTGTGGCAAGGAACCGTGAGAGGCTGAAAGTATATGAACTGGAAGAATAGGGATGAAGAGAAGTAAAATAAACTGCCTGGTATTTACCGGGCTATTGGCAATATTTTCGGCTTGCAATAGTGGTGTGCAGGAGATCAAATTTCTGCGAGAAGCCCGTCAGCCGGAGTATCCGGCCCTGGATTCGGCCGATCATCTCAGCGGTGAGCAGTTGGCCTATGCCTACTGCCAGCAGTGTCACCAGTTTGCTGACCCGCAACTGCTGAGCGCCGAAGTGTGGACAAATGGGGTGCTGCCCAAAATGGGCCACCGCCTCGGCATCTGGAGGCATCGCAGCGAAGCCATCCGCGGGCTGGATATGATGGAGGAGTACCTCGTCAACCAGGCGGAAATTTATCCGGAAAGTCCGCTCATCAGTCGGGAAAACTGGGAGAAGATCGTTGCCTATTATGCAGAAAATGCCGGCCAGGACACAGTCCGGCAGCTGTTCCCGGAAAATGCCACTTCACTCTTTAGAGCAGCATCCACTGCTAAGCAAAACCTGTTTCCCCTGCTCGCCATGCTTGACTATGACGAGCAGGCGCAGCAACTCTATGTAGGCGAACGGGAAGGCACATTGAGCATCTACGGAAGCGGCCGGGCAGCTATACGTCAGTACCAGACCGCAGGGCCGACGATCGCCCGCCTCAGCAACATTGACGGCAGTGATTATATCCTGAGCATGGGCATCATGGACCCCTCCAACCAGGCCAAAGGCATGCTTTACCGACAACATGAGGACAGCCTGCAAAAGGTAGCCACCCAACTCAGGCGGCCGGTAGACATGATTGCCCACGACCTGAACGAGGACGGACAGCAGGATATCATCCTCAGCGAATTCGGGAACAACCTGGGGGAACTGAGCGTACTGATCTGCAAAAGCGGGCGCCCCGCCAGCAGGCAGACACTGATGGAAGAGGCCGGTATTCGCAAAACTATCGCCCATGACTGGAATGGGGACGGAGAAAAAGACCTGCTGCTGCTGGTTACCCAGGGAGATGAACGTATCGCCCTGCTGGAAAAAGAAGCGCCCGGCACCTACCGCGAGAAGGTGCTGCTGCGCTTTCCGCCAGTCTATGGCTCCAGCTATTTTGAGCTGGCCGATTTCAACCAGGACGGTCTGCAGGACATCCTCTACGTTAATGGGGATAATGCCGACTATTCATATGCCCTTAAACCTTATCACGGTATCCGAATTTTTCTAAACCAGGGAAATGACCAACTGGAAGAAAGTTACTTTTTCCCCATGTTTGGTGCTACCGAGGCAACTGCTCATGACTTTGACCAGGATGGAGATCTGGATATCGCAGGGATCGCCTACTTTGCTGACTTTGAAGGAAACCCTGCTTCGGGGGCGGTTTACCTGGAGAATCAGTCTGCGGCAAGCCTGTCATTTCAGGCATGGCAGCTCCCGGAAGCAGCAAAAGGCCGATGGCTGAGGATGGAAGTAGCCGACACCGACCAGGACGGTGACCAGGATTTGCTGCTGGGTTCAAATACCATCGTGGGGACACCAGTGCCCGATTCTTTGAGGATGTATTGGGAAGCAGAGGACCAGAGTATCCTCTGGCTGGAGAACCAGTTGAAATAAGCTATCAAAATAATTTATTCAAATACTGCCGAAAAGTCGCTACCCATATAGGCACCCCAGCGGATCGGCTGGTCAATGCTGATATCCAGTTCCTGTCTTTCCAGTCTGAGTTCTTTGAAGGAATAAAAATTTTCGGCATCGCTCATGTAGCAGGAGATAATATCTACTTTGCCGTCAGCATCCAGGTCAGTGATCAGGGGTGTAGAACCCAGGTTGGAGCCGAACTTACTCTCCTCAAAAGCCAGGATGAATTTTTCTTTCACATCAAACACTTTCATTTGATTACCATAGCGGCGGCTGACACCTCCTTCTGCTCCAATCATAGGCAGGTTGGCCGTCACCAGGATATCGTCATGTCCGTCTGCCGTAAAATCAAATACCATGGGCGAGGCATACTGAAAAGTCCCCAGTGTATCCTTTGAAATCAGGCTGCCATCGCGACCGTCTAGCAGAATATTTAAGGTAAACTTAGTAGAAGGCCATACCCCATAGCCGAAGGAAGCGAAGAAATCAGGGATACTGTCATCATTGACAAAAAAACCGGGGGACGGCATAGTATACACTTCGTAGCCGGGGCCCAAGGAAGTTTCCCAAAGCTTCTGATGTGTTTTGCCGTCTATGCTGAGCATACGGCCATTCACGGCATTGATAATAATATCCGCAATACCATCCAGGTTCAAGTCTGAGAGTACCGGGGGAGCAATAAAACCTTTGCCCAGTCCTGAGTCCAGCACCACTGCTTGGCTGAGATCTTCATCCATCACTTGCTGCAGACTGGCCAGGTACAGGTAACCACTAATCGTCTCTCCTCCAGTGCCGAAGATTATGGATAGATCGCCATTTCCTTCAAAATCGTGCATCACGGGCGACATATAGGTTTCCAGTCCGTCGGGCATATCGGCTTTAGCCAACAGGCTACCATCCCGACTGCTGATCACCATCAGGCTGCCGGTGGGCCGGTCAGTGACCCCGGCAGTAGCTTTGACAAAGCCACCGTAGGACACCAGGATATCTTCCAGCTGGTCATCATCTACATCTGGTATCAGGCGAGGGGTAAAAAAGTTGAGAATACTGGTATCGTTGACGGCATCCATCCCTGCATAATCAGGCAGGTACTCCCACAGTATGCTACCATCTCTGCCATCCAGCGCATAAAGAACCGCCGAGCGGCCTCCAATAATTACATCAGGTGTAGCATCTGCATTAATATCCTGGAAGACAGCCGAGCCGGTGATCTGGTTGCGGGCTGGCCGGTGCCAGAGCAGGGAGCCATCGTGGCCGTCAAAAGCCAGCACGCCATATTTGGTAGCCGTAAATTCTTTTCCTCCCGCCCCCAGTACGATATCCAGCACACCATCACCGTTCAGGTCAGCCGTACGTGGAGATGAAGCCGATCCTACCTCCGCCACCGACTGCTGCCAGTTGTCTGGAGAAAAGAACAGTGTGTTTCTAAAGAAGAAAAGCAGTACGGCGATCAGCAAAAGTCCAAAAACCAGGAAATAGCTTTTTTGGATATAGGCCATGTGCGAAAGTAAGCACATCTACCGGACAAAGGGAAATTCTAAAGAGAGATTTAGTCGTTGGGCTAAAAATTTAACGACCATTCTAAGCTTCGCTGATCAGGTGTACAATTTCGCCCTCCAATTTTTTGGCTGGGCAATCGCAGGCAAAGGAGTAATCCAATAAGTATCAATAGCATTTTTAGCGTACAGCTTTCGGGGCTAATGTGCATTAAACCATAAAAATGCATACTTTCGGAAACAATCCTTTTCAGCAAAAACGCCTGATAACCATGAACAGAAGAAATCTCATCAAGCAACTGGCCGGCCTTCCGCTGGTGGGTAGTTTGTTTGCAAGCAGTATCCCCCTTCAATCTGTAGCCTCCCCTGCCCCTACCGATGTCAATCTGTTTCGGGAACTGGGCATACGACCACTCATCAATGCCCGGGGTACCATGACTTTTTTATCAGGCTCTCTGATGGAGCCGGAAGTGCTGGCGGCCATCAACGCCACTGCCCATGATTTTGCTGACATGCACGAGGTGGAAGATAAGGTAGGCGAACGTATTGCAGAGATGCTTGAATGCGAAGCGGCCATGGTTACTTCAGGCGCCGCCTGTGCGCTCACTATCGGTACAGCAGCCGCCATTACCGGCATGGATATGAAAAAAATCAGGCAGATTCCGAACTTGCCGGGTCCTCAGCCGGAGGTGATCATCCAGAAAAAGCATCGCTACGTTTTTGACCAGGCAGTACGCAGTGCCGGGGTAAAGCTGGTAGAGGTAGAAAGCGCCGAAGAAATGGATCAGGCCTTCAACGAAAGAACGGTCATGACGCTGTTTTTCAATGCGGCCGTCTCCTGGTTTGGCATTGAGGATAGTATCAATCATGAAGATTTTGTCGCGCTTTCCAAAAAGCATAACATTCCCTCATTCATAGATGCAGCAGCAGATGTACCACCGGTGGAAAACCTCTTCAAATACCAGAAGATGGGCTTTGATATGGTCACCTTTTCGGGAGGAAAAATGATACGTGGCCCCCAGAGTGCCGGTTTACTCTACGGTCGCAAAGACCTGATTGAAGCAGCGAAGCTCAACTTTTCACCCCATGAAAGTCCTATCGGCCGCTCCATGAAGGTCAACAAAGAAGAGATCTTCGGGATGTACGCAGCCCTGAAGCACTACCTGGAGAAGGATCACAATAAGGAATGGGAGGAGTGGATGGAACGTGTCAGGCATATTGCTGCCAAAGTAGAAACTGTTCCGGGAGTAAAGGGCGAAACCCATATTCCCCAGGGCCGCGCCAATGTATTTCCCGGACTGCAGGTAATATGGGATCAGGACAAGGTGAAGATCAAGCCCGATGAAGTCGTAAAAGCCCTGAGTGAAGGAGAGCCCCGGATAGAAACTTCCGCCGGTGCCGATGGGTTGCGCATCGCGGTGGTTACCCTCCAGCCTGCCCACGTGCCGATTGTTGCCCGGCGCATCACAGAGATTTTACAGGCGGCAGTCTGATAGTAAAAACCCATTCCCTGCACTTTCTTAACCCTGCTGCCAGAATTACAGAACAAAGTTCTGAAAACAGCGGTGTCGTATTAGAAACGATGTGGTGCAGTGTCCAAATGAATACTTCTCCAAGTCAACAACTTATTCTATATTAGGCGAAACTTTTCTTGAAAAATGCAAGATACCCTACCTACACAAGCGCCGTCTGACAAAGGAATGCTGAAAGATTCCTCAACGACTTCTCAGCGGCTTCTCTCCCTGGACGTAATGCGCGGCATCACCATTGCCGGAATGATCGTCGTCAACACTCCGGGTTCCAGAGAATACGCGTATCCTCCTCTGAGACACGCTAGCTGGCATGGCCTTACCCCTACTGATCTGGTCTTTCCGTTTTTCCTTTTTATGGTGGGCGTTTCTATTACATTAGCTTTTAACAAACGCCTGGCTAAGGGGATGAGCAAGACTCCATTAGTCACCAAAACAGTAAAGAGAACACTTATTATTTTTGCCTTAGCCATGTTTTTGGCCCTCTTCCCGGAGTTTGATTTCGCCAACCTCAGGGTAGCGGGGGTACTGACCCGTATTGCAATTGTCTATCTGATCTGTAGCCTGATATTCCTTCAGGTCAGGACCTGGCAGGGAATAGCCATACTCAGTGCAGTGCTTTTGGTAGCTTACTGGCTGGTGATGGTGCTGGTCCCCGTACCGGGCGTAGGGCCTGCTAACCTGGAGCCGGGAACCAATCTGGCCGCCTGGCTGGATAAAATTGCCATGCCCGGACGTTTGTACCGCGAAACCTGGGACCCTGAAGGGTTGCTAAGTACCATTCCCGCCGTAGTGACCGGGCTCACCGGCATACTTGCCGGCTATCTCATTCAGAGCAAAAAAAGTGGCGAGCACAAAATTATCTGGATGATGGTGATAGGCACTGCCCTTTGTGCTTTGGCCTATCTTTGGGATCAGGTGTTTCCTATTAACAAAAACCTGTGGTCCAGCTCCTATGTACTGGCTTCATCAGGCATGGCAGCCCTGCTGCTGGGTAGTATGTACTGGCTGATAGATGTGCTGAAATATCAGCGATGGACGCCCTTCTTCGTGGCCTTCGGCATGAATGCCATTACCGCCTACGTGCTGCACGGTGTGCTCATCAGTGCTTTTCTTGACTATGACGGAGATGGAAAAACTTTGAAAGTTGAGAGCTATGAGGCACTGGCAAGCCTGGGTTTGGGTATGGAACTGGCCTCTTTTGTCTGGTCATTGCTTTATCTGCTGCTGTGTTTTATTCCTATCTGGATCATGTACAAAAAGAAAATCATTGT
>CAZFFW010000094.1:0-19769 GCA_964518125.1 uncultured Porifericola sp.
TACTTCAGCTTACCTTGACCCTCTGTTGGTCGGTCCGGATGGAAAGCCGGGCATACCGCTGAGTAAGCATGAAAAAGATGCTATCATAGCCTTTCTGTATACGCTCCAGTCCGAATAATTTTACTTATTGATTCTGAGAAATTATACTGTGCTTTCTGCCCGGTCGGTACTAGCTGAGTTGACAGTATGAATAAGTTGGTATGTATTTATATTGCAAAATTATATACTGTGTTGATTTGAAATAATTTGTATTTAAAAATATAGCATTAATTTTTTGTATTATTCAATTAAAAAGCTTCTGTTTAAAAATATTTCAAAAACTTTTTACTTTTATGTGTCAATTTTTCTATATTAGTACTGTTGATTAAGGAATCTTAAAGATTATTTAATCACAGTGCACTTTTTTCGCTCTATTACGACAACCTAATTCACCAATTTCAAGCTTCTGTCTTAGCTCTAAGATCTGAAGCTTTTTTTTTGCTTCATGTATCTGATATTCTCAACTTCCCTTTCTCGATCATCATTGTTGCCTTTCTCATTAGAGAATGATCGTTTGAATATCTCTTTTGATTCCTGCTTTAGTGCTGAAATAGAGATTTAAGCCTAAATTTTCAGGTCAGGCTGTGCAGAAGTGTGTTTACCAAACCTCTAAGTTTTGCAATTTTCAGCTTTTTGTTCAAAAAAAAGAGGCATCTGTTCCGGATGCCTCTTAGTAAAAACTTAAATGCTGCTAATTTGCCTGCTCATCTGGTAAAGTCGTAAGTGGTGGAATATTTTTGTCAGCCCCTGGGTATCCCAGGTTCTGGTTGATCCGCCCCTGTGTATTTCCGTTGATGGATGATGCTGGTATAGGAAATAAAGCATGGTATGGACTCATCGTATACTCATCACCGTGGATAGTTCTCACACCCTGATTGTAGAAATGAGTGGTTTCCATGATTCGGTCATACCAGAAATTATCCTGGTGGAAATTATCCATACTGTAGCTTTTGCCGTTATAGGCTGTCTTTCCGGTCATGGCAAAGATAAATGCTATCCTGGTGAGTTCGGTATTCCTGGGTTCTTCATAGTACAATTCCCTTACCCGCTCGTCTAGGATGGTAGCGATATTGACCTGGCCTGGCTCAATACTGGCTGCACCTGCCCGGTTACGAACCATGTTCAGGTCAGCAGCAGCCATTGAAAGTTCACCTTTCCAGAAGTAAGCTTCAGCCCGTAGTAAGTAAGTTTCTGCCAGTCGGAAAATGTACCAGTCAGAATGTCCGCCGGCCGGTCTCTGGGCGGTAGGATCAGGAATGTATAATTTGTAGTGTGGCCAACCGTACCAGTTCCTGATGGTATCTGAACAGAGAACAACACCATTGGCATTAGTCAGTTCAAGGTTTTTGTTATAGTAAGTGCTTCCGTTTTCCTTTAGAGACTCTGCATTATACGTCAGATCTTCCATATCTACCCAGTTTCCGGGGGCATGTCTCAGGTCATTGGGATCTTTCCATACATCCTTGGTACTGTAAGGTACCCCCCTGTTTCTACCGATACCCCTTCCGTATTGAACTACATAAGGAATTTCGGCTTCAGGATTGTCCGACATACCGTTAAAACCATCAGGAGTGTTGATAAATCTCCACCATAGTGGCACTGCCTGGCGCATAGCGCTGGTAGTAGGTGCGCTGCCATTTCCCTCAAACTCCAGGCGTGAGATGCTTAGCAGTATTGCTTCTGCATTATTACTTTTATTTTCTGGTCTGTGGAGGTCCCAGATCACATTTCTGGACTCATCATTCTGGTCTACGCCAAATCTTTCGGTGACCAGGGCATAAGGCCCGTTAATGACATTGGTAGCGGCCGCTATGGCACCATCAAAATCAGCCAGCGCAAGGTTTACCTTGGCTAAGAGATGGGAAACAGCTCCTTTACTTACTTCTCCTCCTGCAACACTTACCGGAACCCATTCCTGGGCATACTCCAGATCTTGCCGCATCTTTTCCAGAATTGTAATTCTTGAAGTTGATACAAAGTCAAGTTTGGGTGTGGTAAGTTCAGATAACAGTAGCGGCACATCACCAAATTGCTGTGTAAGGCGGTAGTAAACGTAAGCACGGTGAAAGTATGCTGTTCCTAATACTGCATTTCTTTCCTCCTCAGTTTCGTAAGTCGCGTCATCCAACCTGCTGATGACAGTATTGGCGAGTTTTACGTTCTCATACCATTCATTCCAGTACCAGCCGATTCTGTTGGTATTAGAATTGTTCAGATCAGCATCAGGAACTATCAGGAGGTTAAGGTCCTGTGCCGGTCCCGATTTATCCGTAGTGCCTTCTACGGCTACCTCAGAGAAAATATTTTCAGTAATAATTGGTGCGCCATCTCCGTAAAACTCAGCCCGCAATCTCCGGTGCGCTGCTGACAGCAGTGCGTACATACCATCGGCATCATTTAGAGCATTGTCAGGTGTATAAAATGATAAGGGTTCCGGCTCCAGAAACTCTTCGTTGCAAGCAGTAATTGTAAGGAATACAAAGATCAACGAAAGTGACAGGGACGTTGATTTTATTTTGATATTATTCATGGTTCTTGCTTATAAAGTTGATTACAGTGATAGGTTTAATCCCACGGTAAAGTACCTTGGCGTAGGCCCGGTTCCTGACGTACCCTCCACTCCAGTGGCTTCAGGATCCCATATCTCCCAGTCAGGCGCCCATACACCCACGTTCCTTACGTTGGTAAATACCCTCAGGCTCTGTACGCCGATCCTGTCGAGCAGGCTGTTTGGTACATTATAATTAAGGGTGACGTTCTGCAGACGAACAAATGAATTGTCCCTGTATACATTGTAATTTGCGCTTCCTTGACTGGAGAATAACCTGGCCCATTCATTGGTAGGATTCTCCTCTGTCCAGTATGGATACTGAATTGAGCTGGTTCTGTCAATGAATCCATCCCTGTTTTTAGCCTCATTAAAGGCTCTTTTCATTCCCCATTGAGAGTATACTTCAACAGCCAGGTCAAAATGTCTCAGGAAAGTAAAATTATTGACAAAAGTCCACCTAAACCGTGGTTTGGTAAACCCGAGGAATTCATTGTCGTCAATGGTGAAAACCCCATCACTATTTTTATCTAAAATCCTGAAATCGCCGGGAAACACGCCATAATCAGCGGCCTGTTCGGCCTGGTTTACCTGCCAGATACCAAGGACTCTCTGGCCCCATATCTCATCAATGGCGCGGCCTATAAACCATCCGTTGGTAGGATCATCCAATTCATTTCCCTCTTCATCAAGGTCTCCGTACAGCCGGTTGAGTTTATTCCGATTTAAAGAGAAATTGAAATTTGAAGTCCAGATAAAATTAGTATTCTGGATATTCCTGGTCTGCAGTGACAGTTCAATGCCGGTATTCTGAAGCTCACCCAGATTTGACAGTACATTTGTGTAACCGGTAACATCCGGTAATGCCCGGGATACCAGCAGGTCGTTGGTGATCATTGAATAGCCATTCAATGATCCTTCTACGATGCCTGACCAGAAACTAAAGTCTACCCCTACATTAAATGCCTGGGTTCTTTCCCATTTGAGTTCAGAATTCTGCATGGTTGCCGGGTCTAAAGTAGCCACAGGGGTAATCGACCCGTTTTCAATAATCAGGTTTTTGTCAGATGAGAGCTGTGAAAGGTAAGCGTAGCGGCCAATATTCCTGTTGCCGTTTTCCCCCCATGATACTCTCAACTTAAGGAAGTCAATCGCCTCAGAGCCAAAGAAGTTTTCATCCGATATGACCCATGCACCGGCAAGAGACGGAAAAGTGGCTCTTTTATTTTCCGGACCAAAGGCAGAATAACCATCCCTTCTAATGGAGGCGTTGAAAAGGTACTTAGAGCGGAAACTGTAGTTGATCCTGGCCATCAGGGCATCACCGGTACTTATTTGATCACCTACTGATCCTATATTTGGGTCTCCTCCAGACAAAACTGGCGCGGTACCTAGTGAGAGATTATTGTAACCTAAATTGTCATTAGGACTAAATAATGAATTTTGAGATCTGTCCCTGAAGCTTTCAAATTTCTCGGCATATGCCAGAAATGTAGCGTTGAAAGTATGATCGCCAAATGTCTTATCCCATTTTAAGATATTGTCAATCTGCCATTCCTGTATCCTGTTGTAATCCCTAAAAGCTGTACCTACCGCCCACTCAGGGCTTACAGATGATTCATGGTTATAAAAATGGTTCCACTCAAAACGGTTGGTCAACGCAAACTGGTAAGAGAAGCCAAAGGGTAGTGCGATATTGGCATACATACGGGAGTTCAGGGTATTATATTTCTGGTCCCTGTCAGTATAGGTGCGTCTCAAAAAAGGATGTCGTGCACCGGCACCGGGATCGTCCTGCGGGCTTAACCTGAGCGTTGAGCCATCATCACTCAATTCGGATCCCCAGGGTGATACCCGATAAAACATCTGCCATTCTGCCGGGATAAAGCCTTCATCACGGATGGCAAACTGAGAGTTTATGCCTACATTAAGCCAGTTGTTTACTTCTGCCTCCAGGTTAAGCCTGGTTCTGATATTTTCAAATTTATCGCCCACGATGATTCCCTCATTACTAGTCCTTCCCACTGACCAGTAGTATTGAAGTGCCTCTTTCTGGCCTGACAAGCTCAGGTTTACGTCACTACGCATACCATTTTGAAAGATCATATCGTACCAGTCTACGCTTTTGTTTTCCAGGTAATTGTTGATTTCCTCATCCTGGAACCCAATTCTATTGAGCCAGGCAACGGTAGGGTCACCTGAAGCACCATCATATGCGAGCCAATCCTGTAGTGCTACCCCTGGTGGCAGTTCGGTAGGTCGGTTGAAATAACCGGGCTGGTCATCAACGCCATAGTTAATACTGTTAAATACATCGGTTCTCCAATCCGCATATTCCTGTGGACCGTATGGCTCATTTCTGAAAGCCTTGGTAGCCATCCCAAACATACTACTAACGTTGATAGTGGGTTTTGTGCTACTGCCTCTTTTGGTAGTAATTAATATTACACCGTTAGCACCTCGGGATCCATAAATAGCCGCTGAGCTGGCATCTTTCATCACATCCACCTTATCAATATCCTGGGGATTGATGTCTGATAAATCGCCATTGTAGATCATGCCATCTAGCACAATCAATGGCTCAGAGCCAGCATTGAGGGTATTTCTTCCCCTTACCTCCATCTGGCTTACCCCCTTGGGAGAATTGGAGAAGCCCACATTCAGTCCTGGGACGTTCGCCCTCAGGATGTCAGTGACTGAGTTGGGGGATTGCTGCGAAATCTTGGTCGCATCTACCTGGGCCACGGCGCCTGTAAGGTCTTTCTTTTTTACGGTTCCGTAGCCAACAACGACAACTTCATCTAGTGAAGAAATACTTTCCTCAAGTACAACATTAATAATGCTTTGGTTACCGACCCTAACCTCTTTAGACTCGTATCCTACGAAACTAAAGATCAGGGAAGCATCATCAGGCACTGTTATTTGATATCTTCCTTCAATATCGGTGATAGCGCCTGTGGTGGAGCCTGCTACCAGTACGTTGACCCCGGGAAGGCCTTCGTCATTATTATCGGTAACCTGCCCGCTTACGGTATTTTGTGCCAGAGCGAATGAAAATGCAGATGCCAGGAGAAAAAGCATGTTTAATAAGACATACTTTTTCCATGACATGCTGAGTGGTTGAAATTGTGTCAACATGTTTGTTTTAGATTGAGTAGGTAATTGGTTTAGCTTATGATAATACAGTGATTTTATCCGCTATCTTGAAATTTTTTCATGATATTGTTAATTTTAGTAATAGTTAAATAGAGATATTTGAAGTCGAATAATAAGCAGTCCTCGAAAGCTCAATAGTAACTGTTTGTTAAGGGACAAGCAGTCGGATTCCTCAATTATTGGCAATTGAAATTGATAAGTGCTTCTTCAGGATTGCAGGCGCGAAAATATACATGGGGTGAGCCCGGTTTCTCAGATTTGCCGGATTCAAAAACTTGTATAAATAGCCTGAATATTCTGTATATATTAACAGATATAGGTTAATCTAGAAAAAAAATTACTAAAAATTTATCAAACTCTGATTATTGGGTTGATTTTTTTTCAGGCAGGTTGTTTTTTTCCAAATACTGCCGCTGAAATCAAGAAAAGAAGGTTACATTTTATAAATTAGTAGTGAAAATTATCTAAACATGAACTTCCGGAGATTATTTGTGCTATCTGTGTCTGTAACCTTGCTTTTTGGGGTAGTATTCTATTTGATGGATGGACATGCCGGTGGCAAACAGGTAGATTACAATACTGACGTTAAGCCAATCCTGAATAAACGCTGTATCTCCTGCCATGGAGGTGTTAAGAAGAACGCAGGTTTTAGCCTTCTTTTTGAAGAAGAAGCGCTTGCGCCTACCGAATCGGGTACCCCTGCTATTATCCCCGGTAAACCCCATGACAGTGAATTTATCAGACGCATCCTGCATGATGATCCTGAAGAGCGGATGCCTCCGGAAGGCGAGCCGCTTTCTGAAGAAGAAGTCAACATCCTGACAGCATGGATAGCGGAAGGTGCCGAGTTTGAAGACCATTGGGCTTATGTGAAACCTGCCAAAGTGACCCCTCCTGAAGCAGGGAAGTTTTTCTGGGCATCAGCCAGTGGTGTTGCTGATGAAGCGTGGGCCAAAAACGAAATTGACCAGTTTGTGCTGGCACGGCTGAAAGATTTTGACCGCTCGCCTTCAGCAGCGGCCGACCGGAGGACGCTCATTCGTCGGCTTAGCCTGGACCTGATTGGCCTGCCGCCTACCCCCGAAGAATCGGAAGCTTTTGTTAACGATGAGGCGCCCGATGCCTACGAAAAACTGGTTGACCGGCTACTTTCATCTCCTCATTTCGGTGAAAAATGGGCTAGTATGTGGCTGGACCTGGCCCGCTATGCCGACTCCAAAGGCTACCAGAAAGACCATCATCGTAATATCTGGAAATACCGCGACTGGGTTATCAATGCTTTTAACCAGGATATGCCTTTTGACCAGTTTACCATTGAACAACTGGCAGGTGATATGCTGCCCAACCCCTCTGATGACCAGCTCCTGGCTACTGCCTTTCACCGCAATACCATGGAAAATGACGAAGGCGGTACTGATGACGAGGAATTCCGCGTAGCGGCGGTATTAGACCGTGTCAATACCACCATGGAAGTATGGCAGGGAACTACCTTTGCCTGTGTGCAGTGCCATAGCCATCCCTATGACCCTTTTCGCCATGAGGAATACTTTACCATGTATGCCTTTTTCAATAATTCTCAGGATAAAGACCTTGCCAATGGGGAGCCACTGTATCCTTTTTATGCTGAAGAAGACGAAGAGAAACTGGATAGCCTGATCGCCTGGGTGGAAGAAATGGGGGAGGTGGATGTGAAAGCCGAGCATTCTATCATGAAAAGAAAGCGTAATGCCCTGCTGCCCCGCCTGATGGCCGTAGACCACGATGATGAATACAATACCGAGCCGGTATATCACCGAAGTATTGTCGCCAATATCCAGGATAGCGCTTACCTGCGCTATAACCGCCTTGATTTGTCTGAATGGCAGGAACTCACCTACGTCTATGCGGCCGATACGGAAGCCCGGGTGGAAATAAGACTGGACAGCCTGAACGGCCCCCTGGTCAGCAGTACTCGTCTGCCAGCTGCAGCGAATACAAAACAAACGCTGCAGCATACTACCAGCCTCCAAAGTATCAGTGGCAAGCACGATATTTTTGTCTTCTTCTATAAAGAAGCGGGTACACTACACCTGAGCGAGCTTCGTTTCGGGCCAGATCAGTCAGTCAATCCTGAACTGGCAGCGCTCAAGGATTCACTCCTGGAGGTGAATCCGGTATATATGCCCATTATGCGGGAAATGCCAGAGGACCGGGCACGAGAGACTTTTGTATTTGAAAGAGGAAACTGGCTGGTCCACGGCAATGAGGTACAGCCTGATGTGCCCCATAGTCTCAACTCACTTGCCGAATTTCCCCAGAACCGCATGGGGCTGGCACTATGGCTGGTAAGTGAAGATAACCCGCTCACTGCCAGGGTAACGGTAAACCGCTTCTGGGAACAGCTCTTTGGTTATGGCCTGGTACGTACGCTGGAGGATTTCGGTACGCAGGGAGCCGCTCCTTCGCATCCCCAACTGCTCGACTGGCTGTCAGTGCAGTTTATGGGTGAATATGACTGGAGCATGAAGCGGCTAATGAAAGAAATTGTTATGTCGGCTACCTATCAGCAGTCATCAGTTGTTACACCTGAATTAGTGGAGTTTGATCCGCAGAATAAGTGGCTGGCCCGAGGTCCCAGGCATCGGCTCTCTGCCGAACAGGTAAGGGACCAGGCGCTGACGGTAAGCGGGCTGCTAAGCACCAAAATGCAGGGCCCCAGCGTGATGCCTTACCAGCCGGATGGCATCTGGAATACCATCCGTCATGTGATGGAATGGAGAACCAGTGAAGGCGAAGATAAACACCGCAGAGCGGTCTATACCTACTGGCGCAGGTCCAGTCCTTATCCTTCTATGGTTACTTTTGATAGCCCCGGGCGTAATTTATGCGTATCCCGGCGCATCAGGACTAATACGCCGCTGCAGGCACTTGTCACGCTGAATGATCCGGTATACTATGAAGCGGCACAGGCACTGGCCAGAAGAATGCGGGAGGAGGGAGGAAATGATGTTGCTGAACAATTGAGCAAAGGTTATGAACTGGCCTTAGCCCGACCTCTAAGTGAGGGGAAAAAAGCCAGCCTGCTAAAGTATTACAACAAAACAAAAGCTGACTACGAAGCTAAACCCGAAGAGGCACAGAAAGTGGCAGCACATTTTACGGATGCTGGTCCCGAAGAGGCAGCGCTGGTGCTGGCGGCCAATGTAATCCTGAATCTTGATGAATTTGTTACTAAAGAATAGTTAATTATGTCCCGAAGTCATTCTGAGGAATTTCAAAAAGCCTTAAAAGAACATTATTCTCTCCTGACCCGCCGTCACTTTCTCAAGAACTGTTCTACCGGGCTGGGAGCGATGGCCCTGGGATCATTACTGGGCTGTGATTCACTGTTGCCTTCCGGAAATAAGAGTGGTGAGGCAGCGCAAAACTTAGCCAGGAAGCTGTCGCATTTTGCACCAAAAGCCAAGCGGGTGATCTTTCTGCATATGGCAGGCGCACCCTCCCAACTGGAGCTTTTTGACTATAAACCTTTGCTGCAGAAGCTGAATGGTAAGGATTGTCCTCCTTCATTGCTGGAAGGTAAACGTTTCGCATTCATACAGGGTGTTCCCCGGATGCTGGGTCCGCAGTTCAGCTTTGGCCAGTATGGGGAAAATGGTGCTTTTGTCTCTGACCGGCTACCGTATTTTAAAGAGATTGTCGATGAGGTTTGTATTCTGAAGGCCATGCATACCGACGAATTCAACCATGCGCCAGCCCAGCTTTTCATGCATACCGGCAGCGCCAGGGTGGGCCGCCCTTCCATGGGCTCCTGGGTGAGTTATGGTCTGGGTTCTGAGAACCAGAACCTGCCGGGCTTTGTGGTGCTGGTCTCCGGTCAGTCTGACCCCAGTGCCGGAAAAAGTGTCTGGGGAAGCGGTTTCCTACCTTCCGAATACCAGGGTGTTCAGCTGCGCTCCAAAGGTGATCCGGTGCTTTACGTCTCTGACCCTGAGGGAATAGACCGGGAAGTGCGCTGGGGTTCAGTTGAGGCGATACGGGAGATCAACGAGCAGCACTATCAGCAGATGGGCGATCCTGAGATTCTTTCCCGAATTTCCCAGTACGAAATGGCCTACCGGATGCAGATGACGGTGCCGGAAGCGATGGACATCAATGAAGAAAACGAGGCTACACACAAAATGTACGGTACCGAGCCGGGACAGACCTCATTTGCCAATAACTGTCTGCTGGCCAGGCGACTGGTGGAGAGGGGTATCCGTTTTGTCCAGCTTTATCACCGCGGCTGGGACTCCCATGGTAGCAATGCCTTTGAGGGGCTTCATGAAGGGTTCGTAGAGCGTTGCCGCGAAATTGACCAACCTATGACGGCACTGATCAAAGACCTGAAGCAACGCGGCCTGCTGGACGAAACCCTGGTGGTATGGGGTGGTGAGTTCGGGCGAACGCCCATGAAAGAAAACCGGGGTGGTACCGATGCTCCTTTTGAGGGACGTGACCATCATACCGAAGCTTTTACCATGTGGATGGCTGGAGGAGGTGTCAAATCCGGGCTAATCTACGGTGAAACAGATGAGATCGGTTACTACGGTACCGAAGGCCGTGTCCATATTCATGACCTGCAGGCTACCATTCTGCACCAGTTGGGCATCAACCATGAGCAACTGACATACCAGTTCCAGGGACGTAACTTCCGCCTGACCGATGTTCATGGCAAGGTGGTCAAAGATATTTTAGCCTGAAAGGCATAAGAAAAGGCTGGAGTATCCAGCCTTTTCTTGTCAATTGGTATTGGTGTTGCCCTTTATTCAAGTGCCATTTACTCCAATAGCCGTTTATACTTCATTCTCAATAATTTCAAGTACAATTCCGGCCTGCTCCAGGAAACTGCTCACCGCATCATCCTGTTCTTCTATATCGGTATCCACATTGATATTATTGGCCATTTCCTGTAGCGTTTTTATCTCCGTCTGAAGCCTTTCAGAATCATTTAGCTGGATAGATTCCATGGTTTGGGTAATCATCTGAAAGGTGCTTTTGACTACTTCAGCTTTTTCAAGATCTTCGCTTTCCTCAATTTTCTCGTTTTGCTGCTCCAGTTGTTCAATGGTCGCTCCATTCAGCGCAATGGTCTGTTCATCGGAAAGCTGTTCCAGGGCATCGGTAAAATGGTCTATGGCGCTGGAAATATAGTCGCCAATAAAAATCCCATGATCGTCAGGATTGTTTTCACTCACGAAGACAATGTATTCGTCTATCTCACGGTAAGCTACATTATCTTCAGTAGGCGGGTTATCGTCGTTCATCTGGTCAGTCAGTTCCTCGGTTTCATCGGCTACCACCTCTTCACGGGTTTCGTCCAAAATGAAAAGTTGTACTACTACAAAGCCCAGGATGAGGGCAATAAAGAGCAGGATAGGCCATCTGTTTTTGCTCTTTTTCTTATGATGATCGTCTCTATGTGTATCTGCCATGTCTTCAAAAAATTTAGATTAAAAAATTCGGCACAGGTGTAAAAGTCGTTACCTGTTATATTTAATTAACAAGCCTCGTACCGATAAGTTTTAAATATGGCAGTAAGTCACGCCTATGCCAACTGTCAATCGGGGGCCGGTACGTCAAAAGGAATATTAGCCTGCTCGGAAATATCCTTCAGTTCATCCACCACTGGCTGAAGCAGCGGTATTCCTTTTTCCCTACGGATGATCTCCGCCGCCCTTTCGGGATCTCCTGGA
Source organism: uncultured Porifericola sp. (assembly GCA_964518125.1). Taxonomy (GTDB): domain Bacteria; phylum Bacteroidota; class Bacteroidia; order Cytophagales; family Cyclobacteriaceae; genus Catalinimonas. The sequence continues at coordinate 11,458 of CAZFFW010000094.1, forward strand.
ATGAGCGGTCCTTCAGTACCCGGGGCTGGTTTTGTCTGACGGAAAGTTTGTATCCAGTCATCAATCTGCCGCTTAAACTCATCTTTATCAATAAATCCGTCAATTTCCATCGCACCGAAGAAGTGCCCGATGCCTTTTCCCACACTACGTTTGGGTACTTCCTGGCGCAGGGCAAAAGGTGGCGCAAATGGTCCCCAGTTGGCACCGCTCAGTACACAGCAGAGGATATCCACCATGGCAGAGAGGCAGTAGCCCTTATGGCCGCCATGCTCGCGGTCGGAGCCCAGCGGCAGCAGCGCACCACCATTGACCATACTTTCCGGGAACGTGGTGTCTGCCCCCTGTCCGTCTACACACCATCCCTGGGGAACGGGCTTTTGTTCTCGCCGGGCGATCTCAATTTTGCCATAAGCAGCGGCACTGGTGGCCAGGTCAATGACGATAGGAGGCTCTTTCAGTCCCGGAAAAGCAATGGCGATAGGATTAGTACCCAGCATACGCTCACCGCCCCAGAGTGGTGCAACGAGTTTGGTAGTATTGGTCATAGACCAGCCGATGAGATCACGTTTCAGTGCCTGTAAGGGATAGTATCCGGCAATGCCGTAGTGATTGGTATTGCAGACGCTTACCCAGCCTGAGCCTACATTTTCTGCTTTTTCCATGGCAATCTCATTGGCTTTGGGGCCCACTACCAGTCCCAGGCCATTATCTCCGTCTACTGTTGCTACGCTGGCCTTTTCCCGCACGATTTTTACATTAGGCCGGGGATTGATCCTCCCGAGTTTGAGCATGTCAAAATACGTATGCAATCGGGCCACACCATGCGACTCTATTCCCCGAAGGTCGCTGGTGGCCAGTACTTCAGATGCCTGCTGCGCGTCAGCTTCCGGAATACCAAAATGCTGAAATACTGATTTGCTGAATTGCTGCAGATATTCATTGGTAAAGGTGTAGGTAGGGATCATTTGCATAAGGTTGACTTTTCAGGAGTATACTTTAGTAATGACAGTTCAATTTAGCGATTCTATCGGTTATTCTTGACCAACAATCACCATCTGTCTCATTGTTTACTTTACTTCCAGTACCAGTCCCTTCAGATATTCACCTTCGGGATGGTAGACGGATACCGGGTGATCAGCCGGCTGCGAGAGTCGGTACAGTATTTTGATCTCCCGGCCAGCCTGTATGGCTGCGGCAGCAATGGTATTATAAAACAAACGTGTATCCACTACCTGCGAACAGCTGAACGTAAACAGCAGGCCCCCGGCAGGAAGTCGCCGGATAGCCTCGTAGTTTAGCTTCTGGTAGCCTCTTACTGCACTATGCCGGGCATTACGGTGCTTGGCAAAAGCGGGGGGGTCTAAAACGATGATATCGTATGTCTCAGTGCTTTTTTCCAGAAAGCGAAAGGTATCTTCGGCAAACCCCTCATGCTGTACTTCGGTAAACTGGTTGAGACGGGTATTTTCTTCGGTCATGGCTATCGCCGGTGCCGACGCATCTACCGAATGCACCAAAGTGGCGCCGCCCTTCAGCGCATAGAGCGAAAAACCTCCGGTATAGGCGAAGGTATTCAACACCTTTTTGTTACGGGAAAGGCTGCCCAGGAGGGCGCGACTATCCCGCTGATCCAGGAAAAAGCCGGTTTTCTGTCCCTCGACAATATCTACCAGGAATCTAACACCATTTTCCTGAATATTGATTTTTGGTTTCAGCTCTCCGGCCAGTGTCTGGTCAGTTGCTTCAGGAAACTTTTCCTGCAGCTGCTTATGTACCTTGAGATAAACTGTCTTCAGAGAGAGGGCAGTAAGGGACAGCAGGGCTTCCGAAAGCAATTTCCTGGCCTGATACATTCCCAGTGAATGGGTTTGCATCACTGCCGTATTGCCATAAATGTCAATGATCAGCCCGGAAAGGCTATCTCCCTCCGCGTGGACCAGGCGGAAAGCATCTGTTTCCGGAGCAGGAAGTTGGGCATTATTACGGGTTTGCAGGGCTTGTTCCAGCCGCTTTTTCCAGAATTCCTGATCAAATGGCAGGTCATCAAAGGAAATAATGCGTACGCTGATGGATTCTTCCTGGAAATGTCCTTTTCCCAAAAAATTGGATTTTGCGTCATAGACAGCCACCTGGTCACCTTCTTTGATGCCTGCGTCTTTTTTTCGGATCGCTCCGCTAAAGACCCAGGGGTGTCTTCTGCTGAGTGGTTGTTCTTTGCCGGGCTTGAGATATATTTTGTTGGACATAAGTTTTGGGGCTATTCAGTTTTTTTAAGCGAAAAAAATAATGAGAATATTCAGCTGCTTGCTACAAAGAAACAAAAAAAGCCCGGATCTGGCATTCCGGGCTTCCCAGTATGTAAGTACGATCGTTATTTACTGCTCCAGAACACTTTCTTCCTGTCTATTGGCAGTACTGCCAGCCATCTGCTGGGGCCTACGGGCCAGTAGTCCATAAAAGGCTACCACCAGAAAACACAGCAAAGGCACCCAGAAGGCCAGGTGTATATCCCCGGTTGTATCTGATACCTGGCCCTGTATCGCGGTAAGTACTGCGCCACCGAGGATGGCCATGATCAGGCCCGAACCGCCAATTTTGGTGTCTTTGCCCAGGCCGGTAACGGCCAGTCCGTAAATGGTGGGAAACATCAGGGACATACAACCAGAAATAGCTACCAGCCCGATAACACCCGCCATGCCCGAGCCATAGATAACCAGCAGTGTACAGGCGGCAGCCAGTAAGGCCAGGGCGACCAGCAAAGTACCCGGGCTAATAAATTTCATCAGGGCAGTGAAGATAAAACGACAGATCGTGAATAGTACTAGTGCCGCCAGGTAATAATCGGCTGCCTGATCTTCCATCACATTAAGTTCGATCATCACGTAGCGGATGGTGAATGACCATACGCCAATCTGGGCGCCGACATAGAAGAACTGCGCCACTACGCCCCATACATAATTGGGCTTTTTGAGCAATCTTTTCACGGTGGGGAGCAGGTTCAACTGATTATCCTCATCCGATGCCCTGGGCATTTTGGTAAAGGCGATGATCAGCCAGAGTACCACCAGCAGCAGGGCTACCCCTACATAAGGACCCATGACAGCGGCCAGTTCTGAGGCTTGTATCTCACTGAGGGCAGCTTTGTCCATGGTGGACCTGTCTGCCTCAGATGCCTGGTTGAGCTGGGAAAGAATAAAAATTTTGCTTAGAAATACACCGGCAATAGAACCAATAGGGTTGAATGACTGGGCCAGGTTCAGACGCCGGGTGCCAGAATCTTCCGGGCCCATCGCTATAATGTAAGGGTTGGCTGAAGTTTCCAGAATGGAGAGGCCTCCCGCCAGTACAAAGAGAGCTATCAGGAAATGTGTATAGACCATCGTCTGGCTGGCAGGATAAAACATCAGCCCTCCGACGACAAACATACCAAGGCCCAGCAGCACCCCGGCTTTGTAGGTAAATTTTTTGATAAAAATAGCCGCCGGAAGTGCCAGGCAAAAGTATGAGCCATAAAAGGCGATTTGTATCCAGGATGTCTGGAAATCAGACATACTCATGATCCGCTTAAAGGCCGCCAGCAGTGTATCCGTCATATTGTTGGCCAGCCCCCACATAAAGAAAAGTGAGGTGATCAGGATAAAAGGTAGCAGGGGCGTATGTCGTCTGGATTGCTGTGACATCTTAGATTAGGTTATGCTTAGTCTTAGGTGAATGCACAAAATATCAATATTAACCGAACATTTTGACAGGATCATGTACAATATTTGATCAGGAGCCGATTGCCCGGTCCAGGTGTGTATAGCCACCGTCAGGAAAAAGGTACTGCCCGGTAGTGTGAGAAGCTTTATCCGAAGCCAGAAAAAGTACAGTATGAGCGATTTCTTCAGCCTTAGTCATACGGCTTTCCAGCGGAATACGGCGGGTGATCTCTTCCAGCTTTTTTTCCGGCTGGTCATAAGTATTGATCCAGTCGCGGTACATGGGCGTCATTACTTCGGCCGGTAAGACAGCATTGACCCGTATACCGTAGGGCAGGAGTTCCACTGCCCACTCACGCGTAAGGCCCAGCTGTCCGGCTTTGCTGGCGATGTAGCCCGAGGTGCCTCCCTGACCGGTCAGTGCTGTTTTTGAACTGATATTGACGATATTCCCTCTGCTTTTGATCAGGTAGGGCAGGGCATAATGTGCCATGGTGTAGTAGTGGAAAACATTGCTCTGCAATGAATCCATGAACTGCTCGGGAGACCCTTTTTCCAATCCTACGCTGTCATTGTAGCCGGCATTATTCACCAGCACGTTGATTGCACCAAATTTTTCTACAGTCTGCTCAACCACCTTTTTGCAGTCTTCGGCTTTGTTGAGGTCAGCCTGTACAAAAAGGCACTGATGTCCTTTATGCTGCAGATCATTGGCTACTTTCTGCCCTTTGTCCAGGCTGCGGTTTACGATTACAGGTATGGCGCCTTCGCTGGCAGCCTCACGTACGATAGCCTCACCTATGCCGCTACCTCCCCCGGTAACGATCATGATTTTATCTTTCAGCTTCAGGTCCATGTATGCGGTATTTTCTATACATCCAGTTTATAAAAATCAATGGCATTCTGCCCATAGATGCGGGCTTTTTCTTCCTCAGAAAACTGCTCCAGATATCGGTCAAATATTTCCATGACCTTGCTGTACTCGCCTGCCAGCCGGCAAACCGGCCAGTCGGAGCCCAGCATTAATTTTTCGGTACCAAAAGCTTCCACCGCCACATCCAGGTAGGCTGTGAAATCTTCAGGCTTCCAGTGTTGCCAATCTGCTTCAGTGACCATGCCGGATAGTTTACAGTACACGTTCTGGTAGCGGCCCAGTGAGCGCATATTCTCCTGCCAGGGAGTGAACTCCCTTTTGGAGATCAGTGGTTTGGCGATGTGGTCAACTACCAGCCGGCATGCGGGAAGGTAAGAGACAAACTGCAGGGCCACTGGCAGGTGTTTTTCAAAAATGAGTATATCGTAAGTCAGGTCAAATTCCGGCAGCGCTTTCACTCCACGCATAAAATCAGGGTTCAGCAGAAACTGATCATCCGGTTCATCCTGTACAATGTGCCGTACACCCTTCATTTTGGGGTAGCGGGCAAAATGAGCCAGCCGGGATTTGACTCCATAGGTCTGCAGATCTACCCAGCCTACCACACCCTTGACAAAATCGTACTGCTCGGCTAATTCCAGCAGGAAGTTAGTTTCCGCTTCATCCTGACTCGCCTGTACTGCCACACAACCGTCAAACCCAGCCTTGTCCATTTCAGCTTTCAGGTCAGGGGGCAGGTAGTCTTCCTTCAAAACAGACATCTGCTCACTGATCCACGGAAGTGAGGCGGGATCATATTTCCAGAAGTGCTGATGTGCGTCAATTTTAACCATAAAAGATATTCAAATCACACAAAACTGTTCAAAAATGCCTAATCATTCTTTTGCGAATGTTGCTTAAATTTTGTCCGGAGAATCCTGATACAGGCGAAGGTCAGGGCATCTATCATAGCTGAAATACTTTTTTCATCTTAACCCATTTTTCACCGGGACCAGCTTCCGGCAGTGGCACCTGAAAAGACCCCATCAGGTCTTCCCATTCCTGGCAGCGCTCATCCAGTGTCAGATAGCGGGGGAAGTCCACATCCGGATCAAAATCATCTTCCACCTGCATAAACATAAAAAGCCTTCTGCCCAGCCGGTAGATCTTCATATCCAGAATACCCACCTGCTTCAGTGATTTGACAACTTCCGGCCAGGGATGCGCATGATAATGTTCATACTGCCTGATGGCTTCCTCCTCTTCCCGGAGATTTACGGACATGGCGATATCCTTCATGGAGTAGGGTGTTTGGGTTCTTTAGTTCCTGGTGTTATGGTTAGAATGGTGTTATAATGCTAAGTGCCGGGGTTCGAGATTTTGTGTTGGATAGAGTTTTAATACTTCTGCAAAAAGGATATAAAACCATAACACTATCACACCGTCGCACCCGAATACTATAACACCATAATACCATCGCACTATAACACCATCAGACTATATAGCTTTGGCGACTTGCCTGGATGAACCGAGACCTTCAATACCCAGCTCCACCATATCTCCGCTTTTAAGGAATTGTGGTGGCTTAAAACCCATACCTACTCCGGCCGGTGTACCGGTAGAAATGATATCTCCGGGCAGCAGCGACATAAACTGACTCAGGTAGCTGACCAGGTGGGGGATTTTGAAAATCAGGTTGGAGGTATTTCCGTCCTGTTTGGTTTCCCCGTTGACCCTCAGCCACAGCCGCAGATTATGTACATCCTGCACTTCGTCTTTGGTCACCAGGTAGGGGCCCAGGGGGGCGAAGGAATCACAGCTTTTACCCTTTACCCACTGTCCGGAACGCTCCAGTTGGAAAGCCCGCTCGCTATAATCGTTGTGTAACACATAACCAGCTACATAATCCATCGCCTCGCTTTCGCTGACATAGCTGGCCTTTTTGCCAATGACTACGCCCAGCTCTACCTCCCAGTCGGTCTTTTCGCCGCCTTTAGGGATGATGAGTTCATCATTAGGGCCAACGATGGAAGAGGTGGCTTTAAAGAAAATGATCGGCTCCTTGGGCAACTCCATATTGCTTTCGGCTGCGTGGTCCTTATAGTTAAGACCGATACAGACGATCTTTCCCGGCCTGCTGATGGGAGGGCCGAGGCGTTCGTGCTCGCTAAGCTCCGGGCACTTATCGGCATTATCCTGCAGCCAGTCTGCCAGACGGCTCAGGCCATCACTGGCAAAAAACTCCTCGGTGTAATCTTCGCCAAAAGCACTGACATCCAGGTGTTGTTCATTGTACAAAACGCCGGGTTTTTCGGCTCCGGCCTTACCAAAACGTAATAAGTTCATGAGTATGGTTTGTGTTAGTTAAATGCTTGCATTAGATTCTTAAAATTGCAGTCAAAGGCAGATCAGCTATTGAGCGTAATAAAGCCACCGTCTATCGGATAATTGCACCCGGTGATGAAGCCCGCTTCGTCGGAACAGAGGAAGAGGGCCAGGTTGGCAATTTCTTCAGGCTTACCCATTCTGCCGATCGGCTGTGTCTTGGATAGTTTTTCAAACATCTCTTCTTCCTTACCCGGATAATTTTTCTTAAGAAAGCCATCCACAAAAGGCGTGTGGACACGGCCGGGCGCGATGCTGTTACAGCGGATATTTTCTGCCAGATAGTCTTTGGCCACCGATAGCGTCATGGTTAGTACAGCTCCTTTGCTCATAGAATAGGCAAAGCGGTCAGCTACCGCTACTACCGAAGCTACGGAAGCAAGGTTCAGAATGACACCACCTCCATGCTGCTTCATGTAGGGAATGCCGGCATGCAGGCAGTTGTATACCCCTTTGATATTGATGTTGTAGATGCGGTCCATATCCTCTTCCGTGGTAGATTCTACATTGCCTATATGAGCCACTCCTGCGTTATTGACCAGAATATCAATGCGTTTGCTTTCGTCAAAAATGCGCTGCATGACATCCTTTACTTCTGACTGCCTGGCCACATTGCAGCGTATGAAAGTGACATTTCCATCTGCCTGCCTGATCTGCTGCTCGGCCTCCTTTGCGGATTTTTCGTCTACGTCCAGTATGTAGACTTTTGATCCATGGCGGGAAAAAACTTCTGCAATACTTTTCCCTATACCACTACCGGCTCCCGTAATCACTGATACTTTCTGAGAGAGGTCAAATGCTTGCATGGTAAAAAGTTAGAGTCTTTTAAAAATGGGTTCAGCTTTACCACCAAATCTACAAATAAACAGGATATATGCATGATGTTGGTGGATAAATCACCTGCAACTGATGAGGTTGATTTGTCACTTTTGTAATTCCGCAAACTAAATTAGCTGACATCAATAATTCTGGAATAATTTTTATGAATATTATTAAAGTTAATGCAGAATAAAACGTTGTAGGGCTTATTTAGTATTAATAGGTAAACCGACTAACCAAACGCAAAAGGAAATTTATAGATATGAATCCGATAATTGAAGTAGATGCAAAAGCCTTGGCAAAAGGTGCAAAAAATGTATTACAAAAAAACCAGATAGGGACATTTACCAAACCAGCTCCCGATCTTTACCCGCATCAGTGGAACTGGGATGCCGGTTTTATCGCCATAGGCTACGCGCATTATGACATGGATCAGGCAGAGTCCGAACTCCGCCACCTTTTCAGCGGGCAATGGAAAAACGGCATGCTGCCGCATATTGTCTTCAACACTTCAGCAGACGACCACTATTTCCCGGGTTCACCCTTCTGGGAGACCT
>CAZFFW010000095.1:0-19544 GCA_964518125.1 uncultured Porifericola sp.
AAGAACCCACCAAGCAGGAGATCCTAGACAGCATCAAGCAAGGAATGAAGGAAGTGCAGCTTCACAAGGAAGGCAAAGTAGAACTCCAATCAGCCAGGGATTTCCTCAATGAGCTTTGAAGTCTCAACCCCCCGCTGGCGCGAGCCTGTGGCTCGTGCTATTCGAAAAAATCAGACCTAGTCAACATCAAGCAAACCTTTCCCGCCACTGTAATCAATTGCACTGCAATATTTCCAATGTCACGGCTCTGGCACAAACCCAGCCTGCACCCGATTGTCATAAATGAAATCAACCTTTTGCTCAATTACTGTTGGACTCCACAATTCGATTGGCTTACTGTTCTACTGCCAAAACTGCCCTTTCTTGACGTTGCTATTTTTTGCTCCAGCTCTTGACATCATCCACAGCGTTTCTTTTTACTGCTCATACACATACATTCCATGATCTGGTCACGAGCCACAGGCTCTCCGGCGGGGGGGTGCTCTGGCTGAGAGGATACCTGATTAATTTTAACCTTATTAATTTTGCGCAAGAATCACTCGCAGTGATCATCCCAAATAGGGTATTTTGACCAGGTTTGACGATTTTGATTCATTTGAATTATATTCGCCAGACGATTTTTTAAGCTTAGTGGCCCGATGAAATTCAACGAAGACGCGCGTGTAAAAATTCCAAGCATTTTGCATTTGATGCGATTGGGGTACAAGTATTTGTCTCTTAAAAATGCGCAATGGGACGAGTCAACAAATATTTTCACTGATATTTTTAATGATAGTATCCTGCGCATAAATCCTGACCTGGATGGTGGGGATGTTGCCCGTTTCTATGACGAGGTTTCGCTGTGCTTGGAAAATGAAGATTTAGGGAAGGTTTTTTACGAAAAATTGACCGATGACTCAGGTATCCGATTGATTGACTTTGACAATTTTAAAAACAATACTTTCAACGTTGTTACTGAACTGACCTACAAAAAGGATGAAGACGAATTTCGCCCCGACGTTATTCTGCTTATTAATGGAATGCCGCTGGTTTTTATTGAAGTAAAAAAGCCTAACAACTTAGACGGCATACAAGCGGAGCACAAGCGCATCCAGACAAGGTTTAGAAACAAAAAATTCAGAAAGTTTGTGAATATCACGCAATTGATGGTGTTTTCAAACAACATGGAATATGATGATGTCGGCCTCATGTCCTTGCAAGGCGCATTCTATGCGTCGTCATCTTATCAAAAACCTATCTTCAATTATTTCCGCGAAGAGGATAGGTTCGATTTGAAAACATTGCTTGAAGCGATTGAGGACGAAGCAGAAACTGCTTTATTAAAAGACACGAATCATCTGGCCATTAAAAATTCGCCCGAATACCTTACCAATAAAGAACCGCAACAGCCAACAAATAAAATTTGCACTTCCCTTTTTCAAAAAGACCGACTGGCCTTTATACTGCAATATGCAATCACCTATGTGAAGGAGAGCGATGGTTTGGAAAAGCACATAATGCGCTACCCGCAAATATTTGCCACAAAAGCCATTACCGCCAAGCTTGAGGAAGGCATTAAAAAAGGCATCATTTGGCATACGCAGGGTAGCGGCAAAACGGCCCTGGCTTACTATAATGTCAAACACCTCACCGATTACTTCCAAAAAAAAGGCATCGTCCCCAAATTCTACTTTATCGTAGATCGCCTGGACTTATTGGTTCAGGCCGGAAGGGAGTTTAAAGCGCGCGGTTTGGTGGTGCACAATGTGGATTCAAAAGAAGCGTTTGCCCGTGATATTAAATCCACCAGTGCCATCCACAACAATTCCGGCAAGCCCGAAATCACGGTGGTCAACATTCAAAAGTTCAAAGATGACCCGCATGTGGTCCGCAATACAGACTATAAGCTGAATATGCAGCGTGTGTATTTTTTGGATGAGGTACACCGCAGCTACAATCCCAAAGGTAGCTTTTTGGCCAACCTTTCCGAGTCTGACCAAAACGCCATCAAAATCGGTCTGACGGGCACGCCTTTGTTGGGCAACGACTACAATTCAAGATCACTCTTTGGTAATTATATCCACAAATACTATTACAATTCTTCCATCAAAGACGGATATACCCTGCGCCTGATCCGAGAGGAAATAGAGACGAGCTACAAACTTGAAATGAAAAAAGCCCTTGAAGAAATTGATGTACTAAAGGGTACAGGGGACAAGCGATATGTGTATGCCCATCACAGATTTGTGGAACCGCTGCTGGAATACATTGTCCGTGATTTTGAAAAAGCACGCATTGCCATGACTGATAATTCCATCGGCGGCATGGTGGTATGCGATTCTTCTGAGCAAGCCAGGCAAATGTTTGAAATCTTTCAGGAGAAATACGCCCCAAAAACCACAGATTTGTCGATGGCTGCCGAGCCGACCTCAGAATATGGAAGCAAGAAAATACGTGAAAGCAAAGTAAGCTCTGCGGCTGTGATATTGCATGACGTTGGTGATAAAGCGGAACGCAAACAGATGGTAGAAGATTTTAAAGAAGGGAAAATCGACCTTTTATTTGTGTATAATATGCTGCTGACCGGATTTGATGCCAAAAGGTTGAAAAAACTTTACGTGGGCCGTGTGATCAAATCGCACAATTTGCTGCAAGCCCTGACGCGAGTAAACAGAACCTATAAAGACTTTCGCTACGGCTATGTGGTGGATTTTGCAGATATTCAAAAAGAATTTGATAAAACCAATAGGGCTTACTTTGATGAGTTGCAGGCCGAGCTTGGCGATGAAATGGAGCACTACTCCAATCTCTTTAAATCGCAAGCGGAAATTGAGGATGAAATCCAGGAAATCAAAGATGTGCTGCTGCATTTCGACACAGTGAATGCCGAACGATTTTCCCAACAAATCACTCAGATCGAAGATCGAGCGGAGATGTTGAAAATTACGAAAGCACTCAACAATGCCCGGGATTTATACAATCTCATTCGCTTATCGGGCAATTATGAAATGCTCGACCGGCTCGATTTCAGAAAGCTCACCGTGCTCTCCCGTGAGGCGGCCAACCATCTCGCCCTCATCAACACCAGGGAGGCACTGGATAATAACATAGATTCCTTTAACCTGCTCAATGTCGCCTTGGAAGATGTGGTGTTCGCTTTTACCAAAGTGAAGGAAGAAGAATTGATGATTGCCGATGAGCTGAAAGCCACGCTGCAAAAAACACGCGAAATGCTGGGAGGCAATTTCGATCCACGAGACCCGGAGTTTGTCTCATTGAGAGAGGAACTGCAGCGTTTGTTCAAGAAGAAGAAGCTCAGCGAAGTGACCAAAGAAGAAATGGAACGCAATATTGCAGCACTTCAAACCATATATGGCCGTGCCAAAGAGCTGGAACGCAAGAACCAACTGCTTAGTGCCAAGTATGCCAATGACGAAAAATATGCCCGGTTGCACAAACGCTTGATGGAAAAAGAGCCGCTGACCGATAGCGAAAGCAAACTGTTCGATGCCCTGCAAGGCTTAAAGGTTGCCATGGATCAGGAGATCATGAAAAACTCCAAAATGCTGGACAACGAAAGCTATGTGGAGAAAATGGCCATGCGTTTGGTCATTGACCAGTTCAGGAACAAACAACACATCCCGATTGACCTGGCCGCCTCCAAGCGCATCAACGGCTTGATAGTAAAAGAATATATGAATGAATATTACGGCAGAGTGGCGTAGTCAATTACGAATTATCAATTACGAATGAAGAATTATCAATTACGAATTAAAAATTGATGATGAAGCAAAATGTTATTCAAGATAAAACCTACGCTTTTGCCATTAAGATTGTGATTGCTTGTAGAAAGTTGCAAGACGATAAAAAGGAGTTTGTCTTGAGTAAACAATTGTTGCGTTCCGGCACTTCGATTGGCGCAAATGTAGAAGAGGCTATTGGCGGACAGAGCCGAAAAGATTTTTATGCCAAACTAACCATTGCCTACAAAGAAGCCCGAGAAACAAAATATTGGTTGCGTCTTTTAGCAGATACACATTACCTGGAAATTGAAGAGTGTAAAACTTTACTTAACGACATTGAAGAAATTTTAAGGATTATTGGAAGCATCCAAAAAACCATAAGGAATGACGTGAATTCGTAATTCGTAATTCCAAATTGATAATTCGTAATTCGTAATTCCAAATTGAACATTGTAAATTTATTATGACGAAGACCATTGTATTTGAAAGCCAAACCAAAGCCCTGATAGACGGCCTGAAAAGCACCTGCGCCAACTATGGCCTGGGCAACGACGGCAACGAGTTTAAAATCATTACCCAGGTATTTCTATATAAATTCCTGAACGACAAATTTATCCATGAAGTAAAAACAATCGATGCAAAGGTGGCCGCAGCGGAAGATTGGGAAGCGGTGCTGCGCAGCTATAGCGCGGACGATTATGAAATGCTGACCATGCAATTGAGCGAAAGCACCGCTGTGATCAGGCCGGATCAATTCGTCTCCACATTGTTCAAACGCCAAAACGAACCCAAATTTGCCGATGTTTTTGACAATACATTGTTGGACATTGCCAAAGAAAACAGCGACATATTTTCTGTGAGTACCTCAGAAGGCGAAAAGATTGTACTCTTCGAGAATATCAGCAAATATGTGACGGACAAGCGAGATGACTTTTGTAAGGCCATTGTGAACAAGCTGGTCAACTTTAGCTTTGAGAGCGTTTTTGAAGAGAAATTCGACTTCTTTGCCACCATTTTTGAATACCTGATAAAAGACTACAACACCAACAGCGGCGGCAAATATGCCGAGTACTTTACGCCTCATGCCGTGGCCAAAATCATGGCGCGCTGCCTGGTGCATGGCGAAGTGAGCAACGTAACCTGCTACGACCCTTCGGCGGGTTCGGGTACCCTGCTCATGAATTTGGCGCACCAAATAGGCGAGGACAAATGCTCCATCTATTCGCAAGACATTTCGCAAAAGTCGAGCAACCTCTTGCGCCTGAATTTGATCCTGAACAAGCTGGTGCATTCCATTCCGAATATTGTAAAGGGCAACACCATTTTAGAGCCCTTTCACAAAGAAGAAAACGGGCAGCTTCAAAAGTTTGATTACATCGTTTCCAACCCGCCGTTCAAGCTCGACTTTTCTGATTTCAGTGCTGACCTGGACAGCAAAGAAAACCACGAACGTTTTTTTGCCGGCATTCCCAAAGTGCCCGCCAAGAAAAAAGAAAGCATGGCCATTTACCTCATGTTTTTGCAGCACATCATGTTCTCGCTTAACAAAACAGGCAAAGCCGCCATAGTGGTGCCCACGGGTTTTATCACCGCGCAAAGTGGCATAGACAAAAAAATACGCGAAAAGATGGTGGCCGATAAAATGCTGGCCGGTGTGGTAAGTATGCCCAGCAACATATTTGCCACCACGGGCACCAATGTTTCGGTGATTTTTCTGAATAAGGAAAATAAGGGCGATGTGGTGCTGATAGATGCCAGCAACTTGGGCACCACGGTAAAGGAAGGCAAAAACCAAAAAACGCTATTAAGCGCTGCCGAAGAGGATAAAATCATAGCGACATTTAATGCAAAAAAGGCCGAGAACGATTTCTCCGTAGTGGTAAGCTATGACGACATCAAAGCCAAAAACTACTCGCTAAGTGCCGGGCAATATTTTGAAGTAAAGATTGAGTATGTGGATATTACCCATGAGCAATTTGATGCGAAGTTGAAAGGATTTGAGGAGAGTTTGAGTTCGCATTTTGACGAATCAAAAAAACTTCAATTTGAGATTCAAAGAAACTTATCTGCTTTGAACTATGAATAATAAATATTGGATTAATCTAACTTTAGGCGATTTAGTTTCAGCAGAAAAGAAATCTATAATTTCTGGTCCTTTTGGTTCTAACATTGGGAAGCGGTTTTTCCGATCATCTGGTGTACCTGTTATACGAGGCAACAATTTAAAGACTGGGAGTACAGTGAAGTTTGTTGATTCGGGATTTGCATTTATCACTAAAGAGAAGGCGGATGAATTAAACAGCTATGCTGCGGAAAACGATTTGGTTTTTACAGCTGTCGGAACAATTGGCCAGGTTGGGATTATAGAAAAGACGTTTAAGTTTTCCAAGTACACAATTTCAAATAAGCAACTGAGAGCAACTCTTGATGTTAAGAAGATTTTACCGCTTTATGCATATTATTGGTTCTCGTCTCCTTGGATAGAAAAATTAATTATTCAAAGAAATGTTGGAAGCACAGTTCCTTTAATAAATCTTCCGGTATTAAAAGGATTACCAATTAGGATGCCCGTATCGCTATCCCAACAGCAATCTATTGTTGGTGTTTTAGAATCCATTGGAAACAAAATAGAACTCAACAACAAGATCAATGCTGAGTTAGAGGCCATGGCCAAACTCATTTACGATTATTGGTTTGTGCAGTTTGATTTTCCCGATGCCAACGGCAAACCCTATAAGTCGTCTGGCGGAAAAATGGTGTACAATGAAGAGTTGAAGAGAGAGATACCGCAAGGGTGGGAGGATGGATCTTTAAGTGATATTATGACTTTGCAGCGTGGTGTTACTTACAGCAAAAATGATATTAGAGATAAAAACTCGGAGGACGTAGTTCCTGTGTTAAGAGCCACCAACATAACAGGAAATACAATTGATTTAGAAGACATGGTTTATGTTACTTCCAAATTAGTTAGTAAAAATCAAAAACTGGAGGTTGGTGATGTTTTAATTACAATGTCAAGCGGAAGTAAAGATCATATTGGTAAGAATGGGATGTTCCATTTTAAAGAGGAGGTTGCTTTTGGTGCTTTTTGCGCTCGTATGGTCCCAAATCCTGGATACAGTTCTTATTTATTTTCATATACCCAGTCCGATTTTATGACTTCAACAATTAAAAATGAATGCCTTGGCACCAACATAAATAATCTAAATTCATCCTTAGTTAAGGGATTCAAAATGGTCCTACCAGAAGAAACAATCCTATTTGCATTCGAGAAACAAGTGTCATCTCTTTTTCAGAAAATTGGATTAAATCAAAAAGAAAACCAAAAACTCACTGAGCTCAGAGATTGGCTGTTACCCATGCTGATGAACGGGCAGGTGTGGGTGGAAAGCAACAAAGCAGAAGAGGCATACCAGCAAGAGGAAGCGGAGTTGGGCTTAGCGGCGGAAGGGCCGGGGAAGTATGGTGCTTAAATCTAAATCCACGATGCAACCACGTAAAATATTTGCAATTCTGTAAACAAAAAGTAAACCTATAGGTTGATATCATGCGTATAAATCGTATATTTACAATTCTAAAAGACAAGCTGTGGGCGATACAGTACCACGGCGACAATACGCATATTTTCAATCAATTAAAGGATAACTGGACGAATGCATCATGGTTACAGGATTTTTTCGAGGTACACCAATCAGATTTACAATCGGGTTTTTACGGCGACATCAGTATTGACGAAGCTGCTCTCGAAACCATAGATGAGGCAGATGAGTTGTTTGACGCTCTTGAGGAAGCAGAAGGAAACTTCCTGAATGTTTTATTTCAACCCCTGGACGACAGGGAATATCGGATCAAAGATTTTCAAAAACAAAAAGCAAAAGGAAAGGAACACAAAACATGGCTGAGGGTTTACGCTATTCGTTATTTGGACGGTTTCATCATTACCGGAGGGGCAATCAAACTAACCCTTAAAATGGAAGAAAGGGCGCATACTGTGCTGGAACTGAAAAAAATGAGCATGGTGAGGGATGCGCTGAAGATGAATGAAGTAGATGAGAAGTTTATTGATTTGAACCAATCAAAATGAAAGCCATGGAAACCAAAAAAACGATTGAGATATTCAACAGCTATCTGGTAGATGGTGTTGATTCCGCATGGAGAAAGGACAATGCATGGCGCAAGGCCAATAAAGCATGGTTGCGAAAGTCGGCCCAAATTGCCCTAAAGATCAATCGCTTTTTAAAAGACAATAAAATTACACAGCGGCAATTGGCGAAGGCATTGGAGGTGAGCCCTCAGCAAGTCAATAAGCTGCTAAAAGGCAGGGAAAACCTCACGCTGGAAACGGTGTCAAAGTTGGAAACGATTTTGGGCATTGAGCTGGTTTCCATAACTAATTCCCAGGAGGTAGAAGCTCGTTGAAATGCCAAGCAATTGGATTATCATGAGAAATGGAATAAAACGGTAGAATACAATAACAAAAACGGCTTTGTCGGTGATTAAAAAGCAGTATTTTGTGTGAATGAAATGGAAGAAACATTTCCCCACTGGCGCGAGCCTGTGGCTCGTGCTATTTGAACTCAGATATAGTCAATATCAAGCAAACCTTTCCCGCCACTATAATCAATTGCACTGCTATATTTCCAATGCCACGGCTCTAGCACAAACCCAGCCTGCACCGGATTGTCATGAATGTAATCAACCTTTTGCTCAATAACTTATGCACTCCACAATTCGATTGGCTTATTGTTCTGCTGCCAAAACTGCCCTTTCTTGACGTTGCTATTTTTTGCACCAGCTCTTGTCATCATCCACAGCAACCATTCTTTTCGGCTTTCTTGTGGATTATCTGCTACCATTTCCTGAATCTTCTTTGACGTGTGACCTTTAAATCGCCCAATTATTTCTCCTGGATCGTTGTTCTTATCTCTAAAAATCAAGTGCATGTGACTGGGCATCAAGCACCAGGTGTATATCTCCATACCTTTTTGTTTTCTGCAGAAATCTAAATTCTTTACAATCTCCTGGCAATATTCCTCTCGTATGAACAGGTCGATCCAGTTTATCGTGGCAAAACTGACAAAATATAAGCCCTCTTTATTTAAGAATTTGTGTTTTCTGCTCATACATTCTTGGGGTCATCGCTAATATAATATTTCAAATTGAACCTTCACAGGCTTGATTTTTATGCCATATCGAACTTGGCCGGGTCACGAGCCACAGGCTCTCGCCAGCGGCGTTTTTGCTGCATTAGTGTAAAACACCAGGGCGAATGGCGGTGTTGAAATATGAAATCCTTATTTTGCTTTTATCTGTAAATCACAAAAGTGTACAGTGAATCCGGGGGGGGGACAACTATTTTTCTGTTTGAAGCTGTGAAAGTGATTCATAATCTTATTGTAATTCCTTGACTTATGAAATATTTAGTAGTGGTAGAAAAGACAGGTACGGGATTTAGTGCTTATGTTCCTGATTTGCCTGGGTGGGTGCATCACAGTTGGATATACAAGGGAAGAAACAGAAAAGAATATTCAGGAGGCAATTATATTTCATCTTGAAGGAATGAAAGAAGATTGGTTATCAAGTCCGGCACCGGAAACAGAAAGATTGACCATGAGGATACTAGGTATTTCATGAAGGCAAAGGAAGTCAAACTTATTGAAAATGATGGCTGGTATCTAGTCGCTCAGAAATGCAGCCATCGGCAATACAAGCACCATTAAAAGACAGGCCGTGTCATGCTCACCAAAAACAAGTTCAAAATTTCTTTAACAAAAATGTGACTTCGCTATGAAAGTAACCTTAGAGATTAACGATAGCAAAGCTGCTGCTTTTCTCAACTTTGTGAAAAGCCTGGACTTTATCCGTATTCACAGCAAGGAGGATTATGAAGAACCCACCAAGCAGGAGATCCTAGACAGCATCAAGCAAGGAATGAAGGAAGTCCAGCTTCACCAGGAAGGCAAAATAGAACTCCAATCTGCCAGGGATTTCCTCAATGAGCTTTAAAATACTCACCACCTCTGATTTTAAAAGGGACTCTAAACACCTGCTCAGAAAATACAAGTCGCTCAAAAATGAGATACTGGACTTGATCGCCTCACTGGAAGAAGAACCTGCACAAGGCACACCGCTTGGCAATGACTGCTATAAAATCCGGCTGGCCATCAAGTCCAAAGGAAAAGGCAAATCCGGTGGGGCAAGGATCATTACTTGTGTGAAGGTTATGGACGGCTTTGTCTACCTGCTCACAATCTACAGCAAATCCGAAAAAGAAAATATCTCTGATAAAGAACTGCAAGAACTCTTGAAAGAGTTGGGGTGAATTGCACCACATCTTTGTTTCTATCCCGGACTAAAGACGATAGTTTTGTGATTTTTCAAGTAATCATTGCCATTTATTGATGGTTGCCGTCCAAAAATAAATCTGGTCAAGCGCCATGTATGACTTCCTGCGGTATATGAATAGTTCTTTGTTCATTAAAACATCATAAATATTCCTTTCCCTATTTCGAAAACATTCCCTTGCCAACCTCAGATATTAAACCACGGACGGCCATTGACGGGGGGGCATTTGGATGATCTGCTGAGGGAAGAAGATTAGACGATAGATCATTCGGAGTATTTTCTACTGCAGCCAAAGCGCGTACGGCTTGCGGGATGACCGGTTGCAATGTTTCAAGTTTTCCGTGATGTATACTTAGCGTATCGAATAATTGCCTTTGCTGCCTTACCATTTTGCTTTGCATGGAATCGATACGGGTAACCTGATACGCCGTGCTATCCGCCAGGGAGACTGACTGGCCAACCGCGCTGTTCACAATGGCTTGTACCAATAACAACGTTACAGTGATGGTTGCACTCATGGTGATCATATTCGCTATCATTTGCTCCTTTTTTGCTGCCTGTTTCCGCCATATTCTTCCTGTACTATGTGCCTGCATCGTACTAAGCTAAGATTAAAGTATATTGATAAACAGCCTTAATAAGCACCAACTTAAAGGCAGCTGAATATACAGTAGTATAGGGAATAAAATACTGTCATAATAAATTTTTTTATTCTTGGATCATCCAGCAAATATTCCATATTCGCTCGCCTTCAATATCCCCCCGCTGGCGCAAGTGTTTTCCACTTGTGCCGATGCACAATCTAAATAGCACTCACATCATAAAGCGAAACACTCTTTATTGAACTTTCCATACCTGCATTTTAGGCGCGCTAATATAGTAATACTCCTTTGGCTCGTTCACTCATCCGCTTTTTACAAGATTGCGATATAACCTGGCCGCTGATCGATGATCTGGCCGTCATATAGTGCGGGTTGGTTTTGTACTCAATTATAATCATTCACATTCATTTCAATTAACGCACAAGTGGAAAACACTTGCGCGAGTGGAGTTAAGGATCAATATACCCGATGAATTCTCTCTGATTAAAATTCTTTCGAATAAATCTATCTGCATCTAGAAGTTTACCGTTACATAATGCATACATATTATTATTTTTCAGAACCCATAAAATTTCAGTTGAAAATGGCAAATTGAACACCAAGCTATTTCCAAGTAATCCACTATTTTTTAAAATCGAAAAATTGGACATCATATTAAAAATTGGTGAATAAAAAGCATAATCCTCACTATTTGAATATAGTTTCTGCCCTTGTCCTACAACAATTGAATCTTCTAGAATAAGTATTTGATAAATAGTGTCTAGTGCATTCAATTCAATATGATTGATAATCTTTTTTTTAAAATCATATTGATTCGAGTTTTTAATTTGAACAGTTGGAATAATGAAGTATTCTAAGTTGGCGATTTCAATATTATAGGAGTTAATGTGTTCCCTAGCTGACTGAGCTTCGAGCAGTGAATCTATTCTTTGCTTATTATAAAACTCTAATAATTCCTGATTGGTAGAAACTTTCTGACCATATAACTGAATAGTAACTAAAATCAAAAAAATGGACAACATCAAATATCTCATGACTACAACTATAAGATTATTCTAAAAAAAGCATTATTCGTCCAAAATCCTTTCCCATGTCTTGTTCGTATACTTCCAGTAGCCGGATCCATAACCCACGCTCTAAAAAAAGGCTTACTTGCGCCCCTTTGCCAAATTTGAACTTTTGTCGGTATGACAGCGTGTTTTATAGTTCCTTGTGCTGCCATACTTGATTCTGCCACAATCGTGGGATTGCCTTTTAGCATCAAATTGCCAATTGAATGAGGACTAGCACCTCTTGTTGGTGTTTGCACATTAAATCCAGCAGCATTTATACCGTCATAAGTAGAAGAACCCTGTGCTGGACTGTAAAATCCTTTCTTACCTAGTATTCTTTGAAAGTCTGCTTGTGTCCTATTCCCTCCATCTAATTTTTCAACTGATTCTAAACATCCCAGTAAGCAATCATTGGAACCATCCGGTTGCTTTGTAATCGGTAAGCCATTAAGATTGTATTCTTTAATTAGTGTTTGCTGCTTTCCAGACCAGAGATGCCTACCATCTTTTACGGCATCAATACCGCCAGCGATACCACCAATCAATCCACCGGTCACACCACCAATAGCCCCATCTCTAAGCCCCATACCCAGAGCAACACCAAAACGCTCACCACCTACCAGTCCATTCCCAAATCCAGAGCTAAAGCCAGCACCGAGCCCACTTGCACCCCCAATGGCTGCTCCACTTAAAAAACTGGAAGCCGCTCCGGCAAGGCCTGAACCTGCTAAGCCCACACCACCCTGAAGCGAAAGTCCAAAACCTGTCGCAAACCCTGAACCGAAAGAGCCGCCTAAACTGGCGGTTGACAGGCCTAAGCTTACGCCACTGGCCAATCCAGCTCCTATTGCTGCGCTGGCCGCCCCAACAGCTGCATAGCCTAAAGCATCCCAAAAATTGTGAATATCTTTTGCATGAAGTGCAGTATTTAATACCGCCCCAATTATAATCGGCACGAACCACGCCAACTCCCCATCCGGATCAATCCCCACCACAGGATTATTGCCCATGCCGGTGTATGGCGCAGCGAATTGCCCCTGCGGGTCTACCGAGCCAAAGCGCCCCAGTGCCGGGTCGTACATGCGGGCGTGGAAGTCGTACATATCCAGGGCGGCGTCGGGCTCGTTCATCCAGTCTTTGCCCTGGTAGAGGAAGCGGTTGTTACCTCGGCAAATCTTAACTTCAGGTAGCGCCTATTATCAACTCAAAGAACTTTCCTTTTAAATATTACTTCTTAAAAATTGAATATAATATTTTACTTGGTACTTTTTTAAGTGGAGTGCTCTCTTATTCCATTTCTTTAATCAGTGTTATAAGGCAATTATTTGTCAACACATCAATCTTATAGGATTTGTTTATGTAAAAAAAATTCCATCTTTGAGATAAGATTTAATGACTCTTCAAGATTTACGTCATTTCCGGTTGTAGCACGTAGATTTTCCAAAGGAGTCCACAACTCGTACCACTTTTTAACGAGATGCTCATCTTGAAACTCTCCTGCATCCATTGCAGCCTCTAATTCACTAACAAAATTATAGTAATTTAACTTACCATTATGATAATTCTCAATTGAATTAATCATGTTTTGCCATAGTTTTGTTTGATGTTCATTGAATAACATATTAATGGGCAGTTTTAATAACAGTTATGACACGATTTCCTTGATAATTTGTTATAACTCGGACGTTCTCAAAAGTCCGAATGACTTCACCAGCAGTATTTCCTGGGGTAACGCTTCCATACTTAATCACATTCTCAACTACAGAAGGAGGAATGCCTCTGCTAAAGGATGTATTTCCCTGCATTATTGTTCCTACTGGTTGCATCCTCTCTAATGCATGAGTTGTATATTCAATTCCATTGATAAATGTTCTTCCCCCACTGGCTGCTGGCCAGGAACTTGTCGCCACATCGGATGATATTATTTTATATTGTGCGGAATTGTCGGTATAATTTAAATCCCATTCCCCAGATAATTGATTTGGAGCAATTTGGGGGCTTCCAATACTGAAATTAGCTTTTCTTGTAACACTTCTATATGCATCTCTTAAAGACCATTGACTTTGATTATCCATCAGCTCCTTGCCTGTGAACACATTTTTACCCTTTGGCAATGCCGATAATAATCCCAAGGTTCCGCCTATACCAGATCCGGCGGCGCTTCCCATCAGCCCCTCACCGAATGAGCCTAGAAGATTTCCAAAGACAGTTTTATGTTTGTCATAACCAAAGTATAAGGAGCCCCCAAAACCACCGACGAATCCGCCTGCTGCACCAGATATCGCACCAGGAATAAAACCGCTTGCAACAGCACCTGTTGATGTCGTAAGGGCTACGTTTCCAATTGTTCCTATCAATTGTGGAGCAATTACAGCCGCCGCTCCAGCCGCTGCTCCTATACCGAATGACGCTGCTAAATTCCACCCCCACCCGGCTTTATTAAAATCTATGCTTCCAGTAGCTATGCCAATACCGACATTTATTGCCCCACCAATCAAGGCCCCAATGAGTATCGGCACAAAAAACAACTCCCCATCCGGGTCCACCCCCACCACCGGGTTGTTGCCCATGCCTGTATAAGGACTGGCGAACTGCCCCTGCGGATCTACCGAGCCAAAGCGCCCCAGGGCCGGGTCGTACATGCGGGCGTGGAAATCGTACATCGCCAGGGCGGCATCGGGCTCGTTCATCCAATCTTTGCCCTGGTAGAGGAAGCGGTTGTACGCTTAATCCGATTTCAATATATATTCAAAGAACTTTTTGCTGCGCGGAAATTTATATTGTCATAACCCAACCCACTAATTCCACCCTAACTAAAGCTACAGTCACTTGCTCTAGAGGTGTTCAATTAAAACGCTTTCTCCCCCCTCCATAGTGATTTTCCGTTTCGATTTGAACTAATTTATCCTTGTAATAATTAAAATATATATCCAAATACATACCGTTAATAGCCTGATTAATGGTAACGGGCCAGCTCTCCACATATTTCCGATTTGATATATCATATAATGCCGTCGGATTATGGTGATATAGTCTGAATTAATAAGAAGTCGGAAATAATTTAGAGAATAGTTCAGTTGTAGATTTATAAGTAATAGGTTGATCGTCAAATTTAAACTCTATATCGGAATTTGCATCAAAAGAAATGGTATGCAGAAATATAACCTCCGGTTCATCACGTAGCTAATCAAAGTATGGTCTATCTTGAAATATAACCAGGCAAATGGATATCTTTTTGAATCGCTCTTTACTTCATTAAACATTTGTATCTCAAGGAGTGACTTACAGTGAAAGTATCGAATCGAATCAGGTTGTCCATAAGCCATTAAAAGCGTGTCTAGATTAAGAATGATTGGTAATCCATTGAGCCTGAACCTCGCAAAATCAATTGAATCCAATTAATATTGAAGATTATTTTTGGCGATTTCTTCATCTAAGTTGGGTGGAGATTTTCTATGCACACAACCGTAGAAGAAAAGTATTATGAAAAGGATAAAAGGTAAAAGAGTGTTTAGATAATTAACTTTGTTTCTCATCATTAGATTCATACAAAATTAAGAATAATTCAATTCATCTTCCTCTGGACGTATCGTCCGCTACAACCACCCGTTATTATGGATATGATCTAATCAAATTTCGGACTTCACACCTCTTTACAAACTAGAACAGCCACTCCAAATCCAGCTGCATGGGTCATCTACGTTCCCAGCTTCAACTGGATGTCTGTGCATTTAGTCAAGTCGCTGATCAATTAGCACATTAAAATAGAAAATTAGCTGTCATTATTTACTGAATCTAAAACTATGTTTCAAACATTCATCCATTCATAATATTGTACATTATATTCTAAACGAGCTTGTTCCATTGCGTCCTCTATACTGTCGTGAATGGTATCAGCCATTTCACTATTATCTCGATCGTAATGAATTAAATAATACTCACCGGCAACCAATTGATTTGGTTCAATTTGAAGGAAAAATGGTAACTGTTCAACCATTTCACTATCTCTCTTGTGAGTCGTGAAGCCAGTCTTAAAATGATGCTTAGAATTTAGGAAAATCTTATACATGCCTTATCTTAAACATTATCAATACATTAAAATTGAAGTACTAGTACTTTCAATTACTCTGCCTCCGTTCCAATAAGAGGAATTAAAAGCTTCAAAATGAATGTGTATATTATTAATATTTTTTACCTCGTGAAACCCAAACCTTACCTGCCTCATGCCATCCGCAGAAACAAATCTACCGCTACTAATTTCTTTGTATCCAGCACCTAGCCATTTATCAGCTACGGACATTGCCGATTTTTCTGTGAGTAAACCACTTTCTATATGCGGTGCCCTATTGGAAAGACCCCTTCCTGCCAAATCCCCACCCAATCTCACATCATCTGCGCCCAAAACTTCACCGCCTACATACCTCTGATCAGGAAGTTGTTCTGGTTTCGAAAGCGGTAGATTATTCTTTGATTCTGGAGGTTTAGTAACATTAATTTTAGAAATACTAATATTGTTATTTACTGGTCCTGGTTTTAGAGTTCCATTCCAGAATTCTCGTCCATTTTTTAAGGCAATACCTCCTTGGATGCCTCCACCGATCAAACCTCCAATTAATATACCCTGAATAAATTGATCAGCAGTTAGCAACGGATCTCCAAAATAGAGTGTGTTTCCAAGACTCTGGATGGGCATAGAGAATACAGAACCAAACGCCCCGGCTGCAAATCCGGCCAAAAATCCCCCAGCTCCGGCAGCTCCTCCTCCAGCGGCCAAAAATGCCATTCCGCCAGTTGCAGCTCCTACCCCTCCCGCGATAGCTCCAATTCCAAATGCGGCAACTGCATCCCAAGGGCTATTTATTTTACCCTGGGCAGCTTTTATTCCGAGATTGATCACACCTCCAATTGCTGCTCCAATGAGAATAGGCACAAAAAGAAACTCCCCATCCGGGTCCACCCCCACCACAGGATTATTGCCCATGCCAAGGTAGGGGTTGGCGAACTGCCCTTGGGGGTCTACCGAGCCAAAGCGCCCCAGGGCCGGGTCGTACATGCGGGCGTGGAAGTCGTACATGGCCAGGGCGGCGTCGGGTTCGTTCATCCAGTCTTTGCCCTGGTAGAGGAAGCGGTTGTTCGCTTAACCCAACTTCAATATGTATTCAAAGAACTTTTTGCTGCGCCGAAATTTATTCTGTCATATCCCAAACCCACTTTTTCCACCTTAACTAAAGCTACAGTCACTTGCTCTACCGGTTTTCAATTAAAACGCTTTCTCCCCCCTCCAAAGTGATTTTGCGTTTCGATTTGAATTAATTTATCTTTATAGTAATTAAAATATATATTCAAATACATACCGTTAATAGCCTGATTGTTGGTGACGGGCCAGCTCTCAACATATTTCCGATTTAATATATCATATAATGCTGTCGGGTTATGGTGATATAGTCTGAATTTATAAGAAGTCGGAAATAATTTAGAGAATAGTTCAGTTGTAGATTTATAAGCAATATGTTGATCGTCAAATTTAAACTCTATATCGGAATTTGCATCAAAAGAAATAGTATGCAGAAATAAAGCCTCCGGTTCCATCACGTAGCTAATCAAAGTATGGTCTATCTTGAAATATAACCAGGCAAATGGATATCTTTTTGAATCGCTCTTTACTTCATTAAACATTTGTATCTCAAGGAGTGACTTACAGTGAAAGTATCGAATCGAATCAGGTTGTCCATAAGCCATTAAAAGCGTGTCTAGATTAAGAATGATTGGTAATCCATTGAGCCTGAACCTCGAAAAATCAATTGAATCCAATTCATATTGAAGATTATTTTTGGCGATTTCTTCATCTAAGTTGGGTGGAGATTTCCTATGCATACAACCGTAGAAGAAAAGTATTCTGAAAAGGATAAAAGGTAAAAGAGTGTTTAGATAATTAACTTTGTTTTTCATTAGTATATTAATAAATAATAATTTAAGAACAATTCATTCTTTACGTGAGTCCAGATTGAAAGATAATTCCAGTCGAGTCGGTAATAATTTTTATATTCTGTGTATGTCTGTCGATACTCGTTTACAAATATTTTTTTCTCATGAGGCCCAAACGGAATGTCAGCCATAAATTTGATTCGTTTTCCGTCTACCCTTGCAGATACATTAATCGAGGCATGTCTTTTGGCACGTAGATGGTAATGATTTTTCAAATGTGTAAATACATCATCCATACTGAAGTCCATATCCCAGAGCCGGTGGTATCGCAGCGCCTTCATGGTTTGAATAAATATTTGTTTATCAGTACTGGTAGCAAATGATATTTTCTCCGGCAATTCTGGCATCTTCGGTGGATAGATGGTTTTCAAGAGTAATTCTTACGTAACTGGATAATGAAATCCGCAGCCATGCTCGATAGCCCTAAAGATGGCTTGACACCCTTTATAGCTTCATTTATATTTTTGTATTTTAGATCTTTCATTTTCAAATCCTGGAAAAAAAGATGATAGCTGGTCTGGATATTGGGCTGAAAACCAAAAAAAATCAATTCAATAGAGCGATTGCAATATATTGTCCAATCTTCCTCAGAATCAACAAAATAAAATTCATCTAACCAAGAGGCAAAAGTAAAATCATTCAGCTCTCCAATGTGAATAATCTCATCAAAATAGCTGCCATTATATTCCCCTGATAAAGGATGTAAAGATCGAATGAAGTATTTGGTTTGGTTCTTTCTTTTTAGGAAATAATCAAGCGAATCAAAGAAAATATCAATTCCCTCATAAGAATGGAAAACTAAGTCATAATTGTAGATCTCAAAATTCCATTTCTGGCTAAATACTTTTCCAGGTAAACTGTTAACAATTACAGACATAAAGATTATCAATTAAATCTGAACTTGTAATACCATGCTGTATACTTTCTGCCAGTATAAGTCATTAGGCCGTTAAAACCAAAAGAAATCGTTGGATCACCAGTACTTCTTGCTTGCTGATAATAAGACCAAACATAACCTTGTTGGCGAGTCCCTCCATTCACAAAATATTCAAAACCTGACCCAGACTTATTAGGCGACCCGCCAGTTCCTTGTGTTAGCCAATCCCACACATCTGTCGAAGTCTTGTCTCTTATTAAGTAATTAGTTGATTTTGAATGAGGTTCAGTAATATCAATGGCTTCAAAATCTAGCTGATCAAATAAGCCATTTGATGTTCCTCTTGTAATAGATATAGTTTTCGTTTTAATCCCAGGGTCATTAATATTTCTATATCTATACCGATAGCTTCCATCTTTTCCGGTAGTTCTAACTTGTTGGTAATACTTTAGATTCTCAACAGGTTCACCCCAAAAAGACTGCCCTTTAAGCGCATTCAAACCTCCTCCTATAAGTCCACCTGTTACACCTCCGGTAAAGCTTCCAACTAGTCCTTGTCCAATGGAACCAATTAAATTGCTGAAAATTGTCTTATTCTTGTCATAGCCAAAATACATAGAATTACCGAATCCGCCCACAAAACCACCTGCTGCTCCTGAGACAGCGCCCGGAATGAATCCACCAGCTACAGCTCCTGTTGAGGTAGTTAATCCAAACCCTCCAACAGTACCAATTAATTGTGGAGCAATTACAGCCGCCGCTCCAGCCGCTGCTCCTATACCGAATGACGCTGCTAAATTCCACCCCCACCCGGCTTTATTAAAATCTATGCTTCCAGTAGCTATGCCAATACCGACATTTATTGCCCCACCAATCAAGGCCCCAATGAGTATCGGCACAAAAAACAACTCCCCATCCGGGTCCACCCCCACCACAGGATTATTGCCCATGCCAAGGTAGG
>CAZFFW010000096.1:0-19506 GCA_964518125.1 uncultured Porifericola sp.
GGTAACAATAAAAAGCAGATCAGTGATGAAGAAGCTGCCCGTCAGATCGGTCATTTTTTCCCGGAAGTAAGCGATAAGCTTCTCAATGTCATACAACTTAACCGTAACAGCCAGTTTGAAAACTCATTGCTAAGTGCCAGCATTGCACAGAAGACCAATCAGATATCGGTCGTTTCTTTTCCTCTTGCCATCAACCTCCGCGATAACCTCAGGTATATCAAGTATTTGGCTGCACCGGCTATTCTGATCCTGGTTCTGTTCGTATCTACTCCTCAGCTTTTTTCAGAAAGCAATAAACGAATAGTAAACTTCAATACTGAATTTGTACCTGAAGCTCCTTTTGATTTCCTGCTACAGAACGAGACACTGCTGGCTTTTAAGAATGAGGATTTCCCCGTGACGATGCTTCTGGAAGGAGATGCGCTACCAGACAAGATTTACCTCAGTACTGCCGGGCGCAAGTTTCGCATGGCACCCAATGAGGCCGGCATGTTTAACTATAACTTTCAAAATATACAAAGGGATGTGTCTTTTACGATAGAAGCCGCTGGTTTTAGTACGCAGGAGTTTGACATAAAGGTAGTAGAAAGACCAAACCTTAAAGATTTTAGTGTATTCCTCAATTACCCTGATTACCTGAACAAAGAAGACGAAAGGTTGAATAATGTGGGCAATCTCCAGGTTCCTGAAGGCACAAATATCAGTTGGAAGTTTAATGCATTGTCTGCAGACAGTATGTGGCTCAGGTTTGTAAACCAGGAAGAGGCATATCAGCTGGAAGAAGAAAATGATGAAGTATTTACGTTTGAAAAGCAGGTTTTTCAGCCTGATCATTACCAGGTTGATTTGAAAAACGAATACAGTGCCAACAAACAGAATATACGTTATTACCTGGATGTTATTCCTGACCAGCACCCAAAGATTAGTCTTGAACAGTTTCAGGATACTACCATGTACAAGTTCCTGGTATTAGGGGGAAATGTTTCTGACGACTATG
The DNA here is from genome assembly GCA_964518125.1 of uncultured Porifericola sp. Lineage (GTDB taxonomy): Bacteria > Bacteroidota > Bacteroidia > Cytophagales > Cyclobacteriaceae > Catalinimonas. Next base: position 998 of record CAZFFW010000096.1, read on the forward strand.
GCCTGACCCAACTCGCCTTGTACTACAAATTTGAAAAAGCTGATGCTGGACCAGATACAGGTGAAGAATATAAGCGCATGAACCTTGGGCTGGAAAATCGGCAGAACAACCAAAGCTACTATTATCAGTGGCAAATTGATAGCCTTGAACTTCAGCCGGGAGATAAAATCCGTTACTTCCTGCAGGTGTGGGATAATGATGCTGTGAATGGTTATAAAGCTGCCAAAACTTCATCATATGTTTTTAGTATTCCTGATCGCCAGGCCATTAAGGAAAGCCTGAATAAATCATCTGAGCAGACTCAGACTCAAATCAGCAAGACGGTACAGCAGGCAGAACAGCTCAAAAAAGATATTGATGATATTGAGAAAAAGCTTAAAGGCAAAAAAGAGCTAAGCTGGCAGGAAAAGCAGCAACTGGAAGATATTATCAAAAAAAGGCAGGAACTGGAAAAAGAACTGCAACAACTGAAAGAGCAGAATGAAGCTACCAACATGAAACGGGAGCAATTTGACCAGCAATCTGAGGAGATGCAGGATAAGATCAACCAGCTCCAGAACCTGATGGATGAACTCCTGGATGAGGACACCAAAAAGCTTTACGAAGAACTTCAGAAGCTTTTGGAAGAACAGGCCGAAATGGATAAGATACAGAACAAGCTTCAGGAGCTGGGTGATAAAGAACAGAACCTGGAAGAAGAATTGGAAAGAACCTTGGAACTGTTCAAGCGTATGAAATTTGACATGAAGCTGGATGAACTGGAAAACGAACTTAGCCAAAAAGCCGAAGAACAGGAGAAGCTTGCCGAAGAAACTGATGATAAAGAAAATAGTACAGAAGAGCTGAGTGAAAAGCAGGATGAACTGAACAAAGAATTTGAGGAGTTTCAGAAGGAAATGGAAGAACTGGAAAAGCTTAACCAGGACATGAAAAACCCTGCACCTATGCAGGATATGTCTGAAGAGAAACAGCAGATTCAGCAGGAGCAGCAAAATGCCAAAGAACAACTGGACCAGGGTAAACGTAACAAAGCCCAGCAGTCGCAGCAGAACAGTTCCCAGCAGATGAAGAAGATGGCCCAAAAGATGCAGCAAATGCAGCAGAGTATGGAAATGGAAATGCTGCAGGAGAATATGGATAACCTTCGTAATATCCTGGATAACCTGATCACCCTCTCATTTGATCAGGAGGACATTATGAAATCATTCAGAGATGTTAAACAGACAGACCCTCGATTTATAGATCTATCTCAAAAGCAATTAAAGATTCGTGATGATGCTCAGGTAATTGAAGACAGCCTACTTTCACTTGCAGAGCGTGTTTTCCAGATTCAATCTTTTATTACCCGAGAGGTAAAAGATATGAACCAACACATGGAGGAGAGTATGGAAGCGCTGAAAGAAAGGCAGCAGTACAAGGCTATCAGTAAGCAGCAGTTTACCATGACATCCATGAATAACTTAGCCCTTCTGTTGAATGATGTTTTGAGCCAGATGCAACAGCAAATGGCTGATGCCATGGGTAATCCTCAACAGAAGCCCGGCCAGTCTCAGCAAAACATGAATATGAGCGAACTACAGCAGCAACTCAACCAGCAGATCGAGGATCTGAAGAAAAGTGGTAAGTCAGGCAGGGCACTTTCTGAAGAACTTGCTAAATTAGCTTCGCAGCAGGAGAAAATTCGTAAGATGATGCAGGAGATGAAGGAGTCCGAGGAAGAGGGTGGAGGAGGTGCCGGTGATGAGCTTTCCAAAAAAATGGAAGAGACAGAAACAGACCTGGTGAACAAAAAACTTTCATCAGAAATGATTAAACGGCAGAAAGAAATACTTACCCGCCTGCTTGAGGTAGAAAAATCCATGCGTGAACAGGAGCTTGATGATGAGCGTAAGGGTGAGACTGCCAAAAGTGATTATGAGCGAAAGGCAACCGAAAGCTTTGAAGAATATATTAAAGCAAAAAAACAGGAAATAGAGCTGTTAAAAACAGTCCCCGTTAAATTAAATCCGTATTATAAAAACGAGGCTAACAAATATTTTCAAAGACTTAATAATAATTCAAATTAACTAATGAACTCAATAAGCATTGAAATCCCCTCTCTGTCTGAAAATATTCGTATGATTGAGAGCTTCATTGATAATGCCAAAGACCAGTTTAGCCTGGACGATGATATTTATGGCAATATTATGATAGCCGTGACAGAGTCTGTACACAATGCTATCAGACACGGAAACCAGGGAGATGCCAAAAAAAACGTGCTTCTCTCTCTTTCTCTTCAGGACAATATTATCCGGTTTACAGTGCAAGACGAGGGTACTGGTTTTGATTATGATAATCTTCCGGACCCTACAGCTCCTGAAAACATAGACCAACCCGGCGGAAGAGGTATTTTTTTAATGAAACACCTCTCTGATGAGGTGAATTTTTTAAACGATGGCCGTATTGTTGAACTTATTTTTTACATCAACTAGCTTCACTTTTGATCCAGTTTTATACTGAAGACATATCTTTTGATTATCATCAATTGTCATATGTTCCCTCATGGATTGAGGCTGTAGTTGAATCCGACGATTTTTCTTTGAATGAAATCAATTTTATCTTTTGCTCTGATCAGTATCTTCTTCAGATAAATATCTCTTATCTTCAACATGATTATTTCACCGATATCATCACCTTCGACAACAGCGACCTGCCTGATGTCATCGAAGGAGATATCTTCATAAGTATTGATCGGGTACGTGAAAATTCTGAGCTTGTGCAAACCTCTTTTCAGCATGAGTTGTTAAGAGTTATCATTCATGGTATCCTTCACCTCATGGGCTATGACGACAAAGATGATCTTTCGAAAAGCACCATGCGGATGATGGAAGACAAATGCTTAAGTTTGTATTTCAGTTCTTTTCATAAAGAATAGGGTTAGTGTTCCACGTGAAACGTTTTACCAAAATTTTCATTTTATGTTTCAGGATTACGATGTAATCGTGGTGGGTGCTGGTCATGCCGGAAACGAAGCGGCAGCAGCAGCAGCCAATATGGGTTCTAAAACCCTGTTAATTACTATGGACATGGCCAAAATAGGGCAGATGTCTTGTAACCCGGCAATGGGCGGAGTGGCCAAAGGGCAAATAGTACGGGAAATTGATGCTTTGGGTGGATACTCAGGAATAGTATCAGACCAATCAATGATACAATTCAGGATGCTCAACAGGTCTAAAGGTCCTGCCATGTGGAGTCCACGTACCCAGAACGACCGGATGCGATTTGGTGAAGCCTGGAGACTAGCTTTGGAAAAAACACCTAACCTGGATTTCTGGCAGGAGATGGTGACCGGAATATTGGTAGAAAAAGGGAAGGTAGTAGGCGTTAAAACCAGTATTGGCCTGGAAATAAGAGCAAAGTCAGTGATCCTTACCAATGGCACATTTCTCAATGGAATCATCCATATTGGAGAAAAGCAGATGGGCGGTGGGCGATCAGGAGAAAGTGCTTCCAAAGGTATTACTGAGCAACTCAGGAGTTTGGGTTTTGAATCAGGCAGAATGAAAACCGGCACTCCTCCCAGAATAGATGGAAGGTCATTAAACTACCAGGTGATGGAAGAACAGAAAGGGGATGATAAGCCAGGCAAGTTTTCTTATACTAATACCAGGCCACCCACGGTCCAAAGAAGTTGCCACATCACTTATACCAATAGTGAAGTGCACGAAATACTGGAAAGTGGTTTTGATCGCTCTCCTATGTTTAATGGCAGAATAAGAGGGCAGGGGCCAAGGTACTGCCCTTCAATTGAGGATAAGATCAATCGTTTTAAAGAGAGAGATCGCCATCAGATATTTGTAGAGCCTGAGGGCTGGGATACAGTGGAGGTGTATGTCAATGGTTTTTCCACTTCCCTGCCGGAAGATGTACAGTATAAGGCAATACGTAGCATTCCCGGATTTGAAAAAGCAAAGATGTTCAGACCCGGCTATGCCATTGAATATGATTATTTCCCGCCTACCCAGCTTAAGCTGAGCCTGGAAACCAAGTTGGTTGATAACCTGTTTTTTGCCGGCCAGATCAATGGCACAACCGGATATGAGGAAGCAGCATGTCAGGGGCTTATTGCTGGTATTAATGCGCATAATAAAGTCTTTGAGGCTGAAGCTTTCATTGTCAAAAGATCAGAAGCTTATATAGGTGTATTGATAGATGACCTGGTAAATAAGGGGACTGAAGAACCTTATCGTATGTTTACTTCAAGAGCTGAATTCCGGCTACTGCTTCGGCAGGATAATGCTGACCTTAGACTCAGCGAAAAAGGTCATCAACTGGGACTCATAGAAGATGCCCGTCTTGCTAAGGTGTATGACAAGCGGCGTGATATTGAAAGAATAATAGAGGAAATAGCTGAAATGAAAGCCGCTCCCGAAAGCTATAATGAGGGACTTGATGCATTAAATACGGCCACGCTGAAAGAGAAGGTGTCAATACAAAAGCTACTAAAGCGTCCAGAAATATCTATCGGCCGGCTTAGAGAACTAGACATTGAACTGGATACTTATTTTTCAGGGTATGAGGAGGAAGTACTGGAGCAGGTAGAAATCATGACTAAATATGAAACTTACCTGGAGAAAGAGCAGGCGCATGCCGAAAAAATAGAGAGCATGGATAGTTTTCGCATACCTCAGTCATTTGAATTTGAGCAGGTAAAAGCCCTTTCTGCAGAAGCTAAAGAAAAGCTGCGTAAAATTAAGCCTCAGACATTGGGTCAGGCCAGTCGTATCAGTGGGGTTTCGCCTGCTGATATTTCAATACTGATGATCTACCTGGATAAATAAGAAAATCATAAATTTTGGAATACAAAGTGCCTGATTTACGCGTTGTAGACAGGCACTTTTTTATGAAGGAAAACCTGAAAATGAAAATTAGAAATCTCTGCCTGTTAGTATTCTGGATAAGTATGTTTGCCTCAGCCTCCTGTGCCAGGAGAGGAATGCCTACCGGGGGACCAAAGGATACGATCCCCCCCCAATTGATCAATATGTCGCCGGCTCTGGAGTCAGTGAATTTTGATGAGGATGAGCTGGTACTGGAGTTTGATGAATACATACAAGCCCGCAGCCTGAAGCAGGACCTGATCATTAACCCACCTGTAAAGGAGTATGATTTTTATGTAAACCGCAGAACATTGGTCATAGAACTAAACGAAGAACTGCAGGAAAATACAACCTACACATTCAATTTCAGAGAAGCCATCAAGGATGTCTCAGAGCAGAATCCTGCAGAAAATGCTGTGATGGCTTTTAGTACCGGTAGCAAAATTGATTCTTTTCAGGTACAAGGACAGGTGAGAGACCTGATGACCAACAAGCCTTCAGACGATGTTTTGGTAGCCCTTTATCCCGAGGGAGATACCCTGAATCCTTTTGAAGACCCTCCCACTTATTTAACCAAAACGGATGAAGAAGGAAACTATGCGATTAAATATATACGGGTAGGAACTTATAAGCTTTACGCATTTAACGATCAGAACAATAACCTGAAAATTGATTCCAACAATGAGTCCTTAGGTTTTGAAGCTGATCCCCTGGTTCTTTTGCCTGAAGAAACTGTGCCGATAAACCCTGCCGACACCACTACCGGTGCTGTACAGGCACAGGCTATACAGGATAGTACCATTGCCCAGCAAAAAACGCTATATGGTAAAACAGTGGACGTAAATCTGTTCAGACAGGATGTAAGACCTATTGAAATTCAAAGTAGCCGCAGCAATGGAAAGTATTATGAAGTTAAGGTTAATAAATCTCTAAAAGATTATACCCTCATTGTTGATCAGGAGGATCTGCAGGCAGAAACGCAGCAGTACCTAGATTCGCTTAATGCGGAATTGCCCCGGGACACAACCCGATACCTTTACAGCAATTTCCAGGATCAACAGAAGATGATCCGCGTCTACAATACGATCAGGCAGGATAGCCTGAGAACCTTTGTGATACTGACCGACTCCGTAGGACATGAAGAAAGAGATACGCTATATGTGCAGTTTGCTGAAAGTCGTCGAGAGGCCGAATCGCTCAGACAAACCGTATCCGCTCCGGGAGATATCCGAAATATGGTAGAGTTGAACATCAAATTCAGCAAACCTATAATTCGTGTCAATACGGATAGTATACTGCTGAGCTATGATACTTTATTTTACCTTCCTCTCGACTACGACAGTCTGCTGCAGTGGAATGACAGACTGGATGAATTGAGCATCACCACGCAGATCAATAGAAATCAACTGTTGGATACGCTCTTGGTGAAACTAAAGGAAAGTGACAGTCTGCAGTTTATCAGCACCCAGAGGACAAAATACCTCTACCTCGACAGCTTGAAAAATACCAACGAACTGGAGCAGCAGCTAAATTATTTTGAACAACTTGGAAGACTGGTAAGATCTCCTGCTTTCCGTATGCTGGCTGATAGCCTTAACGCCCTATCTGATGAGGATATAAAAAGCCGACTAATCACATCATTTGTAGATACAATAAATGTGGAAGCAATATATGTTCCACAAATATTCAGTAGGGAAGAGGTGATGGCCAACCTGAAGCCACTCGTATTTTACCTGGCAGAAGGTAGTTTTATGAGCGTAGAAAATGATAGCAGTCAGCAGATCTTGCAGCAATATTCTTTTAAAAAGCCGGAAGAATATGGCACAATTGCTGGAGATATTAACACGACTTACGAAAGCTACACCATACAACTGCTGGATAAAAGCAATAATCTAATTGCCGATACACAAGCTAACAACGGGCAGTTCACCTTTGAGCTGGTACCACCCGGACAGTATACCATACGCATACTGGTAGACGAAGATCAGGATGGAAAGTGGGAGGAAGGAAACATCCTCGAGAACAGAGAACCTGAGCCTGTCTTCTTTTATACAGCAGAAGAAACCATCGACCTACGCGCTAACTGGGTAAGAGAGATCAGCCTGACCTTTTAAAGTTATCCACACTATCGAGTGAATAACATGTGGAAATCTATAGGTTTGCCTGTGGAAAACATTATTGTTATTCACTCGATAACAACGCCTGCAAAACTAATATCCTCTATAAACATTTATCTCTGAATTATAAACAATGTTATCCACACTGTGAATCATGAAAAAAGTTATTCACATATTAGTTAACATTCTGGAGAATATGTCATAAATTACTGTAAAACAACTAGTTAGTTGTGGATAAGTGTGTTGATAACCTCGAAATAAATAACTAGGTTATGAAAGATGGTGGATAACAAGTCACTGGATCGAGAGTTTTCCACTTATTCACACAGTAATAAATAATAATAGTTCGATTTAAATAATCTTTCGATAATATAGTATGTTAGTGAATATGTTAGTCACCATAACCAAAGCCCCATGAAAATAAATCAACCTCTAACTTTTGTTATTCTTTTGTTATCGATTACTTTAGCTCCCATAGCTTGGGCCCAGGATGAGGAACAGATTGAACTGGCGCAGCAGTATGATGACAAAGGGGAAATAGAAAAAGCCAAATCGATCTATGACGATCTGGCAGACAAAAAAAAGTATATCCCCATTATCCATGGAAGATACTTCAGGCTACTGGTCAATAATGGTTATTTAACGGAAGCAGAAAAATACATTGATAAAACACTCAAAATATACCCGGATAATATTGTCTACCAACTGGATGCAGGCATTCTGCAAATGCGGAAAGGTGATGACCAGAAAGCAAACCAGTATTACAGGCAGGTATTAAACGAAGTACAATCTGACCCATACAAGGTACGCCTGGTGGCTGGCCATTTTATTAAAAGTGATATGCTGGAAAAAGCAATAGAAAGTTATCAGGCAGGACGAGATGCCGGCAACGATCCCAACGTATTCGCGCTTGAGCTGGCCAACGTGTATCGCCGACTGAACGAAAAAGATAAGATGGTGCTGGAGTATCTCAAATATGCGGATGAAGATGAAGCCAGGATCAGCTATGTCAAGAACGTACTGCAAAATATCCTGACCGAAGAAGAGGACCTGCAAAGCCTTTCGGATCTGTTGCTAGACAAAATTCAGGAAAGCCCTGATAAACAACTTTACAATGAACTTCTCATTTGGATTAATCTTCAGCAAAAGAATTTCTACGGAGCTTTCATGCAGGCCAGGGCAATTGATCGGAGGAATCGCTCAGACGGAGAACGAGTAATGGAGGTAGCGGGGATTGCGCTGGATAACCAGGACTATGAAAATGCCCTGAAAATGTACGACTATGTAATTGAAAAATATCCACGAACTGCTAACTATGTATCTGCCCGAAGATACAAGATCAAGGCCAGGGAGGAAATGGTCAAAAATCAGTATCCCGTAGAGCAGGAAGATATCATCAAACTCATTGAGGCCTATCAGAACTTCATTGACGAAAGTACTAATTCAACCATTGGTCCCAGCCATGCTACCCTGGAAGCCAAGCGGAGTCAGGCGCTGTTATATGCCTTTTACCTGGACGAAAAAGACCGTGCGATAGAGAGCCTGAATGAGGTAGCCCAACACCCTAAAGCCAGCCGTGAATTAAAAGCCCGGTGTAAACTGGACATGGGAGATATTTACCTGCTCATAGACCAGCCCTGGGAATCTACCCTTTTGTATTCACAGGTAGAGAAAGACCATAAAGAAGAACCGGTAGGCTATGAAGCTAAACTCAGGAATGCCAAGCTCTCTTATTTCAAAGGTGAGTTTGAATTAGCCCAGGGGCACCTGGATGTGCTTAAACTGGCCACTACACGTGAGATAGCCAACGATGCTATGGCACTTAGCCTGTTGATACAAAACAATACAGCTCTGGATACTACCGGTAGTGCGATGCAGGATTATGCCAACGTTGAACTATTGCTTTTTCAGAACAAACAGGAGCAGGCGCTGGTAAAGCTGGATAGCATGCTGAACCTGTACGAAAGCCATGACCTGGCAGATGAAATTCACTGGCTGATGGCTAAAATAGATATGAAGCTTGGAGAGTTTGAGGAATCGCTGGCGCATCTCTCTACTATTACTGAATCATATGGATTTGATATACTGGGTGATGATGCTCTCTACCTGACCGGCAAAATATATGAAGAACAGCTGCAGGATAAAGATAAGGCGATGGAGGTATATACACAGTTCCTGAAAGAACATCCAGGAAGTGTATTTATCGCAGATGTCAGAAAAAGAGTCAGGAACCTCAGAGGGGATTTTAATGTGAACTAGGCCTGATTTATCATAACGAACTGAAGCTCTCCCAATGCGGGAGGGCTTTTTTTACATAAAGTAAAGAATGATATAGCCGCTGATAAATATAAATATAGAGACAAGACTTTCCCAGCCAACTTTGCCAAAACCGTACTTTTGTCGATGTAGTAAGCCCAACAGTAAGACTGAAGTAAGGAGTATGGTAAGAGCAATGATGAACAACTGAGATTCAGTAGCAGCATGATAAATGGAGCCTTCCTGGTAGGCAACATCTGCGAAAGCAATAAACAGCACATCAAATGAATTACCTCCAATAATGTTGCTCACCGCCAGGGTAAGAGCACCTTGCCGAACGGCCGATACAGACACCACCAGTTCCGGCAGCGAAGTAGCTACTGAGGTAAACAACGCTCCCATAAAGGAGGCTGAAACGCCCGATTTCTCAGAGATAATAATGGCGGTCTGGGCAATGAAATAACCTGCCAGCCCTACAACAACTGCCAGCACAGCGAACCGAATGATCAGTTGACCAAGTTTTACATCCGGCTGCTTATCACCATCAGGTATATCTTCTACCGTTTCAGAAGTATCCTGTGGCTCCCACATGGGATGTTTTTTTGCCTTAGAGATCAGGCGAGTGCCAAGCACATAGATGAGCAGCAGGATAAGGGATGCCGGGTGAAATCCAGCGATGGTAAGAGAACCAGAAGCCATGACCATTACCACAAACCCTAACATAACGATCAGCAACACTCCCTGCATCAGATTGGTGAAAGAAGCAGAGGCATGTTCCAGGTTAGCCTTTTTGTAAGCAATATCGGCTACTGCCAGGAAAACCGTCTGAGCGGCAATGCCGCCGATAGCATTACTGAAAGCCATCTCAGGCAAACCTTCGTATGCAGCCGTAACAGAAGTAATGATACCGGAAATTGATGTGACTGCGCCCAGCAGAATGCCACCCACCAGTGCCTCACCAAGACCAGTAAGATCAGCTAGTTGATCAGCTGCTTTGGTAAGTAAAGTACCGGCGATGCCTACAATTACTGCCAGGGCGATAAAAATGACGATCGCCAACCATAAACTCATAGATAAAAAAGTATAATTGTGTATAGGTGAGACAAAAGATCCAGACCGAATGTTTAAAAATACTCAGGACAGGATAAGTAAAGATGGTCTGGCTCAGTGGAAAAAAAACCAATATAAAAGGATAAGCGCAACAAGTGCTAAGATCAGGCCTATGATAATACGGTTTTGTACGTGCTTACGAAAGCCTACCGAAGTTACTTTTCCGCGGTTCACAGAAATATAGCGTCGCCGGTTGATGATGTAGACTCCCTCTACTGGAGAAAGGCCATTTACTGTTACGCTATCGCCTTCCGAAATATCTTCAACATCCTGCTGTTCTATTTCTATCGTACGGTTATTATATGTGTAAACCCTGATCTGTAGAATAGCTTTAATCCTGCTGTCGGAAATCAACACTACCTGATCATCATCTTTGAGGCGGTACTTGCCGTCATTTACTGGCTGGCCGGCGATCGTGACGCGATTACCCACTGTAGGGAAATTCGTATCATAATCCCGCTCCACCTCCAGTTGACGCCCGTCTTCAAGTTCTACCTTTAAGATATTGTGTTTACGGTAGCGCAATTTATCCAGGTATACCTGTACGTCAAGATCAGGAAGTACGTTTTGATTAGCCAGCGTAAGAAATTCCTGTTCTTTGCCATCTACTTTAAGGATCATGACGGCTTTATCCAGGAACCCCTGGTTATACAGAAATTTGCCGCTCTCTCTCCTGATCAGAAAAGACTGTGCCTCGTCCAGGTATTCCCAACTGCCAATTTCTACCCTGCCTTCGCGGGAAATGATCAGTTCATGGTTTTTCTTAAAGATGTACTTCTCCCTTTCATGTTCAGTGCCTACCGAAACCCAGGGTTTATCCAGAATGGATGCCGTTTTGTCCAGGCTGACACTGAACTCAAGGATGACCGGAAACACTTTTCGGATATACTCTTTAATCATATTGACGAAGCAAATAAAGTATGAAGATATAAAAAAAGGCCCACTTGAAAAGATATGAGGGAATGAATTCATCGTAGGGCCACTAGCTGAAAGGCTAACGACTCACAATATTTTGATAGGTAAAAGGGTTAGCATCTCCTCTGGGGTCAATAGCGGTATTCGCATCTACCTGTATACTCAAGGGAACACCACTTTCCCTCAGGCAAAGATCAATATTGTTGTCGTTATCATTGACATCCGCAATTTGAAAAGGATGGGTGATTACAGTATCCTGGTCCTGCAAAAGAAAAACAGTAAACTTAGCCAGATCATGCTCCCCTAGTTCTTCTCCTGAGGTGGCTCTTACGCCACCAGCCCATACTGTCCGGACAATGGTGGCTGTGTTTGTTTTAGGGCAGTCACAACCTCTTCCCTGTTCTACATAAGGGTATTGCTCATCAAAAGAAAAATATTCAGCATAGCTGATAAAAGGACCTTCAGTAAGCGGGGTAACGCTAACCTTCTGGCCCTTATAGTTCTGCCCGTCTCTGCTCAGCAGATCACCGATGATCGCTACCGCTACCGGTTCATTACCAGGGAAGTCTCCCAGGTCACCAATAAGCAGTACAGTCCTTAGTTCAAAGTCTTCCACTGCCGGTCTGAAGGTAGCAAAAGGTACCTTTAGCTTTTCCTCATTTTGCGTGGTGATTTCAAAATCAGCGGCATCCAGGGAGGAGGGATCTATTTCGTGGGAAAACACCAAAGGCATACCGTCTTTACCGGGGGCCTTGATCCAGATGCCAATAGCATTAAAAGGCATGTCATTATCCAGTCCAAAAAAAGCAGATAGCAGCTTTGCCGGACGATCATCATTACTGGAGGATGTATGCGTTGATAAGCTATAATCCGGAGGCCTGCTACAGGCAGGTAGTAGGAGTATGAGCAGGCAAAAAAGAAAATTACGGCTGGTCTGCACAGGAAGACTATTTACAGAGAAAATTAGGCAAATTCCCAGGTTTTATTTCTGCCGGCAAGACATAGATACGGTAAACTCCTTCGGAAAAAGACTGATAAATTGGTGGATTATGGATGAGTAATCTTGGCCAACCATAAAAATTGAGTAGAAAATAACCCCCGGAAGTTTTCAGGCAGTTGCCCGAATAAATGGAAAAGTGGGGCGTACTGGATTCGAACCAGTGACCTCTGCCCTGTCAAGGCAGCGCTCTAAACCAACTGAGCTAACGTCCCATTGAGACAAATATACTACTTCTTTAGAAAAAATTTCAAAACACCACAGAAATCCTTAGTTCTGCTGTTGTCTTCTTCTTTCGTAATCTTCATTGATAATATCAAAGGCGCGTTCTATCATGGTATCCCTTCCGTTTCGAAGATCTTCGGGCTGCAAATCTACCCGTAAATCCGGAGCTACTCCTACTTCAATATTTTCTCCTCCAACAGTAGTGGTAACAGTAGAGGAAAAACGATAGCGCCACCCATTGGGTAGTTCCCGGTTGATTGGCAGTCCGCCACCGCCTCCTGTGCTGTCGCCCAAGACGAGTACGTTGGGAAAGTTTTTCATAATCTGCACAAAAAAATTGGTTGCACTGTAGCAGGAGCGATTGGTAAGAATGACCACGGGTGATCTGTACTGAAAATCACCTACAGGTTCCACATATTTGGCTATTCGGTCAGTAAAATCATTATGAGCAGGACCATCTTTGTACTGCCAGTAGTGTACCAGACGGGTGGTATCAGCAAAGCGACCGACAATATTCTCAACATTCCTTAATTTTCCACCACCGTTATCCCGTACATCAAATACCATCCCCTTTACGATGATGGTATCGTTATCATTGACAATGCGGCTGGAAAACTTGCTGATCAGGTACTGTACCAGATTATCACTAACATCATCTTCAAAGCTCTCATAGTAGACGTAACCAATAGAGTCAATCACCCGGTTGTAAAATGGGCCGGAAATTTCATAGTCATCTCCCAGGTAGTTACGCTCAATAATATCCCATTCAAAATTGGGCGGATAATCCAGGTACCACTGCCAGTTGCGCGCCAGGTCAAAACCGGCAGAAAGGTTCACGTGCCCGTCTCGCAGCACAAAGAGCATATCAGAGAGCACATTGAACAGAGAATCCCGGCGCATACCATTCTCGATGCGAGGTCTATTAGCAGTATACACCTGATCCCAGTCAATGCCCTTAAGTGCAAAAAAAGTATAGTTTTCGTCTACTGTAGTCCAGAGCGAATTAAAAACATCAACCGCATTATCTTCATAATCTTCATTGATCAGGACCTCCTCGCAGGAAGAAAACAACAGGAAGGCAATGCTGCTGACCAATAGCGTATGTGAAAATATTTTTGTCATAGCGTGCTTAGTCTACTCAGAAATTAAACATCGTAGAGAAGGTAATATTGTGTGAGGCAGACTGCGTCAGACGGGGTTCGCTGTACCGAAGATAATTCCACTCATAGCTCAGGCGCAGCCGGTTAGGGTTTTTTTTCAGAGGATACTCCAGGGAAAAAGTATTGCTGTAGCGGAAGAACTTGTTAAGCGTTACAACTTTTCCGCTTTCCAGCAACTGACGAAAAGTATCATCACGCTCATCATCCAGGAAGCCAAAGAAATTACTGGATCCGTAGGAAGGTCTCATGGCAAAACTCAGCAGAGGAATGTAAGCAGATACCTGCGCCCGGAAATCTCGGTTCCAGAGGCTGAAGTCATATACCAGCGACGACTGCGGGCTCAGGGAAGTATAAGCGCTATTGTTGAAAGCATTATTATTAAAACTCTGGTAGTGGTTCAGTGAATAAAAGAAATTAAATGACCCGCCGACAAACCACTTTATCCGGTCTTCCCAGATATTTTTCAGGTGTTTCTGATAGGTGTAATTGCCCTCTGCCCGGTAGTAGATGATGGTAGAAAAACTGGTTTCGTTGGTAAGCTCACCATAATCAAAGCGGAAATCAAGATGGTCGAGTAGATCTGGCTTTCTGCGATGGTACTGGGCCGCTACCGAGGCAGCCATCCCATCATACACGATTGTAGAAAAGCTACGGTCATACGAAGTAGGGGCAGTATAACCACCCCCAAAATTAAAAAAATGCTGTACCTCAGAAGTTTCCTGCCCAAAAGCACTGACAGCTGGTAAACAGTTCAGGATCAATGACAGCAAAAGGCAGGCGTATATTTTCATGGAACTACAAATCAATCATCAACTGGTTTTTGAGCAGATCTTCCATCGTCTCGCGTTGCCGGATCAGGTGGGCTTTACCCTTATAAATCATCACCTCAGCCGGACGCTTGCGGGAATTATAATTGGATGCCATACTATATCCGTAAGCACCGGCATTTTTGATGGAGAGGATGTCACCGGGACGCACTTCGTTCAGTTCCCGATCACTGCCAAAAGTATCCGTTTCGCAGATATAACCAACTACCTGATAATTTTTTTTAGGCCCCTCCGGATTGGAAATGTTTTCAATGTGCTGGTAAGCATCATAAAACATGGGGCGTATCAGGTGATTGAAGCCGGAATCAACTCCTACAAAAGTCACTTCCGGGTTTTCCTTGACAACATTCACTTTTACCAGAAACTGACCTGCTTCGCTGACGATGATCTTGCCGGGTTCCAGCCACATTTCCAGTTGCCGGCCGTATTCTTCGCAGAACTGGCGGAAGGCAGCCTGCAGTTTGTCGGCTAGTTCTTCCAGGTTAGTTGCTACATCACCCTCACGGTAATTAATCTTGAAACCGCTGCCAAAGTCAATAAAACGAAGGTTCTTAAAATTTTTGGCAACATTAAAAACGACATCTGCACTCATCAGAAACACATCCACATCTTTAATGTCCGAGCCGGTATGTACATGCACACCACTGATATCAATACCGTAATTTTCTACAATTTGCACCAACTCACGTACCTGCAGGGCAGATATGCCAAATTTGGAAAAGCTGTGGCCTACCGAAATTTTACTATGTCCGCCTGCCATTATGTTGGGATTGATCCGGACACAGCAGGGAACGGTATGGGCATAGGTTTTGCCAAACTGCTCCAGCATCGGAAGGTTATCAATATTGATGGCCACCCCAAGTTCTACTGCTTCCTGTATTTCTTCAAAGCTGACACAATTGGGCGTATAGGATATCTCATGAGAGGCAAAACCTGCTTTGATACCCAGATAAGCCTCTTCTATAGAAACCACATCCAGCCCGATACCCTGGGCTTTGATCAGTTTGAGCACCGAAAGATTGGTCAGAGACTTGGCAGCATATTTGAGCTGCAGAGGCGTGTCTGAAAAAAGCCCCTGCAACAGATTGATCTGTTGTACAATCTTGTCCGCATCATATACATAAAGGGGAGTGCCAAACTCATTGCAAATATCCGTTAAATCTACACCCTGAATTGTATTCAATTTAAGCAGTGTTTTATTATGAAAAGTGTCGGTGAAAGTTCCCATTTGTTATTAACCAACAAATATAGAGGATGATTAGAGAAAAGTTTTCATCCCCAACAAACAATCTTTCATATTTACGTTCAATTAAAAGCTATTCAGCAAGATACACAATCTATGAAGCAGGAAGTCAGAGCGATTTACCAGGAAAGAGTACAAAAATTCCATGCACAGGCCGGAAAGCTGGCCCATCAGGATAAAAACCTGTCCTGGCTAAGAACAGTATTTTTTATCATGTTTCTGGTAGCGCTGATTTACTTCGCTAACCAGAGAAACGGAGAAGCCATAGGCGCTGTTTTAGTCATTTTCACCATTGGTTTTCCTTTCCTGGTACGCTACCATAACCGGCTGAAAAAAAAGCGCTTTCACCTGCAAAGCCTGCAGCAGATTAATGAAGAGGAAACAGACCGACTAGAAAACCGACTGAAAGACCTGGAGAGTGGTGATAATTTCCGGGACCTGACACATCCCTACACCGGGGATCTGGATATATTTGGCGAACATTCCCTTTTTCAGCTTATCAACCGCTGCAGTACCAGTAAGGGTAAAGCTTTGCTGGCACGGCAGATGCAGAACCCGGCAACGCGCGAAGAAATACTGACAAAGCAGGCTGCTGTACAGGAACTGATGCCCCAACTGGAATGGCGGCAGGATTTTCAGGCATTCGGTAGAGTAGCCAAAGCCAATGAGGAAGATACAAATACATTATTAAAATGGACCGAAGAACCCCCGTCCATAGAAAAAAGAGCCGCTTATAAAACAGCTATGTTCATCATGCCACTGGTCACACTGGCTGGTATTTTCTTCTACTTTTTTGGCAATGCAAGCGCTTTCTGGCCGGTAGGGGCCATAGCCGTAAATATGTTGATTCTTTGGACTACAGCCGAAAAAGCCAGCCTGACCCATAAAAAAACATCCCATGGCCTGAGTGCTCTGCAAGCCTACAAGGCTATGATCAGCAGTGTGGAGGAAAAAGATTTTCAGCATGAGCGGCTGCAGCAATTCAAAACCTACTTCCAGCACGAAGGGATACAGGCATCTAAGGAAATTAACAAGCTGGAAAATATTTTGGATAACTTCAACGCGCGGGGAAACCTGTTTTACCATATCTTCAATGTTGTCCTGCTGCTGGATGTCTACTGGCTGCTTCGCGCCGACCGCTGGAAGATGGATCTGAAAAGCGATATCAGCCGCTGGTTTGACAGTATCAGCGAACTGGAAATGCTTAACAGTATCGCCGGCTTTGCCTACTCCCATCCTGACTATGCTTTCCCGCAGATTGCAGAACAGTCCTACATTTTTGAAGCAGAAAACCTGGGTCACTGCCTGATCAAAAGTGAAGGGAGGATTAACAATGATTTTGCTATGGACGGCAAAGGAACAGTCTGCATCATCACCGGTTCCAATATGTCGGGCAAGAGTACTTTCCTGAGAACCGTCGGAATCAACATCGTGCTGGCGCTAATGGGTGCCCCGGTCTGCGCCAAACGAATGACTACTTCCGTCACCCAGGTTTTCACCAGCATGCGTACGCAGGACTCGCTGGAAGAAAGTGTCTCATCATTTTATGCCGAACTCAAACGACTCAAGCAGCTTTTGCAAATGCTGGAAGCCCCGCAGGTTCCAGTCATGTTTATGCTGGACGAAATCCTGAAAGGTACCAATTCGCAGGATCGACATAACGGGGCCGCAGCATTGATCCGCCAGCTGAGCAAGCTCCCGGCTTTTGGCTTCGTCTCTACCCACGATCTGGAACTGGGCCGTATGGAAGAAGAACTGGACAAGGTGATCAACTACAGCTTCACCAGCAGCATAGAGCAGGACGAAATTTATTTTGACTACAAAATTCACGAAGGCATCTGCAAAAGCTTCAACGCCAGTAAACTCATGGCTAAAATGGGCATCGCAATCAGAGAATAGTGTTATAGTTTGGGGGTGTTATAGTGCGATGTTTTCTTCGGTAGCAAGTCAAACCATAACACTATAACACATTAACACCAAGAACTGTATTAACCTAAAAACCCTCCGCATAAACTTCTAACAGCTTCTGCCGCATTTGTTGGATGGTCTCCTCATTTTCAGCATGCTCGGCAATGTTGACATTCTCCAGTGAGTCCTGTTCGTGATCGTATAGCATACGGGCATAAACGTTACCGGTACTGTCGCTCCATTCGGTATAGCGGTAGCGGTCGTTTTTAATGGAAAAGCCGTCGTAGTATTTGCTAATGGTCTGCGACTTCCATCGCTGCTCGGGATTGCTGAGCAGGGGCACAAAGCTCATACCTTCCACATGATGCGGTACGGGGAGAGCAGCCAGTTCGCAGAGGCTGGGGTAGATGTCTACAAACTCAGTAAGCGCAGCAGTACGTTTTCCACCTTTAATTTCCGGTACTTTGATCATGAGTGGCGTACGCAGGGCTGTTTCAAAATTAGCATGCTTGCACCACAGGCCGTGCTCCCGCAGGTTCCAGCCATGATCGCCCCAGAGGATAACGATGGTATTTTCGGCCAGCTTCAGGTCTTCCAGTGCCTGCAGCACCTTCCCGATCTGTGCGTCGGTATAGCTGACGCAGGCATAGTAGCCATGCACCAGCCGGCGGGCTTTATCATCGTTTAATCGGCCATCAGCGGGAATATCGGAATAGTTGCGCAGTTCGCCCCAGTTGTGCATGGCAGCATCAGGCGCATTTTTCGGGCGGTAATCATTGGCTGCCAGTTGGATGCTTTCCTCATCATACAAATCCCAGTACTTTTTAGGCGCGTTGAACGGCAGGTGCGGTTTGAGAAAACCTGCCGCCAGGAAGAAAGGTTTATCCTGCTT
>CAZFFW010000097.1:0-19287 GCA_964518125.1 uncultured Porifericola sp.
CTCCAGGGTACTATTACTAATGTCAATATCAGGAGTGACTCCATAATTGGATAACAGCCCGGCAGGATTGCCTACCAGGAAAAAACCATTAGCTCCAATCTTATTAACCGCCGTGAAATCCAGGCGAAAATCAATGGTACCCTGACTAACACCGGCATCCCCTTCTACCACCAGCAGGCTCAGCCCTTCCAGTGATTTCCCGGGTGTCCCGTATAACTCCACATACTCTGTGTCATCAGTGCCGGTATGGCTGGCCAGCACTTCGTTGATCACCACGAAAGGCTCTGCGGCATCCACAGTATGGTTACCCAGGCCATCATAAGTATTGATCGCAAAGCCATCCCATTCGGCGGCCGGGTCAAACACGTCATTTGGATTAACATCACCCACCAGGATAGTGCTTTTCCTCCGCAGGGTATTGTCCTGCGTAGAAGTGAGGCCACTGCCCCACTCACTGCTGGTGCCTATCTGACCGATGGCATCCAATATTGTAGTGCCTTTACGAAGTACCACCACATCATTACCATTGTACCAGCCTGCGCCATTGGTCTGATCAGCCTGGGCCAGCACGACCGGATCTGCTGAAGACTGGGCAATGATAAATACATCACCATCGGCGACCGATCCGGTCAGGTTGATCGTAAGTCCGGCGCTAAGACTACCATTGAAGAAATACTGCAGGTTATAGTTTTCAGCACCAAGGTTTACCGGCTGTCCGGTACCGTTAAAAATTTCAATTGCTTTGTTGTTGGAAGAGCCTTCTATGTATTCCGAAATAAACAGCTCGCTTTGAGCGTAAATGTTGCTGCCAGCACCCATCATGAGGGTTAGCAGCAGGGCATGTAGATAGTGTTTCATCAAAAATTCAGGTAAAATAGGTAGGTTGAAAATTCGGGCGCAAGTTAACACTAATCCTGCGCATCAGAATGCCATGCTGATTATTTAATTGTTAATGCACTTCAGAGCATTATTGTATCAGCAGGATCACGGCCAGTTTACCGACAGTTGTATTCCCCAAAGGCGGGGTGGACCGGGGATAAAGGTAGGAATGCCAAACGCATCTCCGATATTTCCCGCATCTATGATGTACTGAGCATCCAGCAGGTTGTTGCCGTACAATGCGATTTCATAACGTCCCTGCTGTAGTTTTACCCCGGCCCGCAGGTTGAGCAGGGAATAGGCATCCTGGCTGAGTTCCGGGCGGTTGTCTTCCTCAAAGTAAACCTGCGAACGAAAATTGAAAGTTGGTCTTATGAATATACTGCTTTTATCCTTCAGGGGCAGCTGTAGGTTAAGCCCCAGGGCCCCCGAATGGCGGGGAGTAAGCCGAAAGGTATTGCCGGCCTGTGCCTGTTCATTTCCTTCTGAATCTTCTTCATCAAAACGGGCATTGATAAAACCATAGTTGGCGAATAGCTGAAGTGCCCTGGCTGCTACCCACTGTACGGAGGTTTCGGCACCCCGGGCAGTGGCATTGCCCACATCCCGGCTTTCAAACACCAGCCCCTGCGCTTCGTCCAGACGGGCTACCAGCGTCTGAAAATCACGGTAGTCGTAGTGGTAGGCGTTGATATCCCACTGCAGGCGCTTGTCGCGGCTCAGCAGCTTGGCCCCCAGTTCGTAGCTCCAGACAATCTCATCATTGAGGACACTTACCTCCGTTCCCAGCACCTGTATCACATTGGGCCGCCGGCCGCGGGAGATGGTAGCAAACAGATTAAGTACATCAGAAAAATCATAGGCCAGCGCCAGTCTGCCTACCGCCGAAAGGTAATTTTCCGTATGCTCAATACGGCCTCCACTGGGTGGGAAAATGTTATTGGGAAAATTCCCCAGCACAAAGCCCAGCAAGCCGAAAGACTCAGCATCTTCAGACGCTATGGCACCAGTAATATTCTCATAAGTTGCGCGTATACCCAATGTCAGGTCCAGTTCATCCGTGAGGGCATAGGTGCCATCAGCAAACAGTTCAAAAGCATAATTTTTACCGAAATTCGTCTGGGCCTCCCGGTGGAAACTTTTGAGCGGGAAGCCCGAAAGCGGTCCCAGCAAAGTAGGAAGCTCAGGGAGGGTAGCCGTCAGTACCGGCTGACCATTTGTATCTACCAGGGGGACAGCGGGGACAGCAGCCAGAATCTCCGCTTTCTGTTCTTCCGAGAGGTTGGGATTATTCACCACATTCCCCCTCACAAAAGGATTGAAAAGCGCATACATGCTGCGTTCGTCAGCCTCTACGGGAGTAGCCTGTAGCACATCTTCCCAGAAAAAATTAACACCTCCAAAGCCGGAAAAGCGATTACGGTCATCGTAAGTCAGCCGAAGCTCCTGGCTGACCTGCCTGCCGATGGCTTCCTCTCCGATTGTGAGCGCTGGTGCTGCAGTGCCGTCTCCGTCAAATAGCTCGTTGGAATCAAAAAAGCGATAGGCCGAGATGGAAGTCAGGTCCCAGTGAGAGGAGATACGATGGTTGAGCAACAGCGTAGTGCCCCAGACGGTACGGTCCAGGCCCAGTTCCTCTCCCCGATCCAGGTCAGCAAAGGTAAAAGGGCTGGTGTCTCCTCCGGCCGGGGCATAGGTACCACTTTTGAGTGCAGTGCCGGGGGGTGTATCCAGCTGGTAGTTGAAGATCAGGTCAGCTACGGTATTTTTAAACGGTAAATAACGCAGAGACGCCCTCACTGCCCGGGTATCCTTGCCGTTGAGCTGCCCACCCGACAGGTTTTCTATAAAACCGTCCCTACGGTTGAGAATACCTGCAAGGCGAAAATAAAGTTTATCCTCCACCAGCGGAAGGTTCACATGGCCGGTGATCAGCTGCTGGTTGAGGTTGCCGTAGCCCAGCTTCAGGTCTGCCGAACGCTTGTTTTGCGCTTTGTTCTGGATCAAATGGATGGCACCTATCTGGGCACCCCGCCCAAAAAGCGTTCCCTGCGGACCTTTCAGCACCTCTACCCTTTCCATATCAAAAATCTCAACGACCGACCCCCGGGACTTGCTGATAGACACGCCATCCTGGAATACCGAAACCCTGGGCTCCAGACGGGCATCGCCATTGTCGCTGGTGATCCCACGGATGACGAAGCCCGGATTGTTTGGGCTCTGTATCTGCACCTGCAGGCCGGGCACATAATCAGACAGCGCATCAAACTCATAAATGTTGGTTTCCTGCAGGAAAGAGCCGTCATAGGTGGTCATCGCGATAGGCACTTCCTGCACTACCTGGCTGCGCTTCTGTGCGGTAACAATGAGTCCATCCAGGGCCAGAATATTTTCACTGAGGCTGATCTGCAGTGTTTTTTCCTCTCCGGCTGTAAAAGTCAGCACTTCGGTATGGGTACCGTATCCCACGAAGCTGGCTATCAGCCGGTAAGTCCCCGGAGGTATGTTGCTGATCAGGAACCTCCCCTGGCTGTCGCTGACAGTGCCAAAGGAAGTGCCTGCCAGCGAAATGTTGACACCCGGCACGGGCTCGCCATCTGCAGCCTGCACTACACTACCCGAAAGAGATGCCTGCCCGAGTTGCGCCATGCTCGAGAGGGGTATCAGCAGGAAGGCGAGTGCCATGAAGAATCCGGCAACTCTTCCAGTCAGGAGGAGTGCTTTGCCGATATTTGTTGAAGCATTTACTTGGTGAAGCATCATGGATAGCGCTTTACGTGTTGTCCAACACAAAAATAGCTATTTCCGGCAGTCGGAAATAGCTATGAAAGGTTTATTGCTTCGTCGGGTGCAAGCCGTCTGGTTAAGCTTACACCAGGTCCATACGGTTTTCCATCACTACCCGGGCCAGTTCCATAAAACTACGGGCACCGGTTTTTTTAAGGATACGGGAACGATGGTTTTCTGCTGTCCTTTTGCTGATCCCATAGAGATCGGCAATGTCATGGTTACTTTTGCCATCCACCACGGCATGGAGGATTTCCTTCTCCCGTCGGGTAAGATGATTGATCTTGTCAATGTAGCCACCTTTGGGAGACTCCGGTGTCCAGTCACCGATCAGCGTTTCCGTAATTTTGGGGCTGTAGTACTTCTTGCCTCTGCTCACATCCTCTATTCCGCGCATCAGTTCTTCCCCTGATGCATCTTTAGGTAAAAAGCCTTTGGCCCCCATTTTAATCGCCTGCTGAATATTAGCAGGGTTTGCGTGCATGGATAGGATGAGGAATTTGATCTCGGGATGATCCTTGGAGGCCATTCGCAGCACTTCAAGGCCATCATCTTCCTGCAATGACAGGTCCAGGATACAGACATCTACCTTTTGCTTGCTGATAATCTGCTCAGCTTCACTGCGGCTAGATACTTTTCCGACGATGACATACTCCTCTTTTCCTTCCAACATAAAGCCGATGAGATCGCGTATCATTTGATGATCATCAACGATCAGAATCTTGAATTCGCTTTTCATAATAAATTGTTGCGGGGGTAAATAGTAATATATAGAAAATGAATACCTATGTAAAATATCGAAATTTAGGGGTTTTTTTACGTTATCCAAGAAAATCAATCTTAATCACCTAATATACTTTCAGTTTTCCATTTTTGAAGAACTTTATCAAAAGATTGGCTTATATTATCAAGCAGTTCCTTTTTTAAATCCGGATTTTCCGGCAGGTCTTCCAGGGACTGCAGATATTCCAGAAAACCTTCTTCCTGTATCATTTTCAGCGCGCTGCTGAGCTTATGCACTGTCAGCAGAAAAAGGCGGTAATTTTGTTCCTCAATACTGGTAAGAAGTTGCTCCCTAAGCTCTTTTAGTTCAGGCTCCAGGTTTCTGACGATTTGCTGATAGTGTCCGGGCTGGTGTTCCTGCAGATAGCCCAACGCTCCCTGCACACCGGCTGCAGTTTCTGCTGTCAGCTCCACTTCTTCATCGTTTTTTTTCAGGTACTTGCGCAGCAGGTAGAAGAATTTATCAAAATCTATCGGCTTCTGCAGGTAGTCATCAAAGGGATAATCACCCTGCCGCTCTTCCAGCTGGTAGGCAGATATGGCAATGATAGGTACGGCTGTATAGTGGTCGCCCAGTTGCTTTATCTTTTCTGCAACATCCAGTCCGGTGCCATCCGGCAGACGAAAGTCCGTCAGTATAAGGTCATACTGATGCTGACGGGCCATATCTACTCCTTCGCTGATGCTACCCGCCAGGTCCAGGCTCAAATCCCACACCTGGGCATAGCCTTTGAGTAGCAGCTGGTTGTATACCGCATCCTCTACGTACAGGATGCGTTTTCCCTTCAGCGCGAACTTGGCCTGCAGGTGTCTGGATTTTTCGGTGGCCGCAGCAGTACCGGAAATAGCAAAGGGTATGGTGACAATAAAACGCGTGCCTTTGCCAAAGGTGCTTTCTACCCGGATGTTGCCATCCATCAGGCCCACCAACTGGCGCACAATGTACAGCCCGAGTCCGGTACCCCCTTTCTGCTGGTTGATCAGCAGGTCGTCCTGCTCAAACGGGTCAAATATCTTCTCCAGGTTTTCAGCCGAAATGCCTACCCCGCTGTCTGCAATGACAAAGCGTATGGTACAATGCTCTCCCTCCTGCTGTTGCATGCTGGCTTCAAGACTGATAATCCCCCGGTAGGTGTATTTGACGGCATTGCTGAGCAGGTTGAAGATAATCTGATTGAAGCGGGTAGGGTCTCCGTTCACCGTGTCGGGTATGGATTTGTCGATCGTAAAGCGCAGGTCGGCCTCTTTGTCAGCAGCCTGCTGCCGAAACAGTTCTTCGGTCTGCCGCAGCTGCTCCCGAATATCAAAGGGCAATACATCCAGGCTCAGCTTACCATACTGTAGCTTGGCCGTATCCAGAATATCATTGATGATAGACAACAGATGCCCGGCCGAAAAGCTGAGCGTCCTGATCTGTTCATTTTCCCTGCTACCCAGGTCTGACTGCTGCAGCAGTTTGGTAATACCCACAATGGCATTGAGCGGGTTTCTGATTTCATGGCTTACGATCTGCAGGAACCGATCTTTGGCCTGCCTGGATACTTCCGCCTGTTCTTTGGCGGCGATCAGTTCTTGTTCACGATTTTTATCGTCGGTGATATCCTGCGTGGTACAGAGGACCTTGGTCACCTGCCCCTGCTTATCTCTTGCATAAACCTTCCCGATGGTTCGGATACTCTTCTTACTGCCAGCAGGTGTGGTCATGCGAAGTTCCATGGTTTGGATCTGGTCTTCTTCAGTTGTTTCCCTTATGGCATCAAAGAACTGGTATACTTTGGGCCAGTCTTCTTCATGGATGAGGCTAATCATCCTTTTTCCAATATTCCGGTTCTCTACATCAGGGTCAATTTCCATGATGCAGTACATTTCATCAGAAAATTCCAGCGTATCGGTAGTACTATCCCAAAGCCAGCTACCGACTTTGGCTACATTCTGGGCAAAGTTGAGAATCTTTTCTTTCTCCTTTAGCCTTTCTTCTGCTTCCTTCCGGCTTTGGATATTGGTGATGGCACCCAGCATATAAGCCGGGCGATTTCGCCTATCACGAATCAGTGATCCTCGTGACTCAATCCAGACATACTGGCCGACACCATTGAGGTAGCGGAACTCGGCAACAAACTGGTCTATATCTCCCTTGACACAGGCACTATAACTAAGGTATGCCTCCTGTTTATCTTCAGGATGTATGCCCTCGAACCAGGATTTCAGCGACTCGTTATGGTTTTCTCTGTTTTCATAGCTTAGCATCTGACGATACTTGGGCGAAAGATAGCTTTCGTAGGTATCCAGGTTAAGATACCAGACACCATCAGTCGTGTTTTCTACGGTGAGCCGGTAGCGCTCTTCACTCTCCTTGAGCTTCTGCTCTGTCTGCACACGCTCCGTCACATCCTGCAGGGTACCGAGCACCTTACTGACCTCCCCCTGACTGTCCAGTTCCAGCATGATATTACAGTACAACACCTTTTCTATCCCTTTGGCGGTGATAATCCGGTGCTGATAGCTGCAGCCTTTCTTTTCAGAAAATACGTCGGACATGATTTTTTCTACATAGGCTACATCCTCAGGGTGCAGGTACTGCTGAAAAAAATCTGTGGTAGGGTGATCTTCTTTTTTTTCCTCTACATCAAATAGCTTATAAAGAGCATCAGAATACTGGACCTCTCCCGGCTGCACTTTGTAGATATAGCTGCCCATGGAGGCTATTTCCTGTGCTACCTTAAGCTGACTTTCACTGTCGAGCAGCTGTAGCTGGGCCTGCTTAATACTGCTGATGTCTACCACCCTGATCAGCAGAAAAGCTTGTCCCAGCACTTTGATTTTTCGACATACCATCTGCCCCCAGCGGAGCGCTCCCTGGGAAGTTTTAAATTCCACCTCCATAGAGATATCCGGCTGTTCGTCCAGGGTGGTACCCAGTTCCCGGAGAATCTCATAGAATAGCGGCCTGTCCTGCAGTATGTGATCGAGGTAGCGACTGAGTCCTTCATAATCTTCAAGCCCCAGCAGATCCAGGGCAGGCTGGTTACAGCTTTCCAGGAAAAGGGTTTCAGGATTGATCAGCATGATAGCATCGGGAGAGAGATGGATGATATCATCGGTATATGCCTGCATCAGCCGCTCTTCATCCATGGGCTCGGTCATACGACTCTGCTGCCGGTCCAGCATCAGTTGTACCAGCTCCTCTTTAGAAAGGCGATCCAGGTATGCACGCGTGTAGGCCATAAACGATTAACTTAAGTAAAATTGGGTAAAAATTTACGCCAGCATCAAAATTATTATCTGTGTATACGTAGAATACTCAAACTTTACACATAGCCAGGCTGAGATCAAAAAGAAAAATTCATGTCATAGGCCTGCAGTTTGCCAGGAATCAATAAAATCTCTGACCAAACCAGCCTGTCCTGTCACATCGGCATTTTTGCCCTACCATCATTTACGCTTCATCTAACAAAATATTTCCGAAAGTTCTTTACATTCTGTGTTCATACGGGCAATTTTGGCAATTCATTAATCATCAAGCTATGAGCAATTCAGAAGAACGTGCTTCCCTCAATTTTTTGGAAGCCATCGTAGAAGAAGATATATCCAAAGGAAAAAATGAGGGCGTAGTCTATACCCGCTTCCCGCCGGAGCCCAATGGCTACCTCCACCTGGGCCATGCCAAGTCCATCTGCCTCAACTTTGGCCTGGCGCAGGAGTACGGCGGCAAGACCAACCTGCGCTTTGACGATACTAACCCGGTCACTGAGAGCATAGAGTATATCAACTCCATCAAGCAAGATGTGCGCTGGCTGGGCTTTGATTGGGAAAAAGAATGCTATGCTTCTGATTATTTTGACCAGTTATATGAATGGGCCGTCAAGCTGATCAGAGATGGCAAAGCTTACGTAGACGATTCCCCGGTAGAGGAAATCCGCCGTATGCGGGGCACGCCTACCGAGCCAGGAGAGCACAGCCCCTACCGCAACCGTCCGGTAGAGGAAAACCTGGACCTCTTTGAGCGCATGAAGAAAGGCGAATTCCCGGAAGGATCTCGCGTATTACGGGCCAAGATTGATATGAGTTCGCCCAATATGCAGCTCCGCGACCCGGTGATGTACCGCATCCTGCACAAGGAGCACCACCGTACCGGCGATACCTGGAAGATCTATCCCAATTACGACTGGGCCCACGGGCAGAGCGACGCGATGGAAGGCATCACCCACTCTGTATGTACGCTGGAATTTGAAATTCACCGCCCGCTCTACGACTGGTTCCTGGACCAGATCGGTGAGTTCGAGCCACGCCCACGACAGATTGAGTTTGCCCGCCTCAACCTCAGCTATACCGTAATGAGCAAGCGTAAGCTGCTGGAACTGGTCAACGGAGGCTATGTCAATGGCTGGGATGATCCCCGCATGCCTACCATACAGGGCATACGCCGCCGGGGCTATACCCCCGATAGCCTGCGTAACTTTGCCGAGCGGGTGGGCGTAGCCAAGCGCGACAATGTCATTGACCTTAGTCTGCTGGAATTCTGCATACGTGAAGACCTCAACAAAAAAGCGCCCCGCGTGATGGGCGTGCTGGACCCGCTGAAGCTGATCATCACCAACTACCCCGAAGGACAAACCGAAGAACTGGAAGTGGAGAACAATCCGGAAGATCCCGAGAGCGGCAACCGCATCGTACCATTTTCCAGGGAGCTGTATATTGAGCGGGAAGATTTTATGGAAGATCCGCCCAAGAAGTTTTTCCGGCTCGGCCCCGGCCGGGAAGTGCGCCTGAAGGGAGCCTATATCATTAAGTGTGAGGATTTTAAGAAAAACCCAGAGACCGGCGAGATTGAGGAAATCTACTGCACCTATGATCCCGAAACCAAAAGCGGCGAAGATACCAGCGGCAAAAAGGTGAAGGGCACCATGCACTGGGTGTCGGCGCCGCATGCCATTCCGGTGGAAGTCCGGGTATACGACCGCCTCTTCAGCGATCCTGACCCGGCCGGTCATAAGGACAAGGATTTTAAGGAATTCCTGAATCCTGACTCGCTCAGCATCATAGAAAAAGCCTTTGTAGAACCCAGCCTGAAGGAGGCCAAGCCGCTGGAGCCTTTCCAGTTTATGCGCAAGGGCTACTACACGCTGGATCCGGATTCTACCGATGAAAAGCTGATCTTCAACCAGACCGTTACCCTGCGCGACACCTGGGCCAAGATCAAAGACAAATAATTTCGTATATTTGCCACTGAGAGCCTGAAAGCCAGGTTCTCAGTGTTTTTTTACCTGTCCATAAAGTGGTGACCTCATCCTTTATTTATTTTTTTGTCAACATTGATGAAGCTTTTACAGGCATCTGCAAGGAAAAAACCGCATCCGCCATTGTATTTACTATTTTCCTAGGATGGTCAAAACGCCAGCTAATTGCTGTCGGTACGTCTTGGGCTACTCAATCTATACCTCATTTTTTACACCGGGGACGAACAAATTTTCTGTCAACCAACTTCTAATCTATAGAATGATGCAAAAACTCCAGATAGGTATCATCGGGGCTACCGGTTATACGGGTTCCGAACTGATCCGACTTTTACATTATCATCCACAGGCCGAAATCAGACTGATGACTTCTGAAAGCAAGGCCGGTATGCCGGTATCAGAAGTATACCCGGCACTACTGGGCCTGGTAGACCAGGAACTACGCCCGATGCGTTCGGTGAAAGACTACGAACTGGATGTGGTCTTCCTCGCCCTCCCCCATGGTGCGGCCATGAATTTTGTCAAAGATTATCATGATGCACCCTTCAAAATTATTGACCTCTCCGGCGATTTCCGACTGAGCAGCCCGGAGGTGTACCAGCAGTGGTACGGCAATGAGCATATCTTCCCGCAGGGCTTTGAAACAGCCGTTTTTGGCTTACCGGAACTGAACAAAGAAAAAATCCGCGAAGCCCGCCTGGTGGCCAATCCCGGCTGCTACCCTACCGCTTCAATTTTGGGTGTTTATCCACTGCTCAGGAGTAACCTCATCCATCCTGACCAGATCATTGTGGACGCCAAGTCAGGTACTACCGGGGCCGGGGTAAAGCCTAAAGCGGCTACCCATTTCACCAACGTACACGATAACTTCAAGCCCTACGGCATCAAGACGCACCGGCACACCATTGAGATTGAAGAGACGCTGGGCGCCCACAGCAGCCACCGTCCGCTGGTGCAGTTTACGCCTCACCTGCTGCCCATAGACCGGGGCATCATCGCTACCATTTACACCCAGCCGCTGGCAGAAATCAGTGAGGCTGCCGTGCAGGAAGCTTATCAGCTGGCTTATGGCGATGAGCCCTTCATCCGATTGCGGAAGCAACCTCCGGCTGTCAAAGATGTGCGGGGCTCCAACTTCTGCGATATTTACGCTACCTACGACGAGCGTACCCGCCGCATCATTAGCGTCAGTGCCATTGACAACTTAGTAAAAGGGGCCTCCGGTCAGGCAATTCATAACATGAACCTGATGTCGGGCCTGGAAGAAAACCTGGGACTGCATCATTCACCCATCAATCCGTAAACAAGAACCATATATTTAAACATCCATGATCAATAATATCACCAATGTCAGAGGAATCAGCTGCTGGGGTGCCCATACCGGCGTCAAATCCATGCGCCGGGACCTTGCCATTATTTTTTCGGAAGTACCGGCCAGTGCGGCGGCTACTTTTACCCAGAATAAGGTAGTGGCTGAGCCTGTCAAGGTATCGCAACGGCATATCGCCGACGGGCGGGCGCAGGCCATCGTCATCAATGCCGGCAATGCCAATGCCTGCACCGGGGAGCAGGGCCGGCAGGGCGCAGAGGCAATGGTAGATGCCATGGCTGAAGAACTGGGCATAGACCGCGAACTGGTGATCGTCGCCTCTACCGGCCTGATCGGCAAGGCTTTTCCTACCGAGGAGATCGTGGCCGGGATACGCGAAAACGTCAAGAAGCTCAGCAACAAGGCCAATGCCGGTTCTTTTACCGCCAACGCCATCCTGACCACCGATACTTATGCGAAAGAGGGGTTTATAGAATTTGAAATTGACGGTAAAAAAGCCGCGATGGGCGGTATCGCCAAAGGTTCAGGCATGATTCATCCCAATATGGCTACTATGCTTTCTTTTGTGGTTACCGATGTAGCCGTAGCTCCCAAAATGCTGGACAAAATGGTGAAGGAAGCCGTCAACAAGTCATTCAACATGATCACCGTAGACGGGGATACTTCCACCAACGATATGGTAGTGGTGCTGGCCAACGGCCTGGCTGAAAACGAGGAAATCACCTCAGAAGACTCTCCCGGCTACGCCGAATTTCGCGACAAGCTGGAAGAAATGCTGGTCCACCTGGCCAAGCTGATCGTCTCGGATGGAGAAGGCGCCTCCAAATTTATTGAGTACAAAGTAGTGCACGCGCCGGATGAGCAGGTAGCGCGTAAGCTGGTGCGCAGCATTTCCGACTCTACGCTGGTGAAGGCTGCCATGTACGGGCGCGACCCCAACTGGGGACGCATCGTCTGCGCAGCGGGCAATGCAGGGGTGTCTTTTGACTACGAAAGTTTAGACCTGTATATAGGTGCTGAAAATACGCTGGTGAAGGTACTGGAGAATGGTCAGCCCCTGGAATTTGACCGCAACTACATGAAAAAGATACTGCGCGAATCGCATATTTACATCAACCTCGACCTGAAGAAGGGCGAAGCTGAAGCCGTAGGCTGGGGTGCTGACCTGACGACTGATTATGTCGTTTTCAACTCGGTGTATACCACTTAATGTACAGCTTATTGGGTCGCCCGTTCATCCGGTATGGTCGGGCGGCTTTTTTGGCTGTTCCTGTGTGAAGCAGGAAAAAGGACAGGATGTAGCCTTGCAGAATTTTTATAAGTGATTGAGAGCCTGCCATTTTGAAATATTCTGGCACTGAGCAGCGGATCAAATTCAGGCTGAAGGAAGCGTAAAGTAGAAAGCGCTTCCTTTTTTCTCGTCACTATGCGCCCATATTTCTCCTCCCTGCTTTTCCACAAAATCTTTGCACAGCAGCAAGCCCAGCCCGGTGCCTTTTTCTCTTTTGGTGCCCGGTGTACTACTGACTTTCTCGGGAGAGAAAAGCTTTTCAATTTTTTTATAGCTGATGCCTGTGCCATTGTCCTGCACACAGATTTGGACAACTGCCCCATTTTTTTCCGCTGACAGCCTGATCTCTCCCCCTTCATAAGTATATTTGATGGCGTTGGACAGGAGGTTCCTTAACACGGTCTTGGTCATATTTTCATCAGCCATGACCTTGGTATCGGCCGCTGCATTCAGCACGATAAGGATTTTTTTCTCTGCAGCGGCCTCATCCATGAGTGTGACGGTATCCTGCAGCACTGATAATACTGCCAGAGGTTCCGGTGAAAATTGCAGGCTTTCTGTCTGCGAACGTGCCCAATCCAGCAGATTACTCAGCAGGTCTACTGACTTCTGTGAAGACTTTCTGACCCATTCAAAAAGGTCCCGCACTTCTTCGTATTCACCTTTACGCACATTTTCCGCCATCACTTCGGTGAGACCGAGAATCGAGTTCAGCGGACTTTTCAGATCGTGGCCGATCACTGAAAAAAGCTTATCTTTCATGGCGACTGCTTCTGCCAGGATTCTTTCCTTCTCTTTGAGTTCATGTATATCGTGGGCTATACCCAGATAGCCATAAATACTTCCCTGCTCGTCCAGCAAAGGCCTGACAGTACCCGAGCGCCAGCTGACGGTTCCGTCTTTCTTAAAAATTCGGTACTCAATTTTTCCGTACAACTGCCTGGTATCGCTAATGGAACTGATAAACGCACGAAACTCCTCCACATCTTCCGGATGGATGAGGTCAAAGGGAGATGTCTGCATCAATTCATCAACCTGATAGCCGGTATTGGTCTGTGCTTCCGGAGAAATGTAGGTGAATTTATAGTCCTGATCAAAAGTGTAGATAATGGCATTGGCACTTTCCACGATAGAGCGAAACTTGATCTCACTCTCCCTGAGCAGTTTCTCGGTCTTTTTGATTTTGCTCATATCGAAGAGCGTTCCCGACATCCGGATAGCCTCTCCTTTTTCATTTCTTTTGATAAACCCTCGGGCCAATACAGGAACATAGTGGCCATTTTTATGCAAATGCCGGTACTCCACTTCGTAGCTGTCTTTCTGCTGAGATACTGCTTCATTAATCACTTTTTCCACCCGTAGCTTGTCATCAGGATGCACTCTTTCTCCCCATTTTTCCATTTCGGGCTGAAACTCCTGCTGCCGGTAACCGAAAATTTCCCGCCAGCGATCGCTGTAGTACAGTTTATTGTTCAGGATATCATAATCCCAGTAGGCATCATTGGCCCCCTTCAGTACGAGTTGAATCCTTTCTTCACTTTCCTTCAGGCGCTGCTGAGCGATTTTTTCACTGGTAATATCCAGCGTAAGGGTATGCCAGAGCACACTTCCGTCCTCTAATTTCTTCGGACTGGCCCTGCCATAAAGCCACTTGGTGCTGCCATCCTGCATCACTGCCCTGAACTCACATCTCCAGGGCGTAAGTTGTTGGGCGGATTCCTGCACGGAGGAGGCCACTATCGGCAGATCTTCCGGCTGTATCTTACTCCAGATATTACTTGCATCTTGGATGGCTTCTTCAGGCGACACTTCATAAAGGTCTCTGACACCTTTGGTGATAAACAGTATACTGTCCGTACCGTCTGGTTTCAAAAGATAAGTCATCACCAAGCCGGGCAGGTTATCTGTAATATCGGTCATCATTTCCTCCCGCTCCCGGAGTAATTTCTGCGCCTTTAGCTGTTCGGAAATGTCGGACACCGTAGCAATAGCTCCCATATACCGGCCTTCCCGGTCTAAAAAAGGGCTGCTTGCCATACTGACGTAGACCCGTCGTTTATCCTTAGCAAGGAATTCAAATTGATGTCGCTCTTTTGCTCCATTTTTTCTGCGACTGAGGTGCTGATGTGCCAGGCGTACTCCCTGCTCATCCATAAAGGAAAAGAGACTTTTTCCCATCATTTCATCCGGTAAGTAGCCGAGAATTTCGGCCATACGCGGATTGACATATACTGTATTTTGTTGTTCATCTATCTGCCAGACACCTTCGTAAAGTGTATCCAGCAGAAGCTTGTACTTTTCATCGCTTGGTGGCAGTCCTGCTGTTCCATCACTGTGCGCCTGTTCAAAGGTATTTTTTACCGCCTGTAAAGTACCTATTTTCCTGAGTGGCTCGCCATTACTGTCTCTGACAATCCTGAAGCTATCGCGCAGGAGAAGGTAATCTCCTGCCTTGTTTCGGAAACGATATTGCAGATTTTGACGCCCACCGATAGATTGCTGCTGTAGGATATTATCCATATCCTGCCTGATACTTTCCCGCTCTTCCGGATGGATACTTAAGTAAAATTGGTGAACGGAAAAATTCTGTATTTCCTGCACAGAAAAGCCTAACAGACTGGCTACTGCTTCATTGATAAACTCAAACTTAAGGCTTCTCAGATTCATGCTGTAGACCACTTCCGAAGACTGATCCAGCAGCAGATGGAACAAAGCACTCTTCTCTTCCATTAATTAGCTATTCACCTGAAATTGTAAGGTTACATATCTAACAAAATGGATACTTTTTCTTTGATATCAAAATTGTAACCAGTAGTAATTGGCATAAATACTCAGGAAAAAAGTCAGTTAAACAGGAGAAGCTAGTACCTGAATCGAAGTTATACTTATAAAACTACTTAGAAATAAAACTCAGCCTGAAACTACAACAATAAACACATGGATATTCAGGATGATTTATTGATGATATCCCTGAGCTTATCTATCTCTTCCTGGCTTAGTTTTTCCTCTTTCACCAGGAAAGACATCAGAGAAGCCGGTGAATTTTCAAAATAGCCTGACATAAGCTTTTTCAGATACATTTTCCTATAGGCGGCTTTACTGATGACGGGAAAATATTCATACGTTTTGCCATAGGTGCGGTGGTCAAGATAGCCTTTCTTCTCCAGCAGCCTGACTACCGAAGAAATGGTATTGTAGGGAGGCTTAGGATCATCCGGCAGTTGCTCTATCACATCTTTTACATAAGCTTTTTTCAGCTTCCAGAACACCTGCATGATGCGTTCTTCTGTTTTGGTCAGTTCTTCCATATATCGCCTATCTGTCAATTTCATGCAATACAAATTCAATATCTACCAGCTGCTCTTCGGGCCTGGGCAGCGGATTAATGCCTACATTTTCCGGGTCAAATATACCCAATCCTGCAATGGTCCGCTGCGCTTCAATCAGTTGGGTACGGTTGAAAAGGGCGCCGCTCTGCATGCCTGTTTTTTCTAGAATTGCTTCGTCTGAGAGCGCTTCATTACCCCTGAAAATGATCCTGCCCAGTCTTATCTGCTCTCCCTCAAAAAGTTGCATACTGATATCTACCACATTTCCAGACTGCTCCACCAGTTGGGGCTCTATACTAAAAAACAGGTAACCCTGGTCCATATATAAGGAAATAAGATCTTTCCCAATAGAGAGTGAACTGAGCCTGCGCTGCAGATCATCTTTATCAAAAGGGTCTCCCTTTTTCAGGCCGAGTACCGCAGTCAGTTCGTCATCAGTATAGATGGTATTGCCTTCCCAGTTGATCTCTCCGATTGTCTGGTCGCTTTTTATTACCGAATCATCCTGTCCCGCGGCAACGGCTTCTGACTGACTGCCAAAGTTTTGAGCAGGCTCCTCCATACAGGCAAAAAGAGACAGCAGCAACACCGACAGCGGTAAAAGCAGGACGAAGCCGTACTTTCGCCTGTCCTGTGACCGGTGCCTGGTCAACATAATGATCCGGCGACTAATCTGTTTGCCCGAAAAGGCAGTAGACAGCGCATGCGTATTTTGTTGGCTGGCTAGCCGGAGCAGCAGATGCGCGTAGCCCTTTTTTGCTATGCCCTCCCGGATGACGCTTTCGT
Organism: uncultured Porifericola sp.; assembly: GCA_964518125.1. Lineage (GTDB taxonomy): Bacteria > Bacteroidota > Bacteroidia > Cytophagales > Cyclobacteriaceae > Catalinimonas. The sequence goes on from CAZFFW010000097.1 coordinate 16,420, forward strand.
CAGCCAGGTATTCGTGTACTTCACGCAGTTTATTTTTCAGATAGACCAGCAGGGGATTGAACCAGAAAAAGACCCGGACGACTTCAAGACAAAGCAGGTCCAGGCTATGCCTCTGCCGTATATGGGTCAGTTCATGGGCTTTTACCAGTTCCAGTTCGTCAGCACTCAACAGCCGACTGTTCGGGCCCAGAAACAGGTAGTGTAAGAAAGAAAAGGGAGGCAGATCCTCCTCCAGCCTGACCAGGCAGTACCCAGCCTGCTTCTGACATTGGCCGGCCCGGATTAGCCTGTAAACACTGTACAAACGATGGCCAAGTATCCCAGCGCTGCATACTACACCCAGCAGATACAAGCCCATGAGGATGGGTACGAAAGCTGGAAGTGTAGCCTCCGCTCTTGCTGCCGGATCAAGGGTATCAGGAGAGAGCAGCATCCAGGAAAAAGTTTGCTGTCTGAGAGATTGTCCGGCATCGTTAACCGCTGTCGGCAACAGCCAGGCTGGCAACTCATAGGACAGCAGCGGCATCAGGGGTAAGATGATACTGATCAGCAGGCTGCCGTTCAGGTAAAAGCGTCGGTAGTGAAAATGGGTTGAATCAGTAAAAAACAAGCGGTAAGCCAGCATAAATACACCCAGGCATAGGATAGACTCAAAAAGATAAAGAATCAGTGTCGTGACCATGTTTTCTGATGATTTAAATATAGCCCCAAGGTAAAACGGATTATTCAGTTATACAACTAAATATTTAGTTTTATAACTGATATTTCAGTTTTACATTAAAATTTATGCTCTTAAGCTATGAACAGCTGACTGAAAAAGCAGAGGCAAAAAAAAAGCTCCCATTTGGGAGCCTAAAAAACTGCTTCAGTAATTTCGGACATAGAGCAATACATAGCCCTGATCAGCCGGGTTGAAAGCATAAGATAATTTTTTGGCTACATAGGATTTCTCTTTCTGATGCGTGAAGAATGATGCAGAATTGGGCACCCGCAGATTCCATGAACCGGAAGGCGACAGTTCACCAGGCAGGATAAGTGCCATATGCCCATAGTCATCCGCTTTGACTTTTTTCACTGCTACCACGGCTTTTCCGGCATTGGCATGCTTTTGCCCATCCTCCAGCACCTGCTGATCATACGCTTTGCCCAGCAGCGTCCACCGGTTGCCGGATTCCAGGTAGGTATAGATTTCATCAATGAGCATATACCTATCCTGCTCTTTTGTATAAAAATCATTGATGCCGTACACGATCTTCAAGGATTCTCCCGAAAATTGATGGCAGGGAGAGACAAGGCCGGCATCCTCACTACACTGCTCAAAGCTTGTCAAAGAGGTATTCAAGTCAGCTTCCCAGTTTTTTTGCAGAGACTGGGCATACAGGGAAGGGGCGGCCAGCACACAACAAGCAATCATCAGTTTCTTCATCTCATTCAATAATTTAGTACCACATCTAATTTACCTAGCTTTGCTTAAGAAATTATCCGTAAGTAGCACTTTATCCACCTTAGTAAAAAGGTGCATATTTACCTTCCACCCACGCACGTAATATGATTTTTAAATTCAACCATATGCCGGAAGCTAAGCCCTTTTTTTTCCTTTCCTTGTCCCCTTAAAAGATTCTCTCCAATACAATCAGGTGCCGAAAAGCTCGGCCAGAAGAATATTTTTCATCATAAATTTGCTTTTATGAGGGAAATACTGGTCTTTTATAGTGTACTACTTTACTAATACACTATGATACATTTATCAGATGTCAGCTTTGCGTACCAAAAGCAGCGCTTATTCCAGAGATTGGACCTCTCACTGAGCAGCGGTCACATTTACGGTTTGCTGGGTAGAAACGGGGCAGGTAAATCAAGTCTGCTGCGGCTTATCTGTGGGCTGCTGTTTCCCGATAGTGGCAGTGTAATGGTAGGCAGCATGCCCCCCGCCAGGCGGAAACCGGAATTTCTACAACAGCTCTTTTTCATTCCGGAAGAAATCTACCTGCCGGAGGTGAGCATCAGCCGTTATGAAAAAATATATGCCCCATTTTATCCAAAGTACAATCCTGAGCAGTTCCGCTATTTCCTGAAGGAATTCTCTGTGGATGCTGAGGCGGGGCTGCCGTCTCTCTCCTTCGGGCAAAAGAAAAAAGTACTGATCGCCTTCGCGCTGGCCTGCAATACCCGCCTCCTGATCATGGACGAGCCTACCAATGGGCTGGATATTCCGTCTAAAAGCAAGTTCAAAAAGATGCTGGCTTCTGTCACTACAGACGATAAGCTGATCCTGGTTTCTACCCACCAGGTGCAGGATTTGGAAAACCTGATAGATAGCCTCGTCATCCTGGAAGACAGCCGTATACTGCTGCACCGGGGGCTGGACGAGATCGCGCAGAAGCTGCACTTCGGTAATCTCAGCTCTACCGAAGGCAATGAGCAGGTATTATATGCCGAAGCAGGTTTGCAGGGCTACTCGGTAGTGATGGAAAATGCTACGCAGCAGGAAAGTAAGGTCAGGCTGGAGCAGCTTTTTCAGGCAACGCTGGAACAACCTGAGCGCATTCAACAACTTCTGGGATAACAAAAGCATTAGCCATGAACCAACATATTTCTCTACACCGCTTGCAGCTTATCTTCCGGGTTTTTGTAGCCGAGCGGGGTATAACTTATCTCAGTGCCTTTGTGCTGATCGTCACTATTTCATCAGCCCTGATGGTGCCTATTCTTTTTAAGACCGGCTATGATGACATTTTATTCATCTTGCATGCCTTAGCCCTTTTTGGGCCGGTGATGTTGGGCGGCAGCCTGTTTACCAGCACTGCTTTCAGCCATTACCAGCGTCAGGATCAGGGTATTTCAGCGATCATGCTGCCTGCTTCGCAA
>CAZFFW010000098.1:0-19248 GCA_964518125.1 uncultured Porifericola sp.
ATTCACTCATCTATTTTACGGTGTTATAATTTTTTTTGCGGTGTTATGGCGCAATAGTATGATAGTGTTATGGTTCGACCCGGTAGCACTACAACACCTGAACACCAAGTACTATAGCAATCTCAACCTTTACGCATTGCTTTGTAGGCATTGATCAGTCCGTTAGTGGAAGCATCATGACTGCTGACTTCGCCATCACCATCCAGTTCAGGAAGGATATTCTTGGCCAGTTGCTTACCCAGTTCTACGCCCCACTGGTCAAAGCTGAAGATATTCCAGATGATACCCTGCACAAAAATCTTATGCTCATACATAGCAATCAGCGAGCCTAAGGTACGGGGCGTGAGCGTCCTGAACAAGATAGAATTAGTCGGTTTATTACCTTCGAAGACTTTATAAGGAGCCAATTCATTGATTTCCTCCTGGCTCAGGCCCTGTTGCTTCATCTCGGTCTCTACTTCCACCCGGCTTTTGCCGTTCATAAGCGCTTCCGGCTGGGCAAAGAAGTTGGCCAGCAGTTTTTCATGATGATCGCCTAGCGGGTTGAGGCTTTGGGCAGGTGCCATAAAATCGCAGGGGATGAGTTTGGTGCCCTGGTGAATCAACTGGTAAAAAGCATGCTGGCCATTGGTACCCGGTTCTCCCCAGATGACGGGGCCAGTCTGATAGTTTACCTTATTTCCGTTACGGTCTACATATTTACCGTTACTCTCCATATTACCCTGCTGAAAATAAGCGGCAAAGCGGTGCATGTACTGGTCATAAGGTAGTATGGCCTCCGATTCGGCACCGAAGAAATTGTTGTACCATATCCCAATAAGCGCCAGAATAACCGGGATATTCTCGTCAAAATCAGTCGTACGGAAATGCTGGTCCATGGCGTGCGCCCCGTCCAGCAGGTCTTCAAAGCAGTCAAAACCTATGGTACAGGCGATAGGCATACCGATAGCCGACATGAGGGAATAGCGGCCACCTACCCAGTCCCAGAAGCCAAACATATTGTTGGCGTCAATACCGAAAGCCTCTACTTTTTCCCGGTTGGTTGAGAGGGCGATAAAATGCTTTTTCACAGCCTCCTGATCTCCGGCCGCCTTGAGAAACCACTCCTTCGCCGTTTCGGCATTGGTCATGGTCTCCTGTGTAGTAAAAGTCTTGGAGGCTATGATAAAGAGGGTAGTCTCCGGGTCCAGGGACTTCATCGTCTCGCTGATGTGGGTGCCATCTACGTTGGAGACGAAGTGAGGCGTGATATTGGGGACTTTATAGTGTTTCAGCGCTTCGGTCACCATTACTGGCCCCAGGTCGGAGCCGCCTATTCCAATGTTGACAATATCACTGATAGGCTTGCCGGTGTAGCCTTTCCACTCGCCACTGATGAGTTGCTCGCTGAATTTTTTCATGCGCTGCAGCACCTCTCTTACCTCAGGCATCACATCTTTTCCGTCTACCTGCAAAGGCTCATCCGACATATTGCGGAGGGCAACGTGGAACACAGCGCGATCTTCTGTTTTGTTAATATGTTCCCCACCGAACATAGCCTCTATGGCTTCTTTGAGCTGACACTCATTGGCTAGCTGCAGGAGCGCGTTCATCGTGTCCTGGCTGATGCGATTTTTGGAATAGTCCAGCAGTATATTTTCAAAGCTTAGGGAAAAACGACTGAAACGATCCTTGTCTGCGGCAAAAAGGTCCCTCATGTGGACATCTTTCATCTGCTCGTAGTGCTTAAGGAGCGTTTTCCAGGCGGTGGTTTCGGTCGGGTTTATTTTGGGAAGCATATCAAAAAATTTATTAAAGGTTGATTTTAGGCAAATTAGAAAATGAATTTTAACTTATGCTAATAAGCGGATCATTTTGAAGTTAACAAAATGTTGAAGACAAATGAAAACACCTGCTCGACATACCGGGGATCATGGAGAGGATCTGGCAGCTCGTTTTCTCCAGGAAAGAGGCTATCAGCTGGTCAGACAGAATTTCCGCTACGGACATGCTGAAATTGACCTGATCATGCAGAAAGGTAACTTACTGGTTTTTGTAGAGGTCAAAACCCGGCGCAATGCCGAGTATGGCTATCCGGAGGAGTTTGTCAGCAAAAAGCAGGCGGCGCAGATCATCAGGGCAGCGGAGCACTTTATAGTTCAGCAAGACTGGCAGGGCAATATCCGCTTTGACATAATAGCTATTCTTACAGAGCCTGCAACAGATATACAGCATTTGCCGGATGCTTTTTATTGACCACTGATCGTGTGAATTCGTGCTCAGTAGACCGGGTTTTCACTAGCCTCTATGATTTTGATGGAGGGGTTTTGTGCCAATAGCATTTTCAGAAAGAGCGCTTCCCGTTCCGGGCTGATGTAAATTTCGTTAAAACGTTCATAATTAATAATCAGCCCCTTGCGGGCAGTAGCAGGTTTGATCCCTACCCACAGAGTCTTGCCCCTGATGATAGTGTTGATCTCACTGATGGCAATATTTCCCTTTAGCGGGCCGCTGCGGTAATTCAGGATGTCATTGTTTATTTCGTAGTAGGTAGCCAGGTATATCCAAAGCATCAGCCCAATCACCAGAACGGAAGTGCCGACCACCACCAATAGCCCTGTCAGGCTAAGATTGTCCACAAAAGCAAGCACGACTACTCCCAGCATCAGTAGGCAAACACTACCAAATACCACGGAAAATAGTGTGTCTTTTCGGCTGGTAAATTTCATGTTTATACCTGGTCAGTTTGTGTGCTAACCTCAGGAGAAAGCTCAGAGTTTTTTCTCTGCCGGCAGGTTTTTACTGACCTTTCCTTTGCCGTTAAAAAGTAAAAACTGCACTCCTACCCCATAGTTGATCGTTCCATGTTCAGTAATGACGCTGGTGGGTGCATGTGTTTCCTGGATAAAACCTTCGGCCAGGTCAAAACCATTACGGGTATAGCCTATGTCCAGCACTGCCAATACCTTTTCGCTCATAGGCAGCTTAAGTTTGGCGCCAAACTGCCGGCCAACCCTGTTGGTAAAAACACTGTTGAAGGGACTGGCCTCATCTATCTCACTGCCGTAGCCTGCAAATCCCTCCTCGCTCAGGTGGTTATAGCGGAAGATAAAAAAGTAAGGGGTAAGGTAGGAGTTGCGGATCAGGCGTATGTCGTACTCGGCAAAAACACCGTAGATAAAACGTGTACGCGACCAGTTGCCGATATTGTAGTTAATCAGTTTATCACTGGGGTCATTCAGGTCAGTGACATACTGCTCTTCCCTGCCGATCTGGTTGGCCTCAATTGCGACGGTGGCGCCTACGTTCAGGTGCTGAAAGGCATAGGAGGCCGACATAGTAAAGCGGGAAATCGCATCAATGGCTGCTGAATATTCCTTATTGACATCCTCCAGGTTGTTATAGGCAAAACGCATGTCGCCGCTGCCGGTGAGGAAGCTGAACTGAAGATTAAGGCGGGATGACCGGCTAAGATAAGGAACAGCAAATTTGGGCTCTTTCTTTTCCTTCACCCTGGGTGCGTTGATAAGTCTGACATCCAAAGTGGCCAGGTACTCGGGTACCAGTGCCAGGTCAAAAAGAATGTATTCGTAAGAAGTACTGCCCCCTGCTTTGTTGATTTTCACCAGGCTGGCTTTTTCCTTTTTGGTAAAAAACAGAAAAGAACCATCGTCAGTGAAATCAAAATTGTGGTTGTAGTCTACATAATACGCCAGTTTATCCCGCATATTACCGATAATTACCGTGCTGACGATCCGCTCGTCGTCTACACCGGGCACCCCCACCATCATTACCAGGGTATCGATCATGCCTGTCAGGTTGGGAAGGGTCAGGGTGTATGACTCACTTTTGAAAGCTGTTGCTCCTGCTAAATTCTGGTTAAGTTGTGAGGCATTGATGGTATTGCCCTCATAGCGAAAAATGGCATGAGGCAACTCATTGATCATCTTGGGCGGCTGCTCCAGTCCTGCACTCTGCATCATATTCCGGGCATATTCATACAAATCCACTCTCTGGCCGGATATGGTAGGCAGTAAGTCCTGTGCTGATGCCTGTCCGCTAAGCAGGCTGACACTGACAAAAAGCAATAGCGTTATTCTTCTGTACATATGATACAATTCACACAAAAATTAGTATTCAAAATTACGACGAATTATTTAGATGCAAAACTACTCTTAAGCAGCTAAGGGAAATTTCGCAATAAAATAACTGCAACTACAGGGTATAGCTACTTAACATTTGGGCCCTTACAAACGAAAAAAGTCTGTCCCTCAGGAACAGACTCTCGAACAGTGAAAATGGTTGTATGCTGTAAAGCTTTATTTAGCAGCCTGGCTAAAAAAACTTTCGCCTTTTTCGGCATAGGCAGGTGCCCAGATTTTGATGTTGTCTACCATACCGGTATCATCAAATGAGCCGAAGCCGATGTGGCCGTAGTCAAAGTGGGTGTCATTGCCCTCCATGATGGGGTTTTCCATATCATCAAAATAAACTTTGATCGTACCTTCCTGTACATCTCTTGCGATGCGTACCTTGTGCCAGTCGTCGGTTTCGCCCCAGTCTACTCCTCCGGAAACCCGCTCGGCGATTGCTACGCGGGGTTCGTCATTGACCAGGAAGATATTATGGGCGTGTGGATCTGGCTGGGAGGCCATGTGCACATAGTAGAAGTTGCTCGGGTCCTTGATATTAAAGAAAAAGCACATATCCCGGTGGCCATATTCGCGACCAGTCTGCCGTACGTCGGCTTCCAGTACAAAGCTGCCAAACATTTTGTCTTTGATCATGGCGATGTTGAAGGGCGAGCGTACGCGGGGCTGGTATTCACTCTTGCCGTGGAGTTCCAGGGCCTGACCGAATTTGCCTTCGGCCAGCTGCCAGGCGCGGGAGTCGGTCATTTCAAAATCATTCAGCGCCTTTTTACTGCTGAAGTCCTGCTCGTACAGCAGCTGATAATTATCCGGAATACCAGCTACAGGCGGCTGGGGCGGATCAAAGGAAAAAAGGAACAGGCTTAAGGTTGTGATCAGTAGAAATTTCATGGTATAAAGAGTTGTGCGTCTAAAACCAAAAAATACTGATTATTTCCTTGCCAGAAAATTTTGACGAAAAATATTTGGGCCAGGCTCATTCCTCGGGGTATGTCATCTCGCGGATGATCTGCCGGTGCTGGGGAAACTGCTCGCTGAGTTTGCTACGTTTGGCCATCTCAAAATCCCGGAAGTCAAAGCCGGGGGCTACGGTGCAGCCTACCAGTCCGTAGGAGGATTTGTCGGCCATGCGGGAGCCAAACCAGGTGCCGCCGGGCACTACAAACTGGAAAGTCTCACCCTTATCGGGATTACTGCCCAGGCGCTGGATGATGAGTTCTCCGTTGTCCTGCAGCAGTATTACCTCTACCGGACTACCGGCGTAGAAATGCCACATCTCATCGTAGCTGATACGATGAAAGGCGGAGAATTTGTCTTCCAGCAGCAGAAAATATATGCCGGTACTGTAGGAGCGGTCCAGCGCTTCAACTTTTCCTTCGGAGCGATAAGTTTCGGCGTAGTAGCCACCCTCCGGATGGGGCTGCATATTGAGGCGTTTGATCCAGTATTGTGCGTTGGGCATCCTGAAAGAATTATTTTTTTGATTTTTCGTACACCACCTGCCCCTGTGGGTTCCACTCTTTACTGATGTAGGGAGGTGTTTCGTCGAAGGGGTCGTCGGGATATTTGATCTGCTTTTTGGGGAGGCGTTGTTTTCCAAAATTATAATATTCAGTCCACATACCCACTTTCTGGTCCTGCTGGTACTCACCTTCTACCGCTACTACACCATTTTCGTAAAAATAATAGTAATAACCTTCTTTCTGTCCATATTCTATGGGAATGACTTCCTGCAGGTTCTGGCGCTTGTCCTGGTCGTAATAGGTGATTTCCGAGTCGCGAGGCCAGCCCTTAGAGTATTTTTCCTTGTCCAGGAGTATGTAGTCGCGGTTATAGCGTGTCCAGCGACCGTGTTTGGTCCCTTTATAAAAAATGCCTTCCTCCAGTACTTCCCCTTCTTCGGTCATCTTTTTGTAGGGGCCGTGCAGTATCTGCGCTTTGTCCTGCTGGATATTGCGCGTGCTGCGGATCTGGTTGCGCTTGGTATCGTACCAGTAGATATCCCGCACATAAGGATCGGGCTCTTCGTATTCTTTGAGATAATGGAAAAGCTCCAGTACTACACTTTGCCCGTAACCGGACTGGGTAAAGCCTTTTTTGGTCTTGATTTCGTAAAAAACATTCTTTTTACGCTTCTTTTCCTTTTTCTTAGTCTCTTCTTCCTCTTCTTCTTCCTCAGCCTCCAGGTTGATCGTCAGGGGGACTTTGGTGGTAGGATCCAGGATGAACTGCCCCGCAGTGTCCAGCGGCAATGCCTCTTCCTCAGCTGTCTGGGCATAGCTGACTACTAGCGGGCTCAGAAGTAAAAGAAAGCCGAAAGGCAGTAAAAGACGCATCATCAAATAATTTCTGTTTGTTTGCTTAACGGAGCAGGAAGCGGTTGTAGTGTAAACCACGCCTGATTATTGTTCGCCTGCTTAATGTCCAGAACGCCCGCTAAGTTCCCATATTTACGCAATTGAAAAAAAACGAAAGCGCTAATTTGTAAATACAGGTGCTATTTGGCGTTCCCTCAGTTTTGGCCGGCCCATTCAGAAGCATAAGCCATGCCAATGAGTGGTAGATATAAACAATATTTACTGCTGTGTTTTGTAGCTTTGTAGGTACTTCCCAAATGTATTTTTATAACCAACTAAATATATGGATCAGAAAAGTAAAGAATTTTTAGTCAAGTATCTGAATAATGCCTCACCTACCGGATTTGAATCCTCCGGACAGCAAATCTGGCTGGACTATGTCAAGCCTTTCACTGACAGTTATCTTACCGATGTGTACGGGACTGCGGTAGCGGTAGTAAATCCGGATGCCAAGTATAAAGTGGTGATTGAAGCCCATGCCGATGAGATCAGCTGGTTTGTCAACTATATCACCGACGACGGTTATATCTACGTGCGCCGTAATGGTGGCTCTGACCACCAGATTGCACCCTCCAAGCGTGTGAATATCCATACGCGCAAAGGAATCGTCAAAGGTGTATTCGGCTGGCCGGCTATCCATGTGCGTGACAACAAAAACGAGGATAACCCTACGCTCAAAAATATTTTTATAGACATCGGCTGCAGCAGCAAGGATGAGGTGCTGGAAACTGGCGTACACGTAGGCTCGGTCATTACTTTTGACGATGAGTTTATGGAACTCAATGATCGCTACTATGTGGGCAGGGCACTGGACAACCGCATCGGGGGCTTCATGATCGCCGAGGTAGCCCGCCGACTGAAGGAAAACAAGCAGCAGTTGCCATTTGGGCTGTACGTAGTCAATGCCGTACAGGAGGAGATCGGCTTGCGGGGGGCGCAGATGGTGGCGCATCGCATCAAACCGGATGTAGCCATCATTACCGACGTATGCCACGATACCGGTTCGCCTATGTACAACAAGATTGTCAGCGGCGACCAGAAAGGAGGCAAAGGACCGGTGCTCACTTATGGGCCGGCCGTGCAGAATAACCTGCTCAATATGATCATTGAGGTGGCTGAAGGCAAGGAAATACCTTTCCAGCGGGCTTCGGCTTCCCGGGCTACCGGTACGGATACGGATGCTTTTGCCTATTCCAATGAAGGAGTGGCTTCGGCGCTGATTTCTCTGCCGCTGAAGTACATGCATACGACCGTAGAAATGACGCACCAGGAAGATGTGGAAAATGTGATCAGGCTGATGTACGAATTCCTGCTGCAACTGAAAGATGGGCACGACTTCCGCTACATCAAGTAAATCCGGCTGGCTTTGACTGGCCTGGGCCTGACAGTTATCGGTCGCTCGCTTCTGGTGGGCGACCGCTTTTTTATGGCCGTAATTTTTATTGGTGTGGAGCAATAATATTAGTTACATATTTTACACTTAAGTCATTTTGCCTTATGTTCATGCTGTATATAAATGAATAATTGCATATGGCAGAAGCAAAACTAAAACAGACCCTCGGCCCTGTCTTACTCTGGGGCATAGGCGTAGGGCTGGTGATCTCGGGCATGTATTTTGGCTGGAACCTGGGTCTGGCCGAAGGTGGCACCCTCGGGCTCGGAGTAGCGACTTTGGTAATCGCTATCATGTATGTCACCTTTACCTTCAGCTATTCTGAACTGGCCTGTGCCATCCCCAGGGCGGGTGGTGCTTTTGATTATGCAGACCGGGCGCTGGGCAAGCGGATGGGCTTTTTCGGTGGTATGGCGCAGATCATTGAATTTGTCTTTGCTCCCCCGGCCATTGCGGCGGCTATCGGGGCTTATTTTCATATTTATTTTCCCGGCCTGCCGACGCTGCTCATTGCCATTGTGGCTTACCTGCTGTTTACCCTGCTCAATATTTCGGGCGTCAAGGCCGCCACTACTTTTGAACTGGTAATTACTATTTTGGCGGTGGTAGAACTACTGATCTTCGCCGGGGTGACGCTTCCCGAATTTGAACTGGCGAACCTCCAGCAGAATGCCCTGCCCTACGGCTGGGGAGGTGCTTTCGCGGCCATTCCTTTTGCCATCTGGTTTTTCCTGGCCATTGAAGGCGTAGCCAATGTGGCGGAAGAAACCGTCAACCCTCAGCGCAATATCATCCTGGGATTTGGCTCGGCCATCTTTACCCTGCTGCTGCTCTGCCTCCTGACCTTTACCTCCTCTGTAGGAGTGGCTGGCTGGGAAGCGGTGGTCTATCCGCCCGGTGGCGGTGAGGCCTCAGACTCTCCTCTGCCTTTGGCACTTTCCTATGTGGTAGGCGACAATAGCTGGCTGTACCACCTGCTGATTTCGGTCGGTCTTTTGGGTCTGGTGGCTTCCTTTCACGGTATCATACTGGCAGCAGGCCGGGCGACTTTTGAGTTTGGACGCGTACATTATGTACCGAAGCTGCTGGGCAAGGTCCATCCCCGGTTCCAGACACCAGCCAATGCCCTTATTGCCAATATGTTTATTGGTATTATAGCTTTATTGAGTGGCAAAACCGGGGAGATCATCACCATCGCCTGCTTTGGTGCGCTCACGCTCTACATCATCTCCATGATCAGCTTTTTTGTGCTGCGCAAGCGTGAACCGGAGATGGAACGCCCCTTTCGAGTGCCTTTTTACCCGGCTTTTCCTGCTATTGCGCTGGTTATTGCAACCATAGCGCTCATCGCCATGACCATTTACAATCCGATGATTGCGCTGATTTATTTTGGTATCATGCTACTGGCTTATGCTTATTTTTACTTCTTTGTGCTGAGAAAAGGTAAAGCAATCACCGAGGTGGCGGCCAAATGATAATCAGGTTTTTGAAAGTTCCGGTGATAGAATTTATATTCTGGGAAATTGTTATTTTAGGATATGAAAAGACAGTATACTTTTACCGCCCATGTAGAAAAAGATGCAGAAAGTGGTCTCTACTACGGCTACATTCCCAGTTTACCGGGGGCACATACGCAAGCTGAGACCCTGGATGAACTCCACGCTAATCTGGCTGAGGTAGCAGAACTTTGTTTGGAAGAACTTTCCGAGGAAGAATATCAACAACTCACCTCCCGGTTTATAGGAACACAACAGGTATCGATAGCTATATGAGCAGCAAGCTTCCTGTAACTTCTGCAAAAAACCTGGAAAAAATTTTGTTGTTGATGGGCTTTGAAGTGAAGCGGCAAAAGGGAAGCCATGTTTTCTATCGTCATCCTGACGGACGTTACACTACCATACCTCATCACGCCGGTAGAGATCTTAGTAGACCTTTGATCCGGCAAATATTACGGGAGATTGACCTTACTCCCGAAGACTATATACAGCATCTGCAAAACATTTGATCCGTTTTACAGAGGCAGTTGCTGGATAGGAGCAAAAAAAAAGCGACCCTCCAGGGGTCGCTTTTCAATTTCACATAATGCTAATGACTAGTTGCTGCCACCAACAGCTGCTCCACGGTTTTTCTTCTTTTGCATCGGGTTCTCTCCTGAAGTACCGCGGGCGTTCATGTTCTCTTTAAATATCTCAAAGCGAGTAGGTAATGCCCGCTCCGGGAAGTAATTATTGGTCTCGTTAGTATCGGCCGTTTCGCGATAAGGGTCAAGGCGCAGCTGGGCTACTTTCTTTTCTTTGGCAAATACCTTGGTAGCCTCTTCGGCATTGTAGCGCCAGATTTCGGCCGGAATACGCTCTACCTCGCTGGTGCCATCCTCAAAAGTCCACTCCAGAATGACAGGCATCACCAGGCCTCCTTCATTGCTGAAGGTGACTTCGTAGAAATTCATACCTGACTCCAGCAATTTGCGCTCCTTGGCATTCAGGCGGCCCACAAAGTCCTCATATGCGGCCACATCTTCCTGCTCAATAGCAAAAGGATCATAAGAATTGTAGAAATCGCGCAGGCTGGGATCGGCCTCAATGGCAGTTTCAGGAATATCCTCCTTATTGTACACCTGGCTGATGTGCTTTTCTTCCTGCTCGTACTGCTGTCGGGCAATAGGTTGCTCAATACGAGGATTCTTGGTGTTGATCTGGAAGTATTTCACATCATCAATGCTGATATCCACATGGTCTACCGTGTAAAACCAGCCTTTCCAGAACCAGTCCAGGTCGGTACCGGAAGCATCTTCCATGGTGCGGAAGAAATCAGCCGGCTCAGGATGTTTGAAGGCCCAGCGTGTTGCGTAGGTTTTGAAGGCATGGTCAAACAGCTCACGGCCCAGCACCGTTTCGCGCAGGATATTCAATGCAGTAGCCGGCTTTGCGTAAGCGTTCGGCCCCAGCTGCTGTACCTGCTCTGAATTGGTCATGATCGGGCTGATCTGCGACTTGTCACCGCTCATATAAGGCACAATCTTGAAGGCCGGCCCGCGGCGCGAAGGATAGTTACGGTCCCATTCCTGCTCGGTGAGGTATTGTACAAAAGTGTTCAAACCTTCATCCATCCAGGTCCACTGACGCTCGTCGGAGTTGACGATCATCGGGAAGAAGTTATGCCCTACTTCGTGGATAATCACGCCTATCATGCCGTACTTGATGCGCTCGGAATAAGTGCCATCGGCGGCAGGGCGGCCATAGTTGAAGCAGATCATGGGGTATTCCATACCATTGGAAGCCTCCACGGAGATGGCCACCGGGTAAGGGTAGGGGATGGTGTATTTGGAGTAAGTCTTCAGCGTATGCGCAACCACTTCGGTAGAATACTGCCCCCAGAGTGGATTACCTTCTTTGGGATAGTATGACATAGCCATTACGGTGCGGCCATCCATGTCTACGCCCATGGCATCCCAGATGTACTTACGAGAGCTGCCGAAGGCAAAGTCACGTACATTCTCTGCTTTATACACCCAGGTTTTTTTATCCTTGGCTTTGCTTTTTTCTTTTTTCTCAGCTTCTTTCTGGCTGACGATCACTACAGGTTTTTCGGCGGTTTTGGCTTTTTCAAACAACTCCTGCTGCTCCTTGGTCAGCACCTCTCCGGCATTCTGCAGGGTGCCGGTAGAAGCCACAATATGGTCAGAAGGGACGGTGATGGCTACTTCGTAGTTGCCAAAAGGCAGGGCAAATTCACCACGACCCAGGAACTGCTTATGCTGCCAGCCATTGTGGTCATCATATACCGCCATGCGGGGAAACCACTGGGTGATGGTGTAAAGGTAGTTACCATCTTCAGGGAAATACTCGTAACCGCCGCGGCCGCCCATCAGGTTACGGTCATTGATGTTGTAGTACCAGTCTACTGAAAAGGTAATTTCTTCACCGGGCTGCAGCGGCTCGGGAATGTCCACGCGCATCATAGTGCGGTTGATGGTGTAAGGCAACGCATTACCCTCCGCATCTTTTACCGACTGTATCTTGTGGCCTCCGTCAAAATCATAGCCCATGATCGCTTCCAGGTTGTCTACGTTCATGCGGTCAGAGATGCTGTTGGTGCGGGTCTTGTAGGTATCAGAATCCTTGGCGCGCATATTCTGATCGAGCTGCAGCCAGAGGTAATCCAGTACATCGGGAGAATTATTGAAGTAGGTGATGGTTTCAGAACCGGTCAGGCGCTGAATGTCATCATCCACTTCGCACTGAATTTTATAGTCAGCGCGCTGCTGCCAGTAGGCATGGCCAGGTGCTCCTGAGCCCGCCCGGTATACGTTGGGCGTAGGCAACATGGCTGGTCCCAGCTGTTCAAATTTGTCGGTATGTTTGTTTTGCTGGGCAGGCAATACATGCACCAACGCAAACATCAAGGTTAGGGAAATTAGTAAGTGCTTCATAAAATTAAATATAATCAGGTATGCTATACGTAAAATTTCATTTTGGAAAAACAGGATTGCTTAGGGTTTTGGTTTGAGTAAATGCAAAAATCGCAAAATTTTTAATCAATCACCAGAATTTTGTGTCCAGCATCAGGATCAGGGCAATTCCGGCGATGGCCGAAGAGATGACGATCTTCCAGTCGCGGCGGCCTGCCTGCAGTACATCCACAACAATAAAGGAGAGGACCAGGAAAATTGCTACAATGATAATTTGTCCAAGTTCCAAACCCAGATTAAACGCCAAAAGTTGCATGACGATAGACTCATCCCGGCCCAGCAGGCTACGCAGAAAATTAGAAAAGCCCATCCCGTGGATAAGTCCGAAAAAGAGTGCAAAAGCATAATTGAGCTGTACACCCTGCCGTTTGATACCGCTCTGCTTTCTGAAAATATTGGTAACGGCAGTGATAAATATTGTGACCGGAATCAGGAATTCTATCAGGGCCGGGTTGACGGAGATAAAATCCAGGGTAGCCAGGGCCAGCGTGATGGAATGCCCTATGGTAAAAGCTGTGACAATAATCAGGATCTTCTTCCAGTCGCCCATCATGTACACTGCGCAGAGGGCAATGACAAAAAGGATGTGGTCGTAGCCATTAACATCCAGTATGTGGGTAAGTCCCAGGTCAAAGTATAGAGAGAAAGTTGACATGTTTGTTCGGCATGGTGAAACTACAAAGCTATAAAATTAGTCCTTTCCTGCTTATTCGGAAAAATGTTTTTGTCCTATCCTGATAATTAACTGTCCAACATCATGGACTTCTTTTAATTTTTTCTGTTAAACATTTGTTATATCAGTAGTTTACCACTAACATTTATTCAGATATTGATTCATTAACCCTGTAGACTACGCTACCTGCGGCGGCCTTTTACCTTTTCTATGAACTACCTCACCCGCATTTGCATACCGTTCTTTTTTGCCATTGGGGTGCTGGCATTGCATGAAGTTCAGGCTCAGTATGCTTACCGTGGGTTCAGAATACTGGACAAAAGGGCAAAACGGGTAGAGATTCCTTTTGAACTACACAGCAACCTCATCGTGGTGCCGGTGCGCATCAATAATTCGGAAGATGAACTTAAATTTATTCTGGATACGGGTGTCAGAACGGCCATTCTCACTAACCAAATTTATGTAGACAGTATCCCCAGACCCAACGATCGGGTAATCACCCTGATGGGCGCCGGTAAGCAGGGTAATGTCAATGCTTTTGTCAGCAACAATATTTCTTTTGCCCTGCCTGAAGGGGTAGAAGCCGACGGCAATGCCATGCTGGTGCTGCAGGAAGACTATCTGCAACTGGACAGCCACCTGGGCGTACGCATACACGGTATCATGGGCTATGAACTGTTCAGCCGATTTGTAGTGGAAATAGACTATATCAACCAGGTGGTGGTGCTGCACAAACCTGAATATTTCAAACCTCGCCGCTCCTATCGTGCGCTGCCGATGACCATAGAAGATACCAAACCCTATATTACCCATATCCGCTACCGGGTGAATGATACTACCTATGTCCCTATCAAACTGATGGTGGACACCGGAGCAAGTCACTCACTGCTGCTGAATACCGATTCCAATGAGTATATAGAGGTGCCAGAGAAAAACCTGGAAGGCTACCTGGGCCGGGGGCTGAGTGGGGAAATATACGGTTATATGGGTAGGGTCAGCGGGCTGCAGATCGAAGATTATGAACTGGAAGGCATTATTGCCTCCTTTCCTGAAGACAGCAGTATGGTCATTCCGTCACAGGCCAGGACCAAGCATAACGGGAACATTGGCGGCTCTATTCTGAAGCGTTTCCGCGTAGTGTTTGACTATGCCAACGAGAAGATGTATATCAAGAAGAATCGCCTGTTCAGACAAGAGTTTGAGTACAACATGAGCGGTATGGAACTGAT
This sequence comes from uncultured Porifericola sp., assembly GCA_964518125.1. Classification (GTDB taxonomy): domain Bacteria; phylum Bacteroidota; class Bacteroidia; order Cytophagales; family Cyclobacteriaceae; genus Catalinimonas. The sequence continues at coordinate 14,254 of CAZFFW010000098.1, forward strand.
TGCTGTAGGACCTCTGCTTTCTACCCTGATTGTATCCAAGATCATTGATGACACGCCGGCTGCGCGCGCTGGTATCAATGAAGGAGACCTGATCTTTTCTGTTAACGGACGCAGGCCACCAGAGCTCGACCTTGGTATCTACAGTTCTTTGGTAAGCAGGCGGCCCGGCAAGCGTATCAAGGTAAAGATTCTTCGGCAGGGAAAACTTATCAAGAAAAAATTCAGGCTGGAGCGGGTGCTTTAAGGGGATTCTTGAGGAAGTGAGGGTAAATAAAAGGCCATCGTTGGTATTTTCCGATGGCCTTATGCGAGTCTGAGGATCATGATTTAAGCGGTTTTTCTTTCTTCGCCGCGTGGACACTCATCAGCCTGAGGCTTCTGACAGGGTTCAACTGCATTGGCGTTGCACTTGGGGCAATGGGCCACATCTTCTGAATAAAGTTTCTCTTTCTTTTCCATAACTTTTGTTTTAAAGGATTTTTAAAAATGTATATAAACCCTAACCTGTGGCTATGGCATTGGTTATGAGATGCCTGAAATTTAGGATAAGTCTAAATAAAAGAGGTATGAGTCATTTGTGTAAATTTACGCTTTCATAAGCTGGCAAAAGGATCTTCTCCAACCAGCGCTTCCACACTGTCAGCGCTACGCAACTGCCCCAACTCCAGCGAAAGCGGTCCTTCATGGTAAGTGGCTATGCGGGCTCCACTGGGAAGCGTCTGCCAGCCTTCCCAGCTGAATTCCAGCCCACCGATGGGGATAATGGAAACCCATAGTTGCCAGGCGGTGGGTAAGCCGCTATCATCCAGCAGCCAGAGGTAAGCGTCACCGGGAGTAGCGCCACCCGAAGTATAGGTAACCAGTAAGGCTTCCTTTCCATCTTCCCGCCTGACCAGCTTACGTTCTACACCCGGATCAAAGACTTTATTGGGTGCGTTGAGCCAGAATGAATCATTGACCCAGTATTCCCAGCCTTCGCGCACCAGTTCCTTTTCTTGCTCTTCATCTGCAATCCGCTGCCCGTTTTGAAAAGCCAGGCCACTGACCGAGTCAAGTCGTATCAGCACTTCATAATCCTCCCAGCGTACGCGGGCAAAGTTGCGCTGCCTGTCCCACAGGTGTTCATGCCCGCCGGGAAAAGTCCACTGTACGGCCACCGTTTTTTCCCAGGCATCATGCTGGATGGCACGCAGCATTTTCTCTGCCAGGGCATCGGCTTGGGCGCCGCTTTCGCCTTCAGGAAGCGGCTTGTCTACAATGGCGTAGCCGACAGCTAAAAGGGCTACCAATATCAGCAAGGCGATAAGAATATATTTTTTCATGATGTGCTTCGTTAGGGAAGAGAATCAAAAGTTACTAATTTTAGGCTTTACCGCAAGCCTTTATATTTTCCGCTTACCTTGAAAAAAGTCTTCCTTCGTGTATTGATTCTGGTGTTTATCCTGACGGGTATCGTGCTGGCGATGGTGGCTCCCATTGACCGTACTGCTTACCAAAATCAGCCTTACTATGCCCAAAGCCTGCGGGCGCTGGATAGCCTGGAGCAAGAGCTGCCTCCGGCAACAGGCGATACGCTTAAAGCCGGATGGAGCCGGAAGAATATCACGCCAAGAGAACCGCTGAAACTGATGGGGTATGGCTGGAAGGGCGACTACCAGGCAGTACACGACTCGCTGATGCTCCGCTGCTTTGTGTTTGACGACGGGCAGCAGGCCATTGCCCTGCTCAGTTACGACCTGATGATCGTTCATCCGGACCTTTCAGCCGCTATCCGACATGCCGTTGATTCGGCCAGGTTGCCCATAGATGGCCTGTACTTCAGTGCGGTGCACACTCACAAAGGGTATGGAGAGTGGGCCAAAGGGCTGGGCGGTAAGCTCACTGCCGGAGGCTATAACCAGGAACTGGTCAGCTTTATCATCAGGCAAAGTCTCTCCGCCATACAGGAAGCCTATAACAGCCGCCGACAGGTAAAAACAGGCTACGCTGAGTATAGCCGTCCGGAAATGGTACGCAATCGCCTCACCAGGAGTGTTGCCGATGATGATCTGCTCAGGGTGCTCAAGCTGGAACATGATAATGGCAGTACCGCGCTGCTCTGTACCTTTGCCGCCCATGCCACCTTTATCAGCAGCCGCTCTCTGGAGCTATCGGCTGATTATCCGGCCAGCCTGGTACAGCGGCTGGAGCAGCACCCAAAAGTGGATTTTGCCGCTTTTGCTGCCGGTGCGGTGGGCAGTCACAGTGCAGTACGGGAGGGTGACTTCAGCTACCAGAAGATGGATACCTATGCAACGCAGCTTGTTGGCCCTCTGCTGCTGCAGGTGGAAGAAATTGAGACTAATTACAGTCAGAAAATGCAGTTCACCGCCTTACCATTGGCACTGGGAGCATCCCAGCTTAAAATAAGTGCCAACTGGAGGGTGCGTCCCTGGCTGTTCAGTGCAGTTTTCGGAGACTTTCAGCCGGAAATTACCTGCCTCAGGCTGGGGGAAACTGTGCTACTGGGAGTGCCCGCTGATTATTCGGGCATGTTGTACCGGCAGCTGTCGGCAGAAAATATCAACTTAATGGTCACCAGTTTCAATGGTAGTTATATCGGTTATATAATTCCTGACCAGCACTACGACCTGCCCCATCAGGAGGCGCGGGAACTCAACTGGTTTGGCCCTTATACGGGAAGTTATGTGACTGAAATGATGAACCGTCTGCTGGATTTGATAGTCAATAGGGCATAAAAAAAGCGGACGCAAGTCCGCATATAGATGGTTTTGGTTGGTTACCTTATTGAACGACATTAATTAGTTCTCCATGCCTGTTATACCTAAGTCTGTACATACGCTCATTATCTCCGGCTAATGCCAGTACATAAGTTTCTTCAGATTTTTCAGCCTTGTCTACCAACGCAGAAATCAGGTTGGAGGCAGTAGAAGCCGGAATTTTATAGGCTTGAGAAATTACTTTGTCATTGAAAGGACTCTCCGCAAAGCTCTCCATTACTTTTGAAGGAATATCCGTATGCTGGATAGGTTCCTCCTGTAATGCTGTTGAGATTTCATTAGCAGCAAGATACTCCTGGTAAAAATCTGAATCCACCAAGGTGTCTTCAGCCAGGACGAAACCGATAATTACGGTTAAACTAAGTAAGTAAAAAAATAATATAAACCTCATAAGCTTTGCTTGTCTCTCAATGTCTACCCCATACAGTGGAAAAACCATACCAGAAAGGCTAATAGTCTGTAAAACGTCCTAACAGGACAAAATAGGAGGTGAATGGGGAAGAAGCGTGGAATTTTTTTCCACAATCATTACACACTTACCTGCTTTGAAATTCTACACTTTCAGATTCCTGCCCTCCCAATACTGCTGACACATGCTTTGATAAGGGCGGAGGTCAGGGGTAGGCATATCCTTTTCTTTGGCCTCTTCGTCCCAGTGGCGCATGCGCAGGCTCAGCTGAAACAGCGGGTTTTGCTCAAAAGCTGCGGCTTCTTCGGCGTTCATTCGGCCTCCCTGGTATTGTAGCGTCTGTTTGCTGGCTTCAGAAAGTTTATGATAATAGTCAGGCTCCTTGAAGGTGAGGTAGCGTTTGGCCTGCACGTGATTTTCTACCAGTTGAGCCATACGCTCTGAGAAGCCTTTATTTCTGAGAAAATTACCCCCGATCTTATCATGGCTCATCATACCGTAGCTGCCCATCTGTTCGGCGTTTCCCTGATCCATACTACAGATGTGTCCGATGTCGTGAAAGAGGGCTGCGAGTATGACCTCATCTTCATAGCCCTCTTTCCGGGCCAGTTGTGCGCTTTGTACTGCATGCTGAAGCTGCGTAATAGCTTCGCCGTATTCCTCATGACCATACTGATCATAGAGGGCAAATACTTCCTGAACGGGAGGGGAGAGAGGGATAGGTTGATCCATAGATATATATTTTTATGCTAAATCTACGGATTATATCGCTGTTTATCTTTTTTCAGACTTTAAGTCAGGGTTAAATTTTATTCAGCGTATGGAATATGAAAGACCTGTCTCTCCGGTAAGCTTTTTTGCTGCTGCTCAAGAAGGCAGTCTGTTTTCCAACTTTTCTCAATAGAAATTTTTTGCGACAACAGGTGTATCGTCAACATAGGTGGTATAGATCCCAGCCCCAGTAGTGCGGCAAACATCAGGTTGTATACTATTTTCTTTCGCTTCTTATTCATCACTGATTTCCTCATGGTCTGTCATTCTAACGTAATTTAGCTGTAACTATTTTCAATGTAGGTACAGCTAAATTACAATATTTCTTACATCAGTCTCTGTAGCTCAGACCAGAAGAAGGGGGTGAAGGTGGTGAGGATGTAATAAAAGAGCGCTTTTGGAAGAAAACCTGCTGGTCTATTTTTCAGCCGCATAGCGCTGCTGGTATTCCTGCCAGGTCTGCATAGATTTACGGAGGTGTACTGCCTTATCTTCTTTAATGTTGTAACACTGCAGGCCTACCGGCCCGTCAAATCCCTGATCCAGAAAAGTAGTGAGGTAACGGTAGGTGTCAAAATCACCCTCGCCCAGTGGCTGGATGAAGGATGCCCAGATATCTTTTTGGTCAGCATCCTTCGCATCCGCTCCATTCAGGCTGATGGCGAAGAGATAGGGTATGGCCTGCTGCGCCAGTGGGTCAAACGCTGCCCAGGGATCAACGCCCGCGCGGTTCTTATGCGCCAGGTAGTGGCAGAGGTTGAAGGTCATCCCAAAGTTGCGGCGGTTCACTTTTTCTGCTACCCTGATGGCATCTTCCGCACTTTCTATCCAGAAATACATATGCGGGTAAAGCATCACCCGGATGCCGTACTGCTGCGCCATATCTGCTATCTGCTGAAAAATGGGCACCGCCAGGGTATCGTACTCGCTGGAAGAAGGTGGGTATTGTTCACTGGTGACATAGAGCCAGGGCATGGCATCTGTACCTTCAATCATCCTGAAAACCTCCTCCAGGCGAGGATCATAAGGCTGCTC
>CAZFFW010000099.1:0-19206 GCA_964518125.1 uncultured Porifericola sp.
TGGACATCCGTGATGATGTAAGCTTTATGGCCATAGGAGAAGGGCCGGAACTGGATAACCTCCGCGAGACCTACGTTCCCGGCAGCCATGGCAGGTTACTGTTTACCGGGAGACTGAGTGATATTGAATCGGTTATAGCAATCTTTGATATTGGGGTCCTCACGACCAACCTTGAGCGGCACGGGGAGGGTATTTCCAATGCCATTATGGAGTATATGGCCCTGGGAAAACCCAGTGTAGCTACCCGGGGTGGTGGAACTGCCGAGCTAGTCCTCCACGAAGAAACTGGTTTTCTGATTCACGAAAAGGATGTGGACGGGCTGGTACAGCATATAATCTATCTGCTGGATAACCAGGAGAAGGCGCGGGAAATGGGAGAAAAGGCCCGGCAAAGAATCATGCAGTATTTCAGCATGGACCACATGACACGGCAGTATGTACAGCTCTACGAGCAGGTGGAAACGAACTGAACAAAAACAGAATTTTTTATGATTTGCTTTATCCATATAGAAAAAGCCAGCGGTTCTACGCTGCACCATATCTTCAGGAATAATTTTTTGAGCTACATCTCTACCACACCATTTAAAGTTTGGACCAACGAACCCCAGAATGCACTCAAACAGGAAGAAATGGCCTTACTGTGTGGAAAATGGCTGGGGCATACCAAAGGCATCGGTGGACATAATACCCGCTGTTTTCTGGAGTATGAAGCGGTGGTAAGCGGAGAAGTACAGTACGTGACTTTTCTCCGGGAACCGATAAGTCGCTATATATCCCATTACAACCACCAGAAATTTGTGAAAGGGCTGGACTGGACGAAAGACTCGTTTTTTGAAGAAGCGCGTTTCAGTAACTTCATGACGAAGAAAATTGCCGGCAAAGAAGATGTAGATCTGGCAAAGAGGTATCTGAGTGAAAAGTTTGCCTTCATCGGGCTCACGGAGCATTTCAATGAGTCGCTGCTGCTGATGAAGGATGCACTGCATATGCCGCAGTTTGATATCAGATACCAGAAAAAAAATGAAACACCCGCCAAGATGGTGAAGGAGACATTTGATGAAGATATGCTGTCAAAAGTCAGGGAGCGCAATCTGCTGGATATAGAACTCTACCGCTACGCCAGAGAAGAAATCTACCCTCGCTACCTGGATCACTACCGGACTGATCTGGCAAAAGACCTGCAGGTATTTGAGGCGGAAAACCAGGGTTTCAGCTACCCCACCGGCAAGCGTGTGGCCTCCATAGCCTACCGCTACCTCGTTTACCGTAATCTGGAATATGCTTTGGATAAGATGTATCACTGATTCATGAAGGGACTCTGCTGGTGGAAGCCTTTTGCTCGCTTTCATCCAGCAGCAAATCGTAAGTGTGTTCTACTTCTTTCAGAATTTTGCGCGTATCAAAATCCTGTACCCTGGCATAGCTTTCTTTCCTGAAGCTTTTTAGCAATTCAGGAGATTCAGCCAGGGCTTTGATCTTCTGAAAGTAGCCTTCCACGTCACCAGGCTCCAGCATGTAGCCGTTTGCTCCTTCGCTCACCAGGTCAGGAATGCCGGCAATATTGGTAGAAATGATGGGCAAAGAGTAGCGCATAGCCTCCAGTATGGACATCGGCATACCTTCTTTATAGGAGGGAAGAAAAAATACATCTGCTGACTGGTACAGGGCTTCCTTGTCTTTACCGCTTACCCATCCCAGGTAGCTGATATTTTCTTCCAGGTCATGTTCACTGATAAAATTCAAAATCTCTTCTTCCATCTCTCCCTTACCCGCAATACTAAAACGAATGCCGGGCTGGCTGCTTTGCGCAAAGCGCAGGGCTACCTGCAGGAGATCTGCGATGCCTTTACTGGGTATCAGGAAGCCAACAAAAATCACATGCAGGGTACTTTCGCGCTCTGTTGCGGGCACAAAACCACTATCTGCAAGATCTACTGGATTATGGATCGTACTTACCCTGACTTTGGGATAGTACTGTCGGATTTTTGTTTCCCAATCGGTGCACAGCGCAATCACCATATCTGCCTGGGTAAAGACAGTATTGATCCAGAAACGCTTGAGTGGATGTGTGGTGAGGAAAAAATCATAAAAGCGACTGGCATGCAGGTGGAGAATCGTCTTTTTGCCAAAAAGCCGGGCCAGGAGTACAAAAAAGGTCTTCCGTGCGAAGCTTATACCAGCAGAGCTATGGATATGAACCACATCTACCCGACGGAAAAGCAGTAGCCAGATACAAGTGAACAGCGCCCTGATAAAGATAATAAGCTCAAACAGCGGACCTTTGTCTTTATAATAGTAGGTTCTTAGATGGGTAAAATTCAGATCATAAGCTTCAGCATGCTGGCTGTGGGCCCGGTGATAACATTTCACTACACTGGCTATACCGCCATTGGTCTGCAGATCAGCACCAATCATCAGGATTTGCTTGGCTGACATATAAAAAAATGAGTTAGAAGAAAAAAATTAAAGCAAAGCACTCAATAAACTCTCTGGGATGAAGAAGGTTATTGCTACCGATTAAAAACAAAAGCGACCCATGAGAGCCGCTTTCTATTCAGTAAAGACCTATTTAATGACAATTTCAAAAGGCATCCGGGCCTGTACACCCTGCAACTGCTCCAGTTCCTTGAGAGTTTTGACGTAAGGATAGGCAATGCCCAGTTCTCTCTGCATCAAGTAAGTACTGATCTGTCCGTCCAGTTCTGCCATAAGCTGCTCCAAAAAAGTCTTTTTACGGGGATAGTAGCGTAGCTGGTAGTCTTCATCCAGGCCTGCTTTTTCACGAGCAATGGCAACTGCTTCGTCCAGCCCCCCGAACACATCAATCAGGTTACGGTCTTTGGCTTCCACTCCGGTCCAGACTCTGCCGGAGGCCACTGCCAGCATATTTTCTATGCTCATATTTCTCCCTTCAGCTGCCTTGCGGGTAAAATCCTCATATCCCGACTCAATGATATTCTGTATGATCATGGCTTCTCCCTCGGAAAGAGGTCGGGCCAGGCTAAAGATATTGGCATATTCACCAGTTTTGACCACATCGGTAGTGACGCCGATCTTATTGAGTAGTTCCTGTGCATTGGGAATTACGCTAAAAATTCCGATAGAACCGGTAATGGTATTGGGGTGGGCTACGATGGTATCGCAGGCCATAGCCATATAATAACCACCCGAAGCAGCCACATCAGACATGGAAGCAATCACGGGTTTTACTTTTTTGGCGAGTTGTACCTCTCTCCACATCACATCCGATGCCAGGGCACTCCCTCCTCCCGAGTTGATCCTGAGTACGATAGCTTTAATTTTATCATCCAACCGGGCCTTGCGAATTTCTCTGGCAAAAGTTTCCCCTCCGATCACCGTGCCTTCACCTTCACCATTGACGATGTTGCCGGTCGCTACAATTACGGCGATACGGTTGCGAGAATAATCATCCGGCTGTTGTTCCAGTGATTTTTCATAATCCTTCAGGGATACAAAGTCAATTTCGTCAATATCAACCAGCCCGTCCTCGTCAGTTTCCATACCCAGCTCTTCGCCAATTTTCTGCAATACCATATCGTAATAGGCAGTATCGGTAATCAGGCCGGCATTTTTGGCTTCCAGGGGCACGGTAGCTTTCATGGAATTGGCTATTGCTCGCAGTTCACTGACCGGAATATCACGGGATGCTTCAATCCCTTCAAGATAGACATTGTACAGGTTTTCCAGGTACTGCTGGGTTTGCAATCGGCTGGAGTCGCTCATGCTCGTACGGGTAAGGGGCTCTACCGCACTTTTGAAGTCACCTACTCTGAACACCTGGGGCTCTACCCCCAGTTTTTCCAGGGTGTTTTTGATAAAAGTCACTTCAGCAGCCAGTCCGTTAAACTCAAGATTTCCCTGTGGGTGGAGATAGATGTAATCAGCCAGAGAAGCCAGGTAGTAGCCTTTTTCGGTCATGAACTCACTGTAGGCAACGATGAACTTGCCGGATTCCTTAAAATCTATCAGCTCATTTCGGATTTCTTCCAGGGTAGCAAATCCGGCCAGGGCAAAGCCCGCGTCCAGGTAAATTCCTCTGATATTTGCATCATTTTTTGCTTTTTTTAAGGCTTCTTTCAGGCTCAGCAAACCAATCGCTCCGGTATTGGTTCCGGGAAAAAGAAAAGTGCTGAAGGGATCTTCCATATCCCGCTCCACGATGGGCAGATTCAGCTCTATTTTAAGCACTGAGTTTTCTTCAATTTCAATGGCTTCTTCAGAAGCGGCAGAAGAAGCCAGACCAATGAACATCAGGGTAAGTATTCCAAAAAAAAGCACAAGGCCAACAAGGGTCGCCAGTACTGTTCGTAAAAATCTCATACTTGATACTAATTTGTTTTTAAGCTTTTATTAAGCAATTTTGATTTGTAATCTTATAAGTTCTATCTACTAACACTTGTTACGTTGAAGTCAACCAAAGGTAAATATATTTTATTAGGCAGCAATCTGGGAGACAGAAAACAGGTATTGGAAGATACCCGCGAACTGATCAGTAAAATGGCAGGCACCATTATACAGGCCTCCTCTTTATATGAAACCGAACCCTGGGGAGTCTCGGATCAGCCATCTTTTTATAACCAGGTACTGGAATTGGATACACCACTTGCCCCCCAAGCCCTGCTGGAATGTCTTCAGACCATAGAGCGAAGGATAGGAAAAATTAAGCTGGGTAAATGGAGAGAGCGCCTTATTGATATTGATTTGCTGTATTATGACCAATACTGCCAAGAGGATGAGCAGCTTACTTTGCCGCATCCTGAAATTCAGAACCGGCGTTTTACCCTGGTGCCGATGTGCCAGCTCAATCCTGACTTCATGCATCCTGTACTACACAAGCCTCAGAAAGAACTGCTGGCCACCTGCAGCGATCAGTTACAGGTGTGGCCCGTCAGCCATGAGCAGATCCTGCTTCAGTAGCGCGGCATCTGAGGATCAATCTCGTCTGCCCATGCCAGGATACCGCCCTTGAGGTTGAACACTTTATCAAACCCTCTGTTTTTCAAAAGATCTACGGCCTGCCTGCTACGCTGCCCGCTCCGGCAGTGAACGACCAGGGGCCTGTTCCTGGATATGCGATCAAGCTGCTGCTCCAACACATCCAGCGGGATCAGTTCACCGCCTAAATTGGCGATTTCATATTCATAGGGCTTGCGGACGTCTATGAGCAGAAAGTCTTCTTTTGCCTCCTGCATCCTGTTCAGTTCTGCTACAGTAATCTCATCCACTGTGTCGAGCCCACTTACTGACGCAGGAAACCCGCAGAATTCTTCATAATCAATCAGACTGGTCTGGCTGGGATTCTTTCCGCTAAGGGGGTTATCGGGATTAGGGTGAATCTTCAGGGTGCGGCTTTCAAAGCTGAGCGTATCAAAAATGAAAAGCATGCCTGCCAGCGGTTTTCCAACGCCACTGATCACCTTGATGACCTCATTGGCCTGCATGCTCCCCATGATACCCGGCAGTACTCCCAGCACTCCTCCTTCGGCACAGGATGGAACCTGACCGGGCGGCGGTGGAATCGGAAACAGGTCGCGGTAGTTGGGGCCGCGTGTGCCATCTCCAGCCAGATAATTAAAAACCGATAACTGACCTTCAAAACGGTAGATGGAGGCATATACATTGACTTTATCCAGCAGTACACAGGCATCGTTGACCAGGTAGCGGGTAGGGAAATTGTCCGTTCCATCGGCTACAACATCATAGTGCTGCATGATGTCCAGCGCATTGTCAGAAGTAAGCTTGACCTGGTAGGTGACCAGTTCAACGTGGGGATTTTGTAGTTTCAACCTGCGGGCAGCAGCATGAACTTTGGGCTGTCCCACATCTTCAATCGTAAAGAGTATCTGCCGATGCAGGTTACTGGCATCTACCGTATCGTGGTCAACCAGGCCAATAGTGCCGACCCCGGCAGCAGCCAGGTAGGAGAGTAGAGGGGCTCCCAGGCCACCACAGCCTACCACCAGCACCCGGGCTGCTTTCAGCTTGCGCTGTCCTTCAATGTTAAAGTCTGGAATAATGATATGCCGGCTATACCTAGCCAGTTCCTCCCTACTGAAGTTGATGTCGCTCATTTTTCAAATTTATCCCTGTAGCTGCGCCCACACAAGAAAACTAAAGGCAAAGAGAAAGTAAAGCCTAAACTGCTTACAGGAAAAAAGAAAAACCCGGATCGTTACATCCGGGCCGGTATTTACTTTTCTTTGAAGTTGAGGGAAATAGAGTTCATACAATACCGCTGACCGGTAGGAGCGGGGCCGTCGTTGAATACATGTCCCAGGTGGCTGTGGCAGCTACTGCACAGTACTTCAGTACGGACCATGCCCAGGCTGCTGTCCTTTTCTTCAGTCACCTTTTCCTCGTCAATCGGTGCATAGAAGCTGGGCCAACCGCTGCCGGAATCATATTTGGTATCGGAAGTAAACAAATCCTGTCCACAGGCCGCACACTGGTATACGCCTTTACCTTTATGGTTATTGTATTCTCCGGTAAAAGCCCTTTCTGTCCCTTTTTCTCGCAGTACACGGTACTGTTCAGGAGTCAGCTCCTGCTTCCACTCTTCATTGGTTTTCTGTACTTTTACAGACATAAGAATTAGTTTTTGTTTAATCAAGACTTCAGTTAGTAGAACAAGCTTTAGGTGCTTTTGATTTACTTTAGGCTAAACTAACCGGATTTTTTTTCGTTAGCCATAATCATATAGATTCCTGCTCACCAATTTTAATTTCTTTGTCCCATCTATTTAAAGGAATCTTTTTCTTACCTTCTGTAACAATTAATTTCGCTCTTACTACTTTCTCACCCAAATGAACGGCAATCCCAACGACTTCTTCAAAAATTTAAAATATGATATTCCTGCAGGCCTGGTTGTTTTCCTGGTTGCTTTACCCCTCTGTCTGGGCATTGCGCTGGCGTCCGGAGCACCCCTGATGTCCGGGCTAATCACAGGCATCGTGGGAGGGCTGGTAGTAGCGCTACTGAGCGGATCGCAACTGGCAGTGAGTGGACCGGCGGCCGGCCTTACCGTGATCGTACTGGATGGAATTGAAGAATTAGGAACCTTTGAGGCATTTCTGGCAGCGGTGGTACTGGCAGGACTTATTCAACTGGTACTCGGTTTTCTGAAAGCCGGAGTAGTAGCGTATTATTTTCCTTCTTCTGTGATCAAAGGGATGCTGGCCGCTATCGGACTGATCCTGATCTTAAAGCAGATTCCTCATTTTCTGGGAATTGACCAAGATTTTTTTGGTGATGAATCTTTTCTGCAGCCAGATGGGATGAATACATTTTCAGAAATCCTCTATGCTTTTGGAAATCTTGGTTACGGTCCGCTGATCGTTGGGCTCGTTTCACTGGCCATTATCATCACCTGGTCTATGCCATTCATGAAAAAAGTGTCCTGGCTATCCTCCATTCCCAGCGCTCTTCTGGTAGTATTTGTGGGTGTAGGGCTAAACCAGCTATTCGCAGCATATTTTCCAGCATTAGCCATAAGTGCCGAGCATATGGTACAGATCCCGATTTTTGATAGTCTTTCTTCACTTACCGGAGAAATCCGCACGCCCGATTTTGGTAGTGTACTGAATATTGCTACAATCAGAATCGCTTTCACCATCGCCATTATTGCCAGCATAGAGACCCTGCTCAGCATTGAAGCTACGGATAAACTGGACCCGGCAAAGCGCAGAACACCCACTAACCGGGAGCTAAGGGCGCAGGGAATCGGTAATATGGTAGCCGGTCTGATTGGTGGTATCCCGATGACCGCGGTCATTGTACGGAGTACGGCCAACATCAGTGGTGGTGCAAAATCAAAAATGTCGGCCTTCTTTCATGGTGTATTTTTGCTGGCCTGTGTACTGCTGATCCCCGGCCTGCTAAACCTGATCCCTTTGTCCGCCCTGGCAGCTATACTGCTGAGTGTGGGCTTTAAACTCACTAAACCGGTCCTTTACAAGACCCAGTGGAATATCGGCTACGGACAGTTTATTCCCTTTATCGTCACAGTAGTGGCTATCCTGTTTACTGATTTACTGGTAGGCATTTCTATTGGTATGGCAGTGGGCGTCTATTTCATTCTCAGGGCTAATTATAATAACCCGTACCACTTTAATGAGGAAGATAAAGAAACACATCAGCACTATACCATTCAGTTGAGTGAACATGTTTCATTTCTCAATAAGGCAAATATTGCATCCCTGCTGGACAAGGTGCCGCAGAATGCCACTGTAGACATTTTTGGCGATAATACCCGCTACATTGATTATGATGTCATTGAAGCCATCAACGATTTCCGTGACTTGGCTGATGAAAGAAATATCAAGCTGTCACTGATCAATTTTCCTGCAAACAGTAAATCTACCAATATTCCTGAAGGGGAGTAAGCACACTGATTTTCTTGATAAAAGGCAACATCTTCCGGGCTGTTGCTTTTTTTTGCTACAGTAAATACCAAACAATCCTGCCTATATCCTGTATAATTGGTGTAGATTTTTTCATGATGAAACTGACCAGCACTATCGGAAAGTTAGCAAACATATTAAACCATCCCGGAACTTACCTCAAGTCAGAGATTGAGAAAGTAAAGCGAAATGCCCGGCATAAGATCTCTGAAATCATTGTAAAGGTGATCCTGTTTGCACTCATGGGGCTGGTAGGACTTATGATTCTCGTGTTTGGCAGCGTTACCGCCGGCTTGTGGCTGAATGAAGTGACTGACAGTAGTTTCCTGGGATTTTTAATAGTCACCGGATTTTATGTTCTGCTACTGGTCATGCTTCTCCTGATCAAAGACAAGGACAAGATCACCCACAAAATGTTTGGTTTTGCCAAAAGAGCTGTAGCGGTCGAGCTGGAGTCGCCCCGCATGTTTGAGCAGGACCCACAGCACAATAGGTATGAAAACGGGAGGGAAAAAAGAGAACAGGAAAAATCTCATTATTCCTGATACTGAGGGATGACCCTGCCTTCTCCACTGATGGTCAGTTCCATTTGAGCAGGTGGATGATAAAGATAGACATTGCCCCGCCAGAGCAATTTGCCACTTAGTGTATGATGAGGCTGAAGATGGAAAGCATTATTGCTTTTGTGAAAAATTTCAATGTTTTCAGCTATCAGGTTGCGCCCATCAAATATGGCGTTATTACTCAGATACTGAACCAGCAGTTTGTTGACTTTCCCGCCAAGGGCGATTGTCCCGTAACGGGAGGAAATTACATTGACTTTGTTAGCGCTCACCAGAAGATCAATTTCCCCGGAGCCGATTCTTGCTTCTATTTGCAGTTTATCCAGATTCAGTGTATCTGCGGAGCTTATCAAACCATATCCATTCTGAAAAATGGAGTCTACTTTTGGCAAATAAAGGTGGACTTGTCGTTCTTCGTAGCTCCTGCTCCAGTCACAACGGTTTTCATCACGTACGATGAGCATCCCTTCTTTTACCTCCAACTGTATATTTGAAAGCACGTTTTTGCCGCCTTTGACTATTACCTGTTGTTCATTGGCTTGGTGCAGAATGATGTTTAGGCCATCCCATGCTTCCAGGCTGCTGATGGGTGGTAGCTCGCGAATTTCCTCCGCAAAAGGACCGTTTCTACGGCTACAATCAGCGATATCTTCCGTACAGGCAAAGCATAATATGCCAGCCAGAAAAAGAAATCCGGGCAAAAACAGCTGCTTTTTGATGTGGTAAAAATACAGGTTCATACTAAATAAAGTGGCATACAATCATGATGCTTCTCCTGAGATATTGAATACAATTTTATGCCAAACAGCGGATGTCAACTTAACGAGATGAAAATTCTAGGAAAAGCGCTGAAATTTATCTGTAAAAACTGGAAATTTCATACATCAGTTTTCTCTAAATGGGAATAATTGTCCCGCTCAATACGTTAAGTCATCAGCTTATCGCTAATTTTAGGCTATGTCGCTGATAGTAGACCAACTTACCAAAACATACGGAAAGCAGGTGGCCGTTAATGCCATCTCGTTTGAAGCCCGCAAGGGAGAAATACTCGGTTTTCTCGGCCCGAATGGAGCGGGTAAATCCACCACCATGAAAATTGCTACCGCTTATCTGCCGCCTACCAGCGGTCAGGTCAGCGTATGTGGCGAGGATGTGGTAGAATCCTCTCTGGCAGTACGCCGACTGGTCGGTTACCTGCCCGAGCATAATCCTCTCTACCTGGATATGTACGTAATTGAGTACCTCAAATTTATTGGCAGCATGTACCAACTGTCCGGTAAAGCCCTGAGCAAACGCGTCAAAGATATGATCGCCCTCTGTGGTCTGCAGATGGAGCAGCACAAACTCATCGGTTCGCTTTCTAAAGGTTATCGGCAGCGGGTAGGGCTGGCACAGGCACTGATCCATGATCCGCAGGTGCTGATTCTTGATGAGCCCACTACCGGCCTGGATCCTAATCAACTGGGTGAAATCCGTCGCTTGATCAGGGAAATCAGCCGGGAAAAAACTGTGATTTTCTCAACCCATATCATGCAGGAGGTACAGGCGCTGTGCGACAGGGTAGTGATTATCAACCGGGGTAATATTGTGATAGATGCTACTATGAACGAACTGCAGCAACAGCAAAGGAGAACCGAAGAAAGGATACAACTGGTAGAAGTAGAATTTGCCGGAGTCATAGAAAAAGAGTTGTTAGAACAGATTCCTGGCATCGCTTCTGTTGAAAAAGCAGGTTTCAACAGTTACCTGCTGACAGCAGGCGAAGGTAAGGATGATATCCGGCCTGCTATTTTTCGCTTTGCCTGTGACCATGGCTATGTACTGCTGGGTATGCAGCAGTTAGGTGCAAAAGCTGTCAGCGAGTACGGGAATTCCCTGGAAGAGATTTTTCGCAACCTTACTGTCAACTGAAGCAGCATGTGGCAATTATATAAAAAAGAAATCAACACCTACCTGAATTCACTGATCGCCTATATCGTGATAGCGGTTTTCCTGACCAGTATCGGCTTACTGATGTGGGTATTTCCGGAAACGAGCATTTTACGGTATGGCTTCGCTGATATGTATACCCTTTTTTCCCTCACGCCTTATGTTTTTATGTTCCTGATTCCGGCGATCACCATGCGCAGCTTTGCAGAAGAGCGTAAATCAGGTACGATGGAACTGCTGCTTACGCAACCCATTACAGACTTAAACCTGGTCCTCGGTAAGTTCTTGTCTGCCTGGACGATTGTTGTTTTTGCGCTCTTACCTACTTTGATTTATTACTTCTCTGTATACCAGCTGGGCAGCCCGGTAGGAAACCTGGATTCGGCTGGTATTGCCGGCTCCTACGTAGGGCTGGTTTTTCTGGGAGGTGTATTTACGGCTATTGGTATACTGGCTTCATCGCTGACTGAGAACCAGGTAGTGGCATTTATCCTGGCGGTTTTTCTCAGTTTTCTGCTCTTTAGTGGTTTTAATTCTCTGGCATCACTGGATTTCTGGGAGAATTCTGCACTGTTTATCAGCCAGTTGGGAATACTGCACCACTATGATGCTATGAGCCGTGGGTTGATTGACTCCCGTAACCTGACTTATTTTCTTTCGGTGATCATTGTGATGCTGCTGCTTACACAACTTAAACTGGCCAGCCGAAAGTGGTAAATTGATGAACCCAATGAATAAAAAGATAACACCCGCCAAAGATAAAGAGCAAAAGGTTTTCTGGAAAGATATGTCGGTCTTTGGACTGAGTATTCTTGGCCTGATATTATTCAATGTTTTTGCCCAGCAATATTTCTTCCGCCTGGACCTGACTGAAGAGAAACGCTATACAATCTCTGATGCTACGGAGGAAATGCTGGAGAGCCTGGAAGATGAAGTGGAGGTTATCGTGTATCTGGAAGGAGATATCAATGCCGGCTTCAGGCGATTACAGAAAAGTGTGGAAGAAACGTTGGATGAGTTTGAAGTATATGCTGGCAGTGAGCTGAATTACCGCTTTGTTAATCCACTGGATGCAGTTGACCAGAATCAGCGTCAGGAGTTTTTTGTCAGGCTGGCTAGCATGGGCATAGAGCCTACCCGCGTGTATGATGAAGAAGATGGACAAAGGATGCAAAAACTGATCGTACCGGGTGCGGTGGTCAGGTATCAGGGACAGGAGGCAGGAGTGATGCTGCTTAAAGGAGACCGAGCCGCAGGTGCCCAGGAAGTGCTGAACCAGTCAATAGAAAACGTAGAATACGAACTCGCCAATGCAATCCGCAAACTGGTTGCTACTGAACGTAAAACGGTTGCCTTGTTACAAGGGCATGGTGAACTGCAAGGTATTGAAATCGCGAGCCTGAGAGAGACCATCGGAGAATATTATGGAGTAACAGAGGTCAATCTCACTGAAGTCAGCAGTATACCCGATGTGGAAGTAGTGATGGTCAATAAGCCCAAGGAGCAATTCAGCAAGGAGGACCAGTATAAGCTGGACCAGTACATCATGCGGGGAGGTAAGGTAATGTTTTTTATCGACCCTTTGTATATAGAAATGGACAGCATAGGCGATAATGGTTCTATTGCTTTTCCTTACGACCTCAACCTGGACGACATGCTGTTTCGCTATGGGGTGAGAATTAATAAAACCCTGGTGCAGGATATCAAATCGGGGGTTTATCCTTTTGTGGTAGGTGATATGGGGGGACAACCACAGATTGTGTCCTTGCAGTGGCCTTTCTTTCCTATTGTCAACCGCTACGGAAATCATCCAACTGTCAAAAATATGGATGCCATGTACCTCCAGTTTGTTAGCGAAATTGATACCGTACTGGCAGAAGGGGTCAGGAAGACGCCGCTCGTCTTTACTTCAGAATACTCCAGGGTGCTGCAGACGCCAATTGTCGTAGACCTGCTTGAGTTGCGCGAAGCCCCTAAACCAGAGCGATTTACTGACGGACCCCAGGCAGTGGCTTACCTGCTGGAAGGCACTTTTACCTCAGCATTCAAAAACCGAATTTTACCAGATATAGCACAGTCTGCTTCTTTTCAGGAGCAAAGCAAACCGACCAAACTGGTAGTCGTAGCTGATGGGGAGGTGGTAAGAAATGAAGTAGACCGGGAGTCCGGCGAACCTTTGCCGCTGAGTTATGATCCCATCACAGAGCGTAATTTTGCCAACGAAGATTTTATCATCAATACACTTTCTTACCTGACGGATGAAGATGGTTTGATTAACGCTAAAGCAAAGGAAATCCAGATTCGCCCGCTGAACCAGGTAAAAGTAGACAGGCAGGCAACTACCTGGCAACTCATCAATTTGGTGAGCCCGATCGTTTTGATCCTGCTCTTTGGCTTTACAAAGGCATACCTCAGGAAAAGAAAATATGCTGGCCGTTGAATAAAAAAAGGTGCTTGTTAAGAGCACCTTTCTTCTTTTTAATGCATGGGAATCAGTATCAGGCGAGCCCGAAGATGGCATCCATTTTCTGAGAGATAAACGCCAGTCGTTCACGGCCGCCACCCTTTACCTCGGCCGAAGCCCAGCCTGAATAGTTAATCTTTTCCAGGGCTTTGTTTACCTCAGGCCAGTTACAGTCGCCTTCCAGCAACTCTACGTCAAAACCTTTCCAGATACCTTCATCAGTCTGTTTTTTGCGACTATACTCTTTGATATCCAGCTTCAGGATACGCTGATCCAGGGCCTCTATCCAATGCTCAGGCCAGCCATAGCGTACTATGTTACCGACGTCAAAATACCAGCCAATCATTGGACTGTCAAATTCATCTACGTAGCGAGCCGCC
The DNA here is from genome assembly GCA_964518125.1 of uncultured Porifericola sp. Classification (GTDB taxonomy): domain Bacteria; phylum Bacteroidota; class Bacteroidia; order Cytophagales; family Cyclobacteriaceae; genus Catalinimonas. The sequence continues at coordinate 13,757 of CAZFFW010000099.1, forward strand.
TCCAGCGGGCTAAGCAGAAAGTTATTCCAGACGTTCTCAAAGGCGATTTTTACACCGGTTTCTTCGGCAACAGGAATAACCTTTCTAATCTCCTGCTGCGAACGCTCATAGGCATCTTTGTAGCTGATCTTATCGTTGACAACGCCGGGAACCAGCAATACGGTAGTGCCGCCATAGGCTTTACAGTCGCGCAAAGCTGTCTCAGTAGCTATCCGACAACGTTTCCTTACTTCCGGATCAGGATCAGAAAGGGGAGCTTTCCAGTGCATGGAATTGATCACGCCGGGAATTTCAAGACCTGACTTCTCTTTGGCTTCCAGGACATCATCAATTTTAAGCTCACTGGGCGAGTCCATTTCCACCCCATCAAAGCCGATATCGCGCAGCATCATAAACTGATCGGTGATAGGCATTTTTGCCTCCACCATACTGTACTTCAGACTCTTTTTGATCTGAAGCTTCGGTTGTGCAGGTGAAGCCATCGCACTGCTGGCAAGACTGCCGGAAAAGGCAGAAATTCCAAGCGCACCGGCTCCACTTATTTTTACAAATTCTCTACGATTCATCATCCATCAAAATTAGCTGAATTCGGTAATGCCTGGCTTAGGTACTTCAGAAACCGGGTGGTTTAATGTCCAGGAATAATCGTCAGGACCAAGTTTCTCCTGAGAATTCATTGCATCTTCCCAGGTAATGGTCTGACCGGTATAGGCTGCCATACGTCCCATAATGGCCAGCATAGTGCTTTGGGCCATAAACGCATCACTGATTGTTTCACCTCTACGAATGGCGGCAAAAAGTTCGTCATGCTCCGTCTGGTACATATCATTTGCATCACCCCGGTATCTCCAGTTTTCGGCAGCCTTGATTTCATGCACATTGCGGATACAGTCTACTATTGCTTTACCCTTGTTCCCCATCACCTCTACTGCATAACTATTAGCGCAGTTAAACTGCTGCCTGCTGAAGTGGAAGCCTTTTTTACCACCTTCAAAATCATATACAATGGCAAAGTGGTCATAAACGTGGCCAAACTTGGGTTCAGTTCTTACCTGTCTTCCTCCGGTACCTACGCAGCTTAGCGGTGTTTCATCTCCCAGTGCCCATACCATCATGTCCAGACTATGGACTGCCTGTTCTGTAATGTGGTCACCGGAAAGCCAGTTGTAGTACAGCCAGTTTCTGAGCTGGTATTCTGCCTCAGTCCATTCGGGTTGTCTTTCTTTTGACCAGAGTGTGCCGGTATTATAGGTATTATAAATGGTATGAATATCACCTACTGCACCATCCTGTATTCTGCTGAATGTTTCTCTTTTGGGGTAATGATAGCGCCAGCAGAAGCCTGACATCAGGGAAGTATTCTGCGCTTTGGCTTTTTTGGCGGCGTCCATCACCTTGCGAATGCCGGGTACATCTACCGCCACAGGTTTCTCGCAAAATACATGTTTTCCGGCATTGACCGCTTCCATCAGGTGATCCGGACGAAAACCGGGAGGGGTTGCCAGCAGAATTACGTCAACATCAGAAGCAATTAATTTTTTGTAAGCATCAAAACCGATGAACTGATGTTCGGGATCAACCTGTACTTTGTCGCCATGGGCTTTCTTCAGGCTTTCCATACTACCCTGCATCCGGTCAGGGAAAACATCAGCCATGGCTGTGAGTACTACATTCGGATCGGCTTTTAATGCCTGGTTGGCGGCGCCAGTACCACGGCCTCCACAACCGACCAACCCAACCTTCAGGGTATCAGCATTGATACGGGCGCTGGCTTCCTTAGGACTGATAAAATTAAGCGCCAGAGTGCCCCCTACAGCAGCGGCACCGGTAGATTTGATAAACCTGCGTCTGGATGAGTCTAGATTGTTGCTATACTTCTTTTCCATGGATTTTAAGTTATGCTTGTGTTAAATGTTCTGAATATACAAAGATTATTAACATAAGCCTTGAAAAATAAGGCTAAGTCAGCCTTTAATCCTATTCAGCAAATAAATTCAAAAGCTTACAAAGACTGGTCTTGCAAAAAATTTAAACTAAATAATAATTAATATGAAATAAATTAGAGCCTGATTTGAATTGTTTACTCAATACTCAACGAGGATGGTACAAAGATACAGTCACCTGGGTGGTACAAGATGGTTGCACTTGTGGATGGGAATCAAAAGTAAAATTATGGAAGAAAGAATTACCAGGAAAACGCCAAACCAGCAAGTCAATATGTTGCCGGGTAGAGAGGTTGAAAAGCTTGATGATGATCTGCACACCTTTTTTTATCATACTTCTCACAACCTTAAGGGGCCTGTGAGCAGGCTTAAGGGGCTGATTGAATTATTACTGCTTGATGATAATGCTCAGGGAGGAAAAACCTATGCATACCGGCTAGATACCGAGGTGAAGCAGATGGAAAATATGCTGCGTAAGCTGCAGACAATCAATGATGTGTTATCTGAAGACCAGCCTGTTACAGAGTGTGATCTGGGTAAGTTGATCAATCAGGTACTGAGTAAGTATCAGAAAAGTGTAATTGAGAAAAATATTTTTGTCAGGATTTATGCAGATCAGCAGGTATTATTCCATACCCATTCTGCTCACCTGAGTATCATACTGGAAAATCTGATTGAAAATGCCATCCAGTACGCTTCAACGGATGATACCCAGTCTTACCTGGAAATAGTAGTCAACAAAAAAGGTAATGAACTGATGCTATGTATTGAAGATAATGGCTCAGGCATACGTAAGGCTTCTTTGGAAAGGGTTTTTGATATGTTTTATCGGGACTCTCCTCAATCCAATGGGGGCGGCTTGGGCTTATATATAGTAAAAGAAGCAGCTAAGAAGATTCATGCCAGTCTGAGCCTGGAAAGTGAGGAGGGTTGTTATAGCAAGTTTTTGCTTAAAATTCCGGAAATGAGCATGCCTCAGTTCACCCAGGAATCAGAAGAAACCAAGCAGGCAGTTCAGAGAGTATAGTAGTTCTCCTTTTCGTGGTCGTGTACCCTGATCGCTCCTTTGATGGTTAAGTCGGTAAGTATACGCTGGGCTCTCCTTTTAGAGATGTTGACGATTTGCGTGAACTGGCGGAGCGTTATTTTTTCATGCGTTGCCAGATAGTCCAGCAACTTTTTTTCATTAAAACCAAACTTCTTCAGCGCACCTCCGGGTCTAGTTTGCGTGATCTGTCCTTTCTGCATCAGCGCTATCATCTGTTTACTGGCAGGTATGCTTTTGTCATTCTGACGAATATAGACATGGCGCTGTTCATTTTCATCCCTGATAAAATGAGGCTTATCTTTACTTTCTTTAATATTAACTACCAGAATGGTTTTTTGCTCTTCCTCATCTTCTACTTCATCGTATTGTAAAGCTATGGGAGGGTCGCAATAAAAATCTGCGGCAGTTTCCAGTATATATTTTTCTTCTTCCGGATCAACACCGATCACAGTTTTATCATCTTTGACGCCCACCAGTATTTTCCCACCTTTGGTATTGGCAAAAGATGCGATGGTTTTGGCGATTTTGTAAGGATCAGAGATGGTCTGTTTGAAATCCACTCTTTCACCTTCACCCTTAAATATTAGCTGAGACAGATGCTTCATGTCAGAGAAAATCTGAAAAGTAAGGCAGATAAACAATCAAAATGTACTACCTACAACAACCTTTGTCTTCTGAACGTTTATGTCTCCCTGCAAATCAAAGCTTTCCAGCCAGATAATGTAGTAACCATTTTTCACTCTTTGCTGGCGGTCGTCAGTGCCATCCCAGCTAAAAAAGCCTTTTTCAGCAAGTGAATAATTTTCTGCTAACCTTCTGACAAGATTTCCCTTTGCGTCATAGATTCTAAGGTTTCCTATGCGTCCGCTGCCGCTGCTGTTAAAATATATTTTCGTATAATCTCGGTAACCGGACTGGTCAGGAAAAAATACCGCCGGATCTGCTTTGAGTGTATGAGCCTGCTGCAATACCTGCTGCCATTGAGAGTTACGTAATCCGGGCGTGGCAAACCCGGCCGTTGATGCTGCTGACTGCCATAGCTGAGGGTTGTTTTCCTCATCAAGCCAGCTAATTCTTTCCAGAGAAACCCCTCTGGTCTCCTGCAGCAGAGGATGGTGCCAGTCAGGATCATAATCCACCTGCTGCATCAATTCCTGCTGTGCATCCAGCAGTTGCAGGCGGCTACCGTCTGACAGTAATGATGGGAAATCCGGCATTTCCAGCAAATTTTCCCTCGCAGCAGCAGCGTAATCTGCTTTTAGTGTTTCTGGTTCTGCACTCAGTGCGAGGTAACTTCCCGGTGCTAGTATGTATGTCTGCTGGCTAATGATAAAAATTTCAGGAGCATCGTCCTTTATCTCAGCCAGTTTCCAGTTATTCAGGTTGATATATTTTGAAGAATTATTGTACAGTTCTACAAAATCTACTCCCCCGGCTCTGGGCTGGAAGAGTATCTCACTGATGAGGATATCGTTTCGCTCAGCATTTTCAGGTACAATGAGCGGCTGTTGCTGCAGCTCAATGGCTACGTTTCCCGAGCAATCTGCAATGTTTTGTACCTGAATATTGTAGCTTTTCCCTTTTTCCAGAGGATAATCAAGTAACAGATACATGCTTTTGGCATCGGGCGTGAGCAGAATTTCCTTAATATGTAAACCATCAGCTGTAATCATACTCTCCTCAGCAGCGTCAGCTGCCAGGCGCTCGTCAAAATCCAACCAAATGGTCAGGGAGTCTTCTGCTATAGCCTGCAGTAATATTGGCGTCACCTGGTCCGGATTAGAAGCCTCAACAGAGTTCTTTCTTCCTGGACTCCCCCCTGATGGGTCTACCGAAACAATCCAGTTTTCTGATTCCCGGCAAGGGTAGTTTACGTCAACCATTTCCAATGACCAGCCGCCCTCATTTTTAAAGCTGTCATTGTACCAATCAATGCTGTATGCGACCCGATGAATAATTTGTCCTGCAGGGCCTATCAATTCCAGTACGTCTCCGGCGGCATTCAGATCGGGAAAGCTGCTAACACCCAGGCTTTGACCGAAAGCCGAAAATCTTTGTACACTACTGTTTGGACAAAGAATCAGGTAATCCCCCGGCAGAATCCACTCATCAGTCAGGGTAGCTGTTTGTTTACCATCACTTAGCCTGATTCCATTTAAATTGACTGGCCACTCGCTGGCATTGAAAATTTCAAGGTATTCACTCTCGGGTAGCCCCTGAGCAGGAGTAGGATCGGCCATGATTTCCGTGATGATCAGGTCATACGCGCCCGGAGCGTGTCCTTTACCAAACAGGTGTTCGGAAGCTGGTAGTGAAAAACCATCAATATTTTTGACATTGTTAATTTGTAAGGTGTGCAATGTGGCTGGATCAAAATCGTGGTTGAAAAGTAACTGAGTGCTATTTTCTTCACTGATATGGACCATCGCTATAGGGTGCAAATGTTGATCCACTGCATA